>NZ_JARAMM010000012.1:0-159704 GCF_028807335.1 Sulfitobacter sp. PR48 | reverse complement strand
TACACCGCATCGGGCCAGCTACCCGAGCGCTCCGAGGGGGTTATTTTTGCATGCCGATAGGGGGTCAAGTTTGCGTGCCGATTGACATCGGGCCATTTGCGACAACCGAGGTAGTCGATTTCCGGTCCGCGCTGGAGACGGGTCTGTTCGGGATTTATGGTCAGACCGGCGCGGGAAAGTCGACGCTGTTTTCGGCGATGTCCTTCGCGCTATTCGGGGCGCCGACCAAGACTGATCAAGAACCACGTTCACTACGCTCGGATCACGCCGCGTCGGATCTACCTACCGAAGTTGAATTTGTCTTTGAGCTGGGCGCCAAGACCTACCTGATCCGTCGTCGTCCGGCGCAGGAACGTCCGAAGGCACGCGGTGAAGGGACCACTGAGGACGCGTCGGAAGCCTCGTTATTCGACGTCACCGGGATTCCGGTGGACATTCTTGGTCCGAGTCAGTCTGGCCGTGTCATTGCGGAAAAGAAAGTCTCGCTAGTTGGGCAGCAAGTCGAGGCGCTGCTTGGCTACGGGGCAGATCAGTTTCGACAGATCGTGCTCTTACCGCAAGGCAAGTTCGAGACGTTCTTGGCCGCAAAAACGGATGCGCGGGTCGAGATATTGCGGGATCTCTTCGACGTGAAGATCTATCGAGATCTCGCCGCACGGCTGAAAGAAGAAGCCTCAGAGGCAGAACGAGCGTTGCGCGACCAGCGCGCTCTCTACGTGGCTCGACTCGAGGAACGTGGTTTTGAGAGCGCGGAGGCGCTAGAACTCGGGATTGCCGCAGCCGAAACAAAAGTCGAAGAAAAGCAGGGAGTTCAGAACGGCGCGGCGATGGCTACCGAAGCCGCGCGTAAAGCTCTGACCGAAGGCGAGCAAATCGAGAAAGCATTTTCTGCTGTCGACACGGCACAGCAGGCATTCGATAATCTAGAAAAGAAAACGGGCGAGGTCGAAGAACTGGCCAAGCGCATTGAGGCTGTCCGGAATGCCATTCAGGCCCGTGATCTTGAGACGGCTTTGCGCGATGCGGAGCAGGAAAGCCGGAATGCGGTGGAGGCTGTCACAAAGGTCGAGGCGGCACTAGATATCGCCACTGGCGCGAAGGAGGTGGCGGGAAAAAAACTTGTTGAGGCACAGTCGGGCGAGGACCGGCGGCAGCAAGTTCAGGCTGACCTGACAAGGTTGGAGGCGATCGAGAACCAGGTCGGTCAAGCAGCGGCTCTTAGAAGCGCGTTTGACGACGCTGCGAAGGACGAAGGTTCGGCGAAGAAGGCTCTGACCGAGGCCATAGATGCCCGAGAGAAGCTCAAGTCTCAGCGCGATGCGACCGATCTGGCACTTGATCAAGCGCGAAAGACCGAAACGGTGCGAGGCCAGCTGACCGGTGAGTTGGCCGAGGTCAACCGAGAAAGAGTCAAGGCAGCGGCGCATGTTAAGGCGCAAGAGGCTGTCGCGGATGCTCAACGAAATGTAGAAGCGGCATCGAACGAACTGGCGACAAGAACCGACGCGGCGCAAGCCGCTGATGCGGCATTGGTAGATGCCGAGGCACGGCTTTCGCGCACGCAAGCGATCATTCTGGCCGAAAAGTTGACCGAAGGAGCGCCCTGCCCTGTCTGTGGCTCCCATGATCATCCTGCGCCTGCCCATGGTATGCCCGAACAATCTGGTTTGACCGAAGCGTTTCGGAGTGCGCAGGTTCAGGCGAGAACTGCCTCCGAAGCCAGAGTTCGGGCCGAAAGCGAACTCGGCAATTTTCGAATGCGGCTCGACGAAAAGAAGCGGGCGCTCGAGGAACAGGAAAGTCCTGAGCGCACGTTAGCGGAACTCGAAGTTGAAATCGCACGGCTTGAAGGCGACGTCGCCGCGCTTGGAGAAGCGGTCGATTTAGACGCGATGGCGGAGCAGTTGGCCCAACTCAAGCTGAAACTGACTGAGGCTGAAGCTGCCGAGGCTACGGCGCGCACCGCTGCGGGAAAGGCCGAGACCGATCTTGCCGGCGCGCGCGCCAAGCTGGACACAGTGATCGAGGCCCTGCCGGAAGGTCTGCGCACGCCCGAGGCGGTTGTCGCTCGACGGGAGGCTTTACAGAGAGAGCAAAGGCAACTGTCCGAGGCGCTGGAAGTGGCGACGCAACAGGACCGAGCCGCCGGTGAAATGCTCACCCGTGCGCAAGAGCAGCTGGAAGCAGCAAAGCGGGCGCGCGACGCGCAGCAACAGCGCGTGAAAAAGGCGCAAGATGATTTTGGTGCTCGGCTTGCCGAGGTCGGGCTGGACAAAGCGGGATATGATGCTTGCAAGGCGCATTTCCCGACCCTCGATGCCGACCAGAAGACGGTATCCGATCATCGTGAGGGCCTGATCGCGGCTCACACGACATTGCAGAACGCCATAGCCGCTTGCGCAGATCGTGAACGCCCGGATCTTGCCCCGCTTCAGCTGGCGTTGGCAGACGCCACCCAGACCTTGAACGCGGCCAACGCTGCACTCGCCACAGCGAGGACAGATGTATCGTCACTGACCAAATTCAAGGAATCGCTTGCGGCGGCGCTGGCCGAAACCGAGCGGCTTGAAACCGAGACCGGTCCGCTCCGGGGGCTGGCCGATCTGGCTAACGGCAAGAACGATTTCAAGATGACACTCGAGACCTTCGCGATCGGTGCAATGTTCGACCAGGTTCTCGATGCGGCGAATATGAGGCTCGACCCTATGACACGTGGTCGCTACCGGCTGACGCGCGGGCTTGAGGCATCTGGCGGCCGCGGCAAGCGTGGGCTCGAAATCGAGGTCTTCGACATCAACACCGGCAAGGCGCGTCCGACAGCAACGCTATCCGGTGGCGAGACCTTTATCGCGGCACTAGCCCTCGCGCTTGGGCTAGCTGATGTGGTCGAGAGCCTTTCGGGCAAGATCCGAATGGACACGATCTTCATCGATGAAGGCTTCGGCAGCCTCGACACCGAGAATGGGGCGGGCACGCTGGACCAAGTGATCCAGGTTCTTGCTGCGCTGACAGAGGGCAGCCGGGCTGTGGGACTGATCTCGCATGTCGGGCTGGTGCAGGAGGCTATTCCACAAGGCTTCTATGTGCGTTCGACCCCAAGCGGCAGCCGGGTCGAGGAAAGGAGGGGGCTGGGATGACGGACCGTTGGTATTTCCGTAAGGCGCACACCCGCCGCCTGTCGACGGGGCGCACGGTATCCGTCCGCGGCGGTTGGGCAGTTCGGGGCGACCGTGAAAGCAAGAAGGGCGCACCGTTCAGGCGGACTTGTCCAATATGCGGGGCGCTGATCGTAAGTGTGGGCATGCCCAGAGGGGGCTGGGTCCATTTCGAGGGCGGCAAAGGCCTGACACGAATTAAACACCATTGCCTACATCTTGGCGAAGGTCTGAGCAGGCGGCGCGACGAGGACACACCGGATCTTTTCGAAATGCTGCGATAGCTCGTTGCCGGATTACACAAAGCAATTCTGAGAGAAAATTTTGTTCGATATCCAACCCAGGATTCTTTGGCGAATCTGATGAACGTAGGCATCGGCGCCACGCGCCCCACCCTCAATGAACTGAGAAGGCCCTTACCGCTGGATCTACTCACAACGGTCTAGTCCTTGATCCGCCACATCCTGAAGCGTCCTTGTTGCGTCACTTCTCGGATCAGGCCTCTCTCTTCCATCCAAGCGAGGTTCCTTTGAACAGCCGCGCGACTTGCGCCTGTTAAGACTTCCGCCATCGGGGCCGACACCAAAGGCCACTCTGTCAACGCCGAACGAAGAGCGGCCGGAGTTCGCCCCGAAAGCTGAGACATGGCTCCTTCCGCCCGAGCACTCCATGTCTGGGTATCATCTAGATGACGCATCGCCGTTAGAATTGCGCTGTTCATCCCATCCAACCAGCGGGCCAAGCGTTCGGGTGGCAAGCCCGAAGCACGCAGCCCCCCTGCCCCGCCCATAGCGAGCGGTGCGAAAATGGCGCCGCTTCCGTCACTGGCCGCGATCCTGGACGCGGTGACGGCGGCTTCCATCTGGTCGCCGTGCTGTCCGAGGCCCGCCAGGCTCCAGAGATGAAAGCCCATGCAAGCCCGCGTGATTGGGTGGAGATCGGCTGCGGCTGCTATTACGTCCAGCCATCCGCCCGCGCGATCTTCGAAACGCTCAGTGCTGTCTTCAATGTTTTCGGGATCGCGGCGATCTAGGAAGGCTGCCAAGTCACCTTTTGGTCCGGGACCGCCAGTCAGGCGCCGAGCGGCCCATCCAACTCTTGCTAGGGCATTTGTGTCATCCTGTGCGCCCGAGAGCCGCATCGACACCCAGAGCGCCAGCCGATCAGAACTCACCCGATCTCCTGCGAACCAGCTAAGATCCGCCGCCTCGATGAGAGCGAGCCGATGCCGCCAGCCTTCCGGACCGCGCAGCAGCCGGTCATCCAGAGCTCCAAGGCGTCCAGCCACTCTTGCCAGTCGCGCAGCGTGAACCCCCTCTGCCCTTGCCCAGTCATCGACGACAGCGGTGTCGGGCGGTTCCGCCCGCGGCCCGGGAGGCAAATCATCGGGTTCTTCTTCGAGTGGCCCAGGCAGGAACCAGAGATCATCCTCGTGAGCCTCTTCGTCCCCCTCGACTGTGATGAAGGGGTCGTCAAAATCATTAGTCAAATTAGATGTTTGTGATTTCATATGTGCAAAATACTGATTTTTTGCCCATTACCCAAGCGTTTTTGTGGCCGTTGCTTGCGCCCTTTATATAGTACGCGCGCGCGACTGCCGGCGGAACCTCTCAGATCGCGCTCTGCGCAAGAAAACCAAGGCATTGTACGCCAGCTCAACGAGAGAACACTTGCTTGCATTCGTTTATAAACCGTCGTTTAGTAACGGTATATGAAATTGCAAACGGCCGATTTTCATGCCCCTGATAGGCTATGCGCGCGTATCCACAGAGGATCAGACCCCCCTGCCCCAGTCTGAGGCCCTGCAAACTGCGGGATGCGTCGAGATCTTCGAAGAGCACGCCTCAGGCGGCAATCGTGCCCGGCCGGTGCTTGCCCGCTTGCTGGAGCGCATTAGCAAGGGCGACACGCTGGTGGTCGTACGGATCGACCGCCTCGCGCGGTCCCTGTCACATCTGCTGGAGGTGATCGAGCGGCTGGAGTCCAAGGGTGCTTTCTTTCGTTCCATTCAAGACCCCATCGACACCGGATCCCCGCAGGGCAAGTTCACTTTGCAAGTGCTGGGGGCTGCGGCCGAGTTTGAGCGCGCCCTTATCCGGGAACGAACCAAGGCCGGCCTCGCCAGCGCGCGCACAAAGGGCCGCGTGGGCGGGAACCCTGGGCTGCGGGCCAAAGACCCAGCCGCTCTTCGCAAGGTGCGGCTGGCGCGACAGGACGGCTACATGGAGCGTCTGAACGAGACGGCACAAGATTGGGTGCCCCATGTGCGCCGATTGCGCCCCGACTTGGCCTGGGAGGATGTTGTGCGCATCATCAACGGCCCCTTGCCCGAGGCGCGTCGCTGGACCCAAAGCCGTCTCTTGCGCGCCGTGAAGGCCTATGTCCGCGACGGCTTCCTGCCCAAGACAGTTTTGGCCCGCGCCGGGCGTCGCGAAAAGGACGACCGCCTGCCCGCCATTATTGCTGGCATCAAGGGCGCAGATCCCGACATCACCCTTCAAGCGATCTGTGAACGGCTGGAATCTATGCGCGAACGCACGCCTCGTGGCCGAACAAGATGGCGGCCGTCTTCGGTGAAGATGCTGCTGGAACGGGCTGAGAGACTGGGAATGATTTAAGAGACTCAGATTCGTTCTTTGGAAGCAAAACCGCCTATGTGAATCGGGTACATCTTGCGTTTAAGTGATGGCAGCGACACAAGCACTTGACGCGCTGGATCCGCGAAATAAGATAAGTCATTGTAAATAAATGATTTCACCGGATACCGGCCCACCATCTGAAAAAATCCTTGCCTGTCAAACGCTTTCCTGACATTTTTGCGGAAGAACGCTAACCATCAGTTTCCGGCGGTTTTGCGTTCCTTCTCAAGATAGACCCGGAAGACGGGCGACGGGACGGGCATGAACGAGCAGCGGATCAGAATGGATCAAAAGATCCAGACGATGGCGACACGTCTAAGCAAATCGCTTGATGTGAATATGCGCAAGTCGTTTCTACCTGATGAACGAAAGGCTCTCAGACGCTTCTCATCCACGGAAGTTGCCCAGATCCTCGGCGTAAGCCAAGATTTTTTGCGGAAGATGTTTTTCGAGGACAAGCTCGATCTCGGTGAAATCGAAACAGACGCCCGCGGCCGCAGGTTCTACACTGCAGAGCAAATCGATATAGCGCGCCACGAAATAGCCCGGTCAAGCACCAAGTTCCAGCATATCGTTCCTCGTCGTCGGGATGGGGAGCATATCCAGATCATTTCGATCGCCAACTTCAAAGGGGGCGCAGGGAAGACGACAACAGCGATCCATCTGGCCCAAAAGCTTGCCCTTGATGGTTATCGGGTTCTGGCAATTGATCTCGACCCACAAGCCTCAATGACCACCATGTTCGGTTTCCGGCCGGAAATCGACTTCCCTGAGGCCGGAACGGTGTACGATGCCCTTCGGTACGAGGACCCTATCCCCTTTAGAGACGTTGTGCGCAAAACGTATTTCCACAACCTCGATCTAGCCGCGGCCGGCTTGCTGCTCTCTGAGTTCGAGACCGAAACCGCACACGCCCTTCGAAACAATATCAGGCCGCCGTTCTATCAGCGGCTTGCCCTTTGCATTAATGAAGTCGAGACAGACTACGACATTGTCGTCATCGACTGCCCACCGCAACTCGGGTTTACCACACTATCGGCTTTGGTAGCGTCGACATCCCTAGTCGTCACTGTCATTCCAAGCATGCTTGACGTCGCCTCGATGGCCCAATTCCTGCAGCTCACATCCAGCCTCATGGCAACAATTGCTGATGTGGGCGCATCGCCCGACTGGGACTTCATGAGATTTCTAATCACTCGTTTCGAGCCCAATGACGGCCCCCAAACCCAGATGGCGGCATTCCTGCGGACCATGTTCACGGATGACGTTCTTACTCAGCCTTTCCTGAAATCCTCCGCAGTCTCTGACGCTGGGCTCACGCAACAGACACTGTTCGAGATCGCCAGAACGGATTTTCATCGCCAGACGTACGATCGGGCTATCGAGTCCATCAACGGGGTTGTGGCGGAGGTCGAAGGGCTCATCAAAACGGCATGGGGGCGCAAGTAATGGCCCGCAAAGTCACATTCGACATTCCCGAGGATGAAGAAAAGCAGCAGAGCTCGTCGATTTCTCCGACTCGAACCCAGTCACGAGCCCCTGCCCTTTCGGGAATGGCCCGTTCTCTTCAGGATGCGGCACAATCTTCAATTCAAGAAATCAGTACCGACCTTATTGATGATTCCGAGTTCCAGGATCGTCTGGCCCTGGATGACGAAGATGACATCAGGGAACTGGCTGAAAGCATTGACAAGCAGGGACAGCTTATCCCGATACTTCTGAGCCCCGAAGGGGGGCGGTACAGGATCATCTATGGGCGCAGGCGATTAGCGGCCCTTCGACTTATTGGCAAGCCCGCAAAGGCTCTCATCAGAGGCTTGGATGAGGATCAAGCGATTCTTGCACAAGGCCAAGAGAACAGCTTCCGAAAAGACCTCAGCTGGATCGAGAAAGCCCTTTTTGCACGTTCTCTCATAGAGTCCGGCAAGGATGAGGGACTGGTCTGTGACGCCCTCAACATCGATCAGAAAGCCAGGAAAGCCGGTGACAAGCTCACGGGACTTGCTCGCATGAAACAAGTCACTTCCTGTATTCCGACTGAACTCATCCAAAAGATCGGGGCGGCACCCGGGGTTGGACGGGATCGTTGGTATGCTGCCGCAAAGTCTTATGAGAGCCTTGGCTTCTCTGGAGGTGAAGGGTTTCCGGCCGGAAACCGAGAATTCCATGATGCTCTCATGGAATCCAGAGGTTCAGGCAAGACCTCCGACGAACGCTTTGCGATCTTCGAAGGGCTCCTGAAACAGCACAAGCCCCCTGCCCCATCGGCAATCAAGACAAAACTCGGGATGGTGAAGGTCACCAAAAGAAACGTGATCATCACCGTCAAGAACGGAGATGACGGGCTTCATAAGTGGATCTCTGAGAATCCAGAGGCCGCTCTTCTAGCGTTGGCGAACGCGAAGGCCGCTGGTCCAGGGCAGATCATTACCCCAGAGAAAATGGAACCCATAGGTAACCCAGTCTCCGGCAGGGATCAGGATCTTGATGGTCCTGAAATAGACGATAACAAAAACTGAGCAGAAAGGAGGACAGGCCAGAAAAGGAAAGACCCCCCGAAAGCAGCGCTTCCGAAGGGCCTCGATTAGCTTAGACACCTGATTGATACCCCGAAGCCGAATCGTTTTCAACACCGTTCGCGGTGAACGGGGAAGCTTTTTCAGCCGAAATCATCATGAGACAGGTATTTTCTCACACACCCGCCTTGGCGGAACGATCGTCTGTACCCGGTACGAACCCGTACAGGGTAATCGAGCCGATCCGAGCGCTTCGCAAAGAACTCGGTCTGACACCAAATGACCTGGTAACACTGCAGGCCTTGATCAGCTTCATGCCGAAGAAGGCCGGAAAAACAGCTCCAATGACTATCGTCTTTCCCTCAAACGCATCATTGTCTGAGAGAACGAACGGCCTGAACGAGAGAACGATTCGACGGTGTATCGGACACCTCGTGGATGCCGGGCTGATCCAGCGCAGGGATAGCGCAACCCGCAAACGGTTCCCTCTTCGCTACGGTGGATTGATCAGAGATGCCTTTGGCTTCGATCTGCAGCCAATGTATGATCGGGAAAGAGAGCTCACCGAACACGCAGAACAGCTTGTGGGCGATCAGGAAAAGCTACGGTCACTCAAGGCGGAGGCACTGGCTCTTCGTGTCGAGGCTTTGCGCCAAGCAAAGGATGTTGAGACTGTCTCATTTCTCCAGAACGTACGAAACATCCTACGCCGTGCAACTCTCAAAGCCGACGAAATCATAGAGCTTATCAAGAGGCTGGCAGAGTTGGTCGGAGCGACCATCAGAGAGTTTCCGGCCGGAAACCATGACGCTCAGGAAACAATGCCCGACCAAATGTCCGGCGACGACGGACAAAATGTCCGGCACGTAGAACCCACAAGATTGAATATAAAAAAAGATAGAGCAGATGCACACTGCACCTCTGGTTTTCAGGAACGCCGAGATCCAACAATTATGGCATGGACGGACCTGAAAAACGTATCGGACTTCTTCCCGCATGAACCAAGAGATCATCAATCAGTTCTCGAAATATTGGCCGATGTCGGAAGATTGCTAAGAATAGAACAGGGCAGGATCATGAAACACCTTAGAGAACGAGGTCCAGGGCAGCTCCTTATTGCACTCGACGAATTAATTTTGAGAGCCAGCACAGGACAGGTGAAAAACAACAACGCCTACCTCGACGCTATGATGAGGCAAGGGACGTGATGGTCTTATCACGCTCACTCAACCAGTTTGTAATTGAGCGTAGTCTTCTATCCTCCGGCAAATTTTCCCGGATAGTTCCAACCATAAGGTCATCGAGAGGGAAAGGAGTGTTGGTTTGAGGGTGACGGGAAGTGAGATCGGGAGAGTGGCTTCCGGCGCCCGTCGTGGAGAAGATCTGATGACGAAAGCTGTCCAGAAAATCACCCTGTCCCCTTCGCGGGATATCCCTTTCGACAAGCTGGTGCTGAGCCAGTCCAATGTGCGGCGCATCAAGGCTGGCGTGTCCGTCGAGGAACTGGCCGAAGACATTGGCCGCCGCGGCCTCTTGCAGAGCCTGAGCGTGCGGCCCGTCTTGGCTAACGATGGTGCCGAGACCGGCAAGTTCGAGATACCGGCCGGTGGCCGCCGGTTCCAGGCATTGTCCTTGCTGGTGAAGCAAAAACGGTTGGCGAAGACGACGCCCATTCCTTGCATCGTCCGTGATGCGGCGTCCGACATCCTGGCCGAGGACGATTCCCTTGCAGAAAACATGCAGCGCGTCGCCCTGCACCCGCTCGACCAGTTCCGCGCGTTTGTGGCCCTGCGGGACAAGGGGCAGAGCGATGCTGAGATTGCTGCCGCCTTCTTCGTGACGCCGCAGATCGTGAAGCAGCGCCTCAAACTCGCTTCCGTCGCCCCTGCCCTGCTTGAGATCTATGCCGAGGATGGCATGACGCTGGAGCAACTCATGGCCTTCACCGTGAACCCTGATCACGCGCGCCAGGTTCAGGTCTGGGATGTGATCCATTCATCCTGGAACAAGGAGCCATTCCAGATCCGGCGCATGCTCACCGAGACCTCGGTTCGGGCGTCCGACCGGCGTGCGGTCTTTGTGGGTGTTGAGGCCTACGAAGCGGCGGGCGGCACGATGCTGCATGACCTCTTTCAGGGCGATGACGGTGGCTGGCTCGAGGACCCAGCCCTGCTCGATCGGCTTGTGACGGACAAACTCCAGGCCGAGGCTGAGACGGTCGCGGTTGAGGGTTGGAAGTGGATCGAGGTCGCACTCGACCTGCCCTATGGCTACAGCCACGGCCTGCGGTCCCTGTCCGGCGATCCGGCACCGATGACGGATGACGAAGGCGCGGCCCATGCCAAGCTGCTCGCCGAGTATCGGGCGCTGGAAGACGAGTACGCGGGTCAGGATGACATCCCCGATGAAATCGACGCGCGGCTTGGCGTGTTGGAAACGGAGATGGAAAAGATCGAAACCCGGCCGTTGATCTTCGATCCGTTGGAAATCGGACGGGCAGGGGCGTTCGTCACGCTCGACCGCTACGGCGCGCTGGCAGTCTATCGCGGGTATGTGCGTCCAGAGGATGAGCCCGTTGAGGAGACCGCGGTCCAGGATGGTGATGATCCTGCGGTGGCGGGGCAGGGGGCTGATCGTGATCTCACCGATGGCCATGGCAGTGCCGCTCATGGCGGAACCGTCATCATGTCGGGTGGCCAGCCGATTGGTGGCGACCTGCCGGAGGATGAGGATGACGGAGCGCTGAAGCCACTACCCGAGCGGTTGGTCATGGAGTTGACGGCCCACCGGACGCTGGCGCTGCGTGAAGCGATCGGGCGCTCGCCGGATGTCGCGTTGACGCTGCTGCTGCTGAAGCTCGTCACGGACACCTTCCGCACCTCCTCCGCTTCGGGCAGCTGTCTCGAAGCCTCGGTGCGTCCGGTCTACATGTCGGCGCAGGCGCCCGATCTGAAGGACAGTGTGGTGGCCAAGCTGGTCGACGAGCGTCACGCGGAATGGGAAGCCGATCTGCCGCTTGGCGATGATGCGGCACTCTGGGACTATCTGACGGTCATCGACCAGGGCAGCCGTCTGGCCTTGCTGGCGCATTGCCTCAGCTTCGGCGTCAACGCGCTGCATGAGAAAGTGAACCCTTACGGAGCGGGCATCTCTGCTGGCGGTTTGACCCGGCGGATGGCGCATTCCGATCTCGTGGCGCGCGCCACAGGTCTCGATATGGTCGAGGCGGGCTGGGAGCCGACGGTCGACACCTATCTCAACCGCGTGCCCAAGGCCCGCATCCTCGAGGCCGTGCGCGATGCGAAAGGGGAGGGGACTGCCCAGCTTCTCGATCACCTGAAGAAGGGAGAGATGGCCAGTGAGGCCGAGCGCTTGCTGAAGGGCAGTGGCTGGTTGCCCGAGGTCCTGCGCCGGAACGAACTCGTGGCGCTGGACGGTGAGGGCCATGCCGAAGGGCAGGGGGCGGATGTCGATGCCGAAATGGCCGACAGCGTCAGTGAGGCTGACCTTCCTGCATTCCTGACGGATGACCTGCCTGCTGAAGGCGCGTCGATGCTGGTCGCAGAATAACGTGATCCAGTGGGGGGCGGAGATTCCGCCCCCAATCACCCTATAGTGTAACAATATCAATAAGATGAATGCGATTACTCGCATTCAGAATGAGGAATCATGTCTGCAACAACCATCATCGACACCGCACCCCTCGGGGCGCTCATTCGCTACACTGACGGCAGCCCCAAGCCACCGGCACGCTTCACCAAGAAGCTGGCGGCCTGGGAGCGTTCGAACGGTGTCGGCCGCCTTGTAAAAAAGGAGCCACCCCGGCCTTACGCGACCTGGACTGCTCCCGCGTCGTTCACGCTGCATGAAGGCAACTTCGCTTCGGACGGGGTGATCCTCGTCACCATCATGCGCAGCCATTCCGCTGACAGCGCCCTCGTCTTCGAGGTGGCCGAGGAGCCGAAGCCCGGGCAGGTGCGCGTGCTTCTGGACTTCGGCGGCAACACGGAGCTGCTGCATCTAGCGGAGTCCGTCACTGCGGCCGAGCTTTGGATCGCCAAGGAAGGATACCGCAATGCGCGGCTTGAAATCGTCGGCGATGAAGAGGGCGAAAGGGCAGGGGGCGCGGACCTGGCCGCCTGAGCCCAACTGAAACCGAGGGGCCCGCCCAAGCGCGGGCCTCTCAACCATCACAACCTTGTCCTTTGAGTTCGCGGGGCACCAAAGGAACCATCCCCAAGGAAGGACGTCTTCAACCAAGAGCGTGGCCGGGAGGCTGGCGGCGTTAGAAGCATCAGCGGGACAATCGGCTCCTGACGTTGGGGGACCATCCCCCGCTCGCCATTCCCTTCCTTGCCCCGAATTCTGTCTTCGAGATCAACCCGCGAGGGGTCGGACTACGGGGCAAGCCCGTGCCGCCGGGTAGATTCGGGCGAGCCGAACGCACCCGGTGATGTCAGCCAGTATTCGGGCCTTCGAGGGCCTGTCGCGCGGGGGATGGTCCCCCGCCTCCAAGACAGGAGCCAAACAGATGTCCCGCAAAGATGCACACGCCTTCGCCGCCTCCCTCGCCGCCACCCTCATGGTCTCAATCGTCGTCTTCCAGGCAGGGGATGGATCCTTCGGCGCCGTCCCCGCCGATGAAATCGACGGCGACGAGGTTCAGGTGCTGGTTGAGATTAACCCGTGGGCTTAGGCCCACGGTTACCCCGGCAGGCTCACGCGGAGGCGCAGAAGCGTCTTCTGCTGCGTCGTTGCGCTCCCGCACGGTGCCGGTGAAATATTCGGAACAGTGGACCGCCGATGGCGCAGCGCCAGATGGCCTGAAGCTGTAGAGGTGCCAGTTGCAACGCGACTGCCACAACGCCAAGAATATCGACATGTCCGGGCCGGACCGAACATTAATTCTATCTTTCGGTGCTGCATGCAGCGTTCGAAGCGGCCTTTGCAATGTCATATGCTTTGATAGTTGAATGACTTAGAATATTCGTAAGAGCTCTTTCCGCCAAAAAAATAAGTGGTTACGCTTCAACTATAAGGCGAAGTATGCAAGCCGATCGACGTACTGCCATCCGGCCAAGGAAAACAAAAAGTGAATCTAAAAGAACTAATTTCGGATGAGCGGACGTCGATTACGGGACAGGGAATCGATAACAGAGCCTATTCGCGGACCCTCCGGCACCTTCGAAGCTACAACTTCTGGGAGGGTGTCGACGATGCGCCACACCTCTGGGGGCACCAGCAAGCAGCTATCGCCACGGTCGTTGCCTATCTGCACGGGGACAAGCAGATACCGGAGCGGCCCGAGCACACAGAAGCTGCGCTCCTAAAGCTACCCACCGGCACAGGCAAGTCTGGCATCATTGCGATCCTTGCGCGGTGTCTGCCGGAGGTCCGCCGTGTTCTCGTATTGACGCCACGCACTGCGCTGACTGAGCAACTCCTGGCGGACATCCGTTACCGTTTCTGGTCTCACCTTGGGTATGAGGCAAACGGCTCGGCGCTCTTCACCGCGGAGGCCGACGTGTTCGGCACCACGCTTGACAACGTGTATGTCGAACAATTCTTGCCCAAGAATGTCGGCATGGTGGTGCAGCATCTGGGCGATCAGGCCACTGATCGCGCCATTCTCGTCGGCACGCATCAGGCGCTCGGCGACATCCGCAAGACGGCACAAGATCCTGATGATGGCGGTTCGGCAGTTGCAGCAGCTCTTTTAGCGCATATCCGGGACGAGTTTGATCTCGTGATCGTCGATGAAGGTCATTACGAGCCTGCTATCTCGTGGTCACGCGGCGTTCGAGAATTCAATCTGCCGACTCTTCTATTGAGCGCAACGCCTTACAGGAACGACTACAAGTCGTTTCGTGTGCGCGGACGTTATCTCTTCAACTTCCCTTACAGGCAGGCAGTTGACGGGCGTATTATCCGTCCCGCCGATATCATCGTGCCAGAAGGCGACGTCGGACCAGTTGTGCGGGAAGCTGCAATCCCACAGTTTGTCGGCATTCTGCACAAGGAATTGCTCGAGCGCCTGCGGGAGGCCGAACGCTGGTTTTTGAACGGCGTAACGCCAAAAGTCATGGTGCGCGGTGATGACCTTGAGACCCTCACGCTCTTACAGACCGAGATTAACCGCGTCTTCGAAACGCAAGCTGTCGTGATCCATGACCGCGCGAAGAAGACGCAGCAGAACCGGGACATGTTCACCAGCGTCGCGTCCGCTCTTCGGTCCCGCCCTGACGCGAAGTTCTGGATTCACCAGAACAAGCTCATGGAGGGGATTGACGATCCGTCATTCGTTGCCGTCGCCATCTTCGATCTCATGGGCAATGCACGACAGCTCGTGCAGCAGATTGGACGTGCGACCAGATATTCGCGGGGTGAGGATGGTATACCCCAGGCAGGTTGGATTCTTTCCACTCCTGCCAATGCCGAGCGTATTCGGACTACTTGGGAGAGATACCAAGGCTACGAGGATTATGCGGCGCGGAACACCGCGCATATCGTCACGAACGAGGTTACGCTTCCGGACCGCCTGCTCGAATACATGGCCGAGTATCAATATATTGGCGGTGAATTTCGGGGGCGCTTCGAGTTCGAACAGCCACTCGCCGCAGGCGACATCCAGCTTCCCCGAACCGCCGCTGTTCTGAGAACTGCCGCACCGCTTCCCGACATCCGTGTGTTCGCCACGGTGATCGAAGAAGCAATCATGGACAAGGACCGGTTTAAGATTACGCCGATTGAAGGCATGCCGGATGGTTCGATCGGTTTTTCCTACTATGCGTGGCGAAACTCGCCGTACCTGATCGACCGGTTCTTTTCTGAATGGAAGCTTGGGGTTTTCCTTGCTGTCCAACAGGGTGAACTCGTTTTCATGCACGATACAGAAGGCCTTGTGGTGGATATGGACGGCCTAAGCCTCAAACGAGCGGGCAGGTCGGTCATGGAAAAGGCCTTCCCCGAGAGTGACGACAATCCGTCCCGACTTTCCCGCATGTCCTTCTCCTCTCTCGACATGTCCCAACATGCGATCCGGGCAATGGCTCTGCGGACTCGTTCTTTTGCAGATGCTTTTACCGATTTGCTTGATCCTTCGCTCGTTCCTGCAACTGCCGCCGGTTTTGTAAACGGGACCGCCCGGTATGTTGGCTTTAATCGCTCGCGCCTGCGCGATGCTTCGGAGCGCCATGTTTCGGTTGCAGACTATCTTACATGGACTACAGAAATCGCCGCCGAGCTGGCGGATGCCGATCGGGAACGAAGCCATGTCTTTAATCGATATGCTGCCTTGGTCGAAGATATCGATGACCAAGAAGCCCAGCCGGTTTCGATCCTGCTTGACCCATCGCTTGACGACATGCGCGACGACGAGGCCGGTGGTGCGGCCTGGGTTCTCCTTGAGGACATCGATTACTTTGATCTATGTGCCGAGGTGGATGGCGCAACAGGCGGATTCACGATCCAGATCGGCGACGAGGATGTGCCGTGTAGCGTCGAGTTCGTTTCGGAAACCCGCAAATACAGGGTTACCAGCCCAAGGCTGGATGAGCTTGCTCCCGCGCAGGAAGGAGAGGATAGGCGTCAGGCCTTGACGCTCATACAGCGGCTTAACAAAGGGCAGGCCTTCCGAATTCTCACACAGCGTGACAGCGTCGTGTATTCGGAGGGCAATTTCTACGAACCGAAGATGCAGTGGGTTCAGGACGGTGGCGTCAAACCGGTTCTCGAATATATCCACGCATCGCCCACGCTCGATGATGTCCTGACCGAGAAGGGCGACGATCAATACGCCGCAAATCGTGCAAATTGGTACAGGCAATCCATTTTCGGGCTTTTTTCGGTAACATGCGAAGGCCAGCGCGCTGCCAACGGGATCGCGGATGACAAACTTACCGCCGAAATTGAAGCCATACCGGTCTGGTTGTGTGATGACGATAGCCGTGAAGCCGCGGACTTCATAGGTTTTGATCCTGATAACAGGAAGATCGTGTTTGTTCACGCAAAGGTCGGCGATGTGGGGCGGGGCGGCACCGGATATCATGTCGGCGGACTACAGGATGTCGGTCGGCAAGCACTCGCAAGCCTCGGGTTTATCTCGCGCGGACAGCCATCTACGGTCTGGACGCCCGATCGATGGGAAACCGACGTACAGGCTAATCAAGTCAGGCTACATGGTCGTAGCCGCATCTTTCGGAATCCTAACGGTCTCACATCTGCTCAACTCAACGATCTGCTCCACGCGTCGTGTCGAAATCCGTCCTTTGATCGTGAAATCTGGATTGTCGGAGCGAAGATGGCGCGCAGGCAAGCGCTTGTGGAGGGCCTGAACCAAGAGCGTTGGCCGAACCGCCTGCGGCAGTTCCTGATGCATTGGGATGCCATGCAGACGGCCTGTGCCAGAGCAAACACGCGGCTGAAGTTCTATTGTTCCAATTAGGTGACTCAGCGAAGCAAGTGTTGGATATTTTTATGAGCCGGCATTGAGACGGTTTGCAGCAAATATCGGCAACTCTGAAGGTTTTTCGATGTGGGCCGCGGCACGACATTGGCGGCCAAAGTGAAGCCGCACCTATCATACGCGGCGCCAGGCCCCAATGACTGGGTCGGGCACCGATCCGCCTCGGACTCTTTAGCCACAGGGTTGGTAATCTTTCAGCGAATTTCCAGATCACCAGCCGTTGTGCCAGCAGCCAGCGCGTCTACGAACCACTGCGGTTTACGCCCGCGACCAGACCAGGTGACGGCCGGGTTCTCAGGGTGCTGGTATTTTGGTGCGACTGGAGCGCGCTTGGTCTTGCTATCTGTCCCGACGAGTTTGGCCAATGAATAGCCCAGATCCCGGGCGACAGCTTCTACCTTGGCGCGGGCTTCCGCCTTCTGCCGATCCTCGAATGTGGCAATCGCCTTGGCGACGTCCTTCTGCATTTTCTTCAGCTCGCCGAGCGACAGTGGCTCGAGATCGCAATCAGCCATTTGTGCGGTCCGTGTCCTGAATGTCCCGGTATCGATAGCCCGTCGATGCAGGGCGCCGCAACTCCTGGAAGGCTGGGGCAGGGGTGGCAAAGGCTGGTGATCGTCGTTTTGCCGCCAGGCAGGTGCTGAACTTGGGGTCAGGCGGTCTCGATTGGCCGGGTGACGGGTTCTGGCATGGGCTCCCCGCGCATCTCTGTCTCCCGGGCCATCCCTTCGACTGACAATCCCCTAATCCCGTTCGGGCTCGCGCGCGCAACCCCGCGTCAGACCGGGCCGTGTTGGCCGCTATTGCGTCCTGCCCGCTCCACCCCGGTCCTTTGGGGGTTTCCGGTGTCCATGCTGTCCACCGTGCACGCGTCGCCCGACGGGCTTTTTCCGGGTCTTGTCGAAGGGACGGTCCCGAAGACAGGAAACACAGGAGCTAATCATGCAGAACATCGTCATCCTCGCCGGCAACATCGGTCAGACCCCCGAAGTCCGCACCACCCAGGGTGGCATCAAGATCACCAACTTCAGCCTCGCCACCTCCCGCCCCCGCCTCTCGGAAGGTCGCGTCCTGCGCGACGAGAACGGCTACCGGGTCATGGACACCGAATGGCACCGCATCACCTGCTTCAACGGTCTCGGCAAGACGGTCGCGGAGCATTGCGAAAAGGGCATGAAGGTCCTCGTCCACGGCCGCATCCACTACACCAAGTGGATCGACAGCATGGGGAACGACCGCTACGGCTGCGAGATCATCGCCGAGAAGGTCGACTTCCTGAGCCGCCCGAAGTCGGCCGAGAACGAAAACCCCGAGCTGGTCGACCGCGACGACGAGATCCCGTTCTGAGAACGGGGTCTTCCCCTTAGGCCCGGCGGGGAAACCCGCCGGGATTGGCCAATCTTGGCTCAAACCGGTCTGGCGCCTCTACAAATTGACCTCTAGCGACCTGCCGCTGACGCAACTTACAACATTTCCAAGATTGAAAGTTTGCATCGCGGGTTTCCGTAGATCGATGTTCAACAAACTTAGGAGTTCCTCATCTGTGTATATGCCATTAGAGTTATCCACAAAAAGAGGTGGAGCAGGATGGCACAGAAATCTGAAATCGAATGGACGGATGCGACATGGAATCCTGTGACGGGATGCACGAAGGTCGGTCCCGGCTGCGAACATTGCTACGCAGAAAGGTTCGCTGAACGCTGGCGCGGTATTCAAGGACATCCATACGAACAAGGTTTCGACTTGCGCCTATGGCCGTCACGCCTTGGGCAGCTCGCACAGTGGAAGAAGCCGCGAATGATCTTCGTCAACTCGATGAGCGACCTGTTCCACAAGGATATTCCGCGTGAGTTCATCGACCACGTGTTCGATGCGATGGAGGCCGCCGACTGGCATGTCTATCAAGTCCTGACCAAGCGCTCATCACTGATGCGCAACTACGTGCGCCGCCGCTACAACGGTGGGCGAGTGCCGTCGCATATCTGGCTTGGCGTGTCCGTCGAGGATGCCGCACACAAAGGGCGGATTGAACACCTTCGGCAGATCAACTCGGATGCGCGCTTCATCTCATTCGAACCGCTGCTAGGCCCGATTGGCGAGGTCGATCTGACAAGTGTTGCTTGGGCGATTGTCGGCGGCGAAAGTGGGCCCGGCGCTCGTCCGATGGAAGCGGCGTGGGCGACCGAATTGCGCGTTGCCTGTGAGCGATACGAAGTTGCTTTCTTCTTCAAACAGTGGGGCGGTGCGCGGCCGAAATCCGGCGGTCGTCTGCTCGAAGGCGAAGAATGGAACGGGTTCCCGTGGCAAATCGTGCCGAAGGCGATCATGGCCGAATTGCAATAGCGAGAGACACGTATGGAAGCAGATTTAGACCTTTACCGCGACCGCGAACAATCATTCATTAAGCACCAGTTCCTGACGAAATACCTCCAAGCAGCGGCATACAAGACGCTGCAAGGCCATTCTCCTTCATTCAATTTCGTAGATGCCTTTGCCGGACCTTGGCGCATATCTGATGACGCTAAGTATTCAGATGCGTCGTTCGATCAGGCAATCAACACTTTGGAAGCTGTTCGCGCTGATCTAGAAAAGCGCGGCGTCGGTGGACTGAAAATTCGCTTCTGTTTCTGCGAACAGCGTCCAGAAGCGGTTGCGCGCCTTCGGGAGTACGCTGCTTCGAAAGGGCGGTTCGAGATACACGTTCTCGAAGGTGCATTCGAAGACAACCTCAATGCGATCGCCGCCAAACTGACTGACGGTTTCACGTTCACCTTCATTGACCCGACCGGATGGAACATTCGTAACGAAGAGGTGTTCCGCTTCCTGCGTGAACAGAATGGCGAGTTCATGCTGAATTTCATGTCGGACCACATCAACCGACATGCTGAATATCACGAGGTTGAGGCGTCCTTCGGGCGGTTCCTAGCGGACGCGGCATGGGCTGATGAGTTCGCGCACCTACCCGCCGGCTGGAGCAACGAGCAGAAGATGCTGTACCTGATGAAGGCCGCGATGCGCTCGAACAAAGTGGCATCATATCTACCCGATTTCTCGATCATGGTGCCGAGGCGCGAGCGAGTGAAGATGCGTCTAATACTCGGTACGCAGAGCCCGTCCGGGTTGGAAGTATTCCGCGACGTTCAAGAGAAGGTCGAGAAGCAGGAACTAGTGATGCGTCACAACCTCCGCGAAGGTGACAGCCCGCAAGTCAGCTTGTTCTCTTCTGCCGACATCGCAGCGATCCAGCAGGAACAGAAAGGCGTCGGGTGCAAAGCGAATAGAAAACGGGCTGAGGAGATAATCGTGAGTTTCCTGAAAGGCCGAATGCGGGCATTTCCTGGCCCGATGTTCAATCAGGCGATGGAGGAAGTTCCAATTCGCCGCAAGCATCTGAACAGTGTCCTTTTGGATATGCGGGAGCGGGGCGTCATCAATTTCGAACTTCCGCCGAGAAAGCGAGTTCCCCAGCCGGATACCGCAATCTTCTTGGTCTGAGAGACCTAAAGCCACGAATAGCGGCTCGCGCCAAGCGCAAGCTGGCCTTCGCATGTTCATCAGACGCCCACCCTCTTCCCAAACCGATTTAGAGTGAGAGAAAGGCTGGTTGCTTTCGCGACAGGTTAAAGGCTGGGAGAGTGGCTTCCGGCGCCTGTCACGGAGGAATACCGATGGGTGTTGTGGAAGTTCTGGATCCGGTCGCACCGGCGCGGGCGGGTGGCTGGAAGGTGGATGTGATCCGGGGTGAGCGGAACGGGCGGGTGTCGTCCGAATGGTTCAACCGGCCCGACGACGAGCGGTATCTGTCGCTCGACGATCTCTGGGCCAATGTGAAAGGCCGGTCGGAACGCAGCCGCAGCCGGGTGGTGCAGACGGCGGATATCCGTGTCGAGGCCGCGCGCGACAACCCCGAGCGGTTGCACCTGATGCTGCCGAAAGCGCATGAGCCAGTCGCGCCCACGCATTGGGCCTTTGGCCAGCTTGCCAGCATCGTCGGCGCTCCGGCGTCCTATCTGCGGCAGCTGCCCGCGCCGCTGGCGGGGATCAACCTGCAATACGGCCTGACCAACCACCGCGCCGAGCAGGTGAAGACTTTTGAGACCGAAGATGGCCGCACGGAACTGCGCGCCGTGACCGGCCCCGACTATGGCCGCATCCATGACTTCGAACTTGTCGAGGCGGTGCAGCGCATCGCGGGCAATGGCACGGGCGACACGCGCTGGAAAGTGCCGGGCGTGCTCGACTGGTCGACCGGGGTCTACAACCCCGATGTCGAGATCAGCCGCGACACGACCACGCTTTACGCCTCGGATCGCGATGTCTTCCTGTTCTTGGTTGATGATCGCAACCCGATTGAGGCGGGCAAGCTGCCGGACGGCTCCCCCGATCTCTACTTCCGGGGCTTTTATTGCTGGAATTCGGAGGTGGGCGCCAAGACCCTCGGCATGGCGAGCTTCTACCTGCGGGCAGTGTGCCAGAACCGCAACCTCTGGGGCGTCGAGGATTTTCAGGAGATCCGGATCCGCCATTCGAAATACGCGGCCTCCCGCTTTGCCCACGAGGCGGCCCCGGCGCTGACGCGGTTCGCCAATTCCTCGCCGCAGGGCTTCGTGAACGGCATCAAGGCCGCGCGGCAGCAGATCGTGGCACGCAGCGATGAGGATCGCGCGGATTTCCTGCGCAAGCGGGGCTTCTCGAAGGCGGAGTCCGGCAAGATCATCGAGAAGGTACTGATGGAAGAGGGCCGCCCGCCCGAGAGCATCTTCGACTTCGTGCAGGGCATCACGCGGCTGGCGCGCGACAAGACCCAGCAGGATGCGCGGCTCGACATGGAGGGGCGCGCCAAGAAGCTCCTCGACCGGGTCGGCTGACCAAGCACCCATGCAGCGATCGCCCGACACCGGGGCGGTCGCTGCAGCTATTTCTCAACATGCACGCCGTCGGCTTTGCCCCGAAAGGGCAGGGGGCGTCGGCCTGCGCATTTCAGCGAGACCCCCATGACACCCCAGGAAGAAACTATCGTCCTCGAGGCCCGCGACATCCTCGGCCGCTACCTCAGCCAGAATCCGGTCATCGGCAGCTGGCAGGCGCTGATGGACTATTGCGCTCTGACCGTGCGCGGCCCGGTCGAGCGCTTCCACGTCCTCTATCTCGACCGCAAGAACCGCATCATCTCCGATGAGCTCTTGTCTACTGGCACGGTGGATCACGTCCCGGTCTATCCGCGTGAGGTGATCAAGCGGGCGCTTATGCTGAACGCCAGCGCCCTGATCCTGATCCACAACCATCCCTCTGGCGATCCGACCCCGTCGGAAGCCGATCTCAGCATGACCAAGGAGATCCAGAAGGGGTGCAAGTATCTCGGCCTGACGCTGCATGACCACATCATCGTGGGTGCCGGAACAGAGCTGAGCCTGCGTGCTCTGGGCAAGCTCTGAGGGCCTATCAGACCCATCGCCGCTGCCCCTTCGAGGAAGAGGGCGGCGGTTTTGTCTTTGACGGTGAAGCGGGGAGAGAGGCTTCCCGCGCCGTCGGAGATCTCCCCATGTTCGACCTGCCATTGCCCATCCTCCCGACCGCCTACGCGCGGGGCGTCCCGCCGCATTTTCCGACTGGCGGCCCTGAACTCCACCATCCCTTCGCCCTGACCCTGTCGCGCCGCGCACCGGCCGACCTTCTGTTGGGCCGGGCCGTTCCACTCGTCCTCGCCCGTTTCGCAACGTTGGCCGGGGCCATGCAGGGCGCGATCGACCACGCCGATGCGATCGCCTCTGACGCCGCGCCCCAGCTTCTGGCGATCCTCGACCGCGACGAGCGCCTTGTGCTGGCCGGGGCCGCCATAGACCACGCCGTCGCGTGGTGTCACCCGGTGATGAGCGCGGCCGAGGCGCGGGGTGTCGTGACCGAGGCAAGCCAGTTGCGCGCGCAGGCGGGCCGCGCGTCCGTCTGGGGCGAGCCCGATATGGCGGCTCAGTTGCGCCACCGCGCCGATCTTCTGGATGGGCGGCTCGTCGACCCGCTCTGGCGCGCCTTCGCCGCCCGAGCGCTGCAGGTCGCGGCGTGAAGGCCGAGAGGCAGAGGAGGGCAGGGGGGATTTGGAGCTTGTCCGGGGGAGAGAGATCGCCCGGCCCGGCTCCCATACCTTCCCCCTTACCGGAGACACACGATGACCCTGACTGAACCCACGCTCGCACTGCCGATGGCATCCCCGACCGTCGACATGGCGCAGATCTTCGCGGCGCATGCCGAACGCGCGGCCCGGATCGACGCGCTGCGCCCTGGCAACAAGGACCGCCTGTTTGACGGTCTCATGGCCGCCGGCATCACCCATGTCACCGTGACCTTCGACGGTGCCGGGGACAGCGGCCAGATCGAAAGCATCGGCGCCTGGTCCGGCGAGACCGCGGTCGATTTCCCGGCGACCGAGATCGCCTATGCGGCACTGACCTGGGACGACCCCGAGGTCGAGATGCGGCAGCTCTCGCTGGAAGATGTCGTCGAGCAGCTGGCCTATGACTTCCTCTCCGACACCCATGGCGGTTGGGAAAACAATGACGGCGCGTGGGGCGAGTTCTGCTTCGATGCGTCCGCACGCTGCATCCATCTCGAGTTCAACGAGCGCTTCACCTCGTCCGAACTTTACACGCACGATTTCTGAGGGGGCGGCGATGGCACATCCCTATCACCACGCCCTGTCCTCGGTGAAGAAATGGGGCGGCACGGTCGATGATTTCATCGCCGTGCATACCTGGTTCGACCAGAGCAAGGAGATCACCGCCGATTTTCGGCACCGGGCCCTGCGGCACCATGCCGAGGGCATATTCATGGCCGAGACGATCTTCGGCCAGACCCTCACGCTCTCGACCGGGCGCTTCATCCCGACCCGATGGGTTGGCGAACAACATGTGAAAGAGGATCTCGGCTTCATCCCGAGCTTTGCCGATTGGGTGAAGGCCATCCGGCCCGAACCCTGGATGGGCCGGTCCGAGCGGATCGAGGCGCAGGTCGATCCGCATCACGCCTCGCCCGTGGTCGAGGTCAGCTGACATGACTGATCCCGCATACTTGCGCCTCGGTCTGCCGCCGACGGCATCGCCTCAGACAGTTCTGCGCGCGGCGGTCCGGGCGCTTCACCCCGATACGCGCGCCGTGCGCAGCTTCCGGACGGCGCGCAAGCGCTTCTACCGGCAGATGCTCTGCGCGCATGCCGCGCGACAGGCGGCGGGCGACAGTCCCACCGGCTGATCGCCGCCAACCACTCCTTCATCCCTACACAACGCCCGGCCTCATGGTCGGGTCTTCCCCATTCAGGAGGTCCCCTTGGCGGATTACTTCACCTATTTCTCGTGCCTGCTCGACGTTGGCACCCCTGACAAGGCTGCCCGCGCGCTCGCGCTGTTCCAGGAACTCCGCGCTGCGGATCAGGACGCCGATGACCCGGAGGTCGCGGGCTTCGATCTCGTGCGCCAGGATGCCCCCGAGGGCAGCACCCTTTGGATCCATGACGACGACCACGGCGATGTCGAGGCGGTCATCCGCTTCGTGCTGCGCCTGGCGGAAGAGCTCGACCTCATCGGCCTTTGGGGCTTCCAGTACGCCCTGACCTGCTCCCGACCTCGCCTCGACGCCTGCGGCGGCGGCGCGCATGCCATCGATCTCGGTGCTCGCAAGTCTATCGGCTGGACCAGCACGCAAGAATGGCTGGCCGCTGCACTGAATGGGGAGGACGTCGATGCCTGAGATCATCTGCACCAAGGTCTACCAGTTCCCCGAACTCTTGGATGCCGCCAAGGAAAAAGCGCGCAGCTGGTATCGCGAACTCGGCCCCCACGACGACTGGTGGGACGCGGTCTACGAGGATTTCGAGAGGGTCTGCGAGATCCTCGGCATTCGCCTGAAGACCACGCCCGTCCGTCTGATGGGCGGCGGGACACGGGCCAAGCCCTGCATCTGGTTCTCCGGCTTCTGGAGCCAGGGCGACGGAGCCTGCTTCGGAGGCTATTGGTCCCACGCCAAGGGCGCGGCCGCGCGCATCCGGGACTACGCCCCGAGCGACACGACGCTGCATGGTATGGCGGATCGGTTGCAGGCCATCCAGCGGCGGAACTTCTACCAGCTCGCCGCCGAGGTCAGCCATCGCGGGCGCTACTACCACGAATACACCATGTCGGTGGACGTCACGCGCGAAAGCCCGACCTGGCAGCCGCCGACCGAGGACGCCGAGGAGACCGTGACCGAGGCGTTCCGCGATCTGGCCCGCTGGCTCTACCGCCAGCTTGAGGCTGAATACGACCACCTGACCTCGGACGAGTCCGTTGAGGACGGCATCATCGCCAATGAATACACCTTCACCGAAGCAGGGCGGCGGTTCGGATGACACATGGGCGGGCGCAACCCATCTCTTGCAGAATATCCAGAATGTATGTATATTCTGCACAAATGGAGACCTCGATCATGCATGATCTTCCCGAGTTCAAGGCGGCCGACCTGACGCGGCACACAAGTGACCTGTTCGACGCGGCCATTCGGTCGCCGATTGCGATCACCAAGCATCGCAAACCCAAATTCGTGCTGATGAGCATGGACCAGTATCAGCAGCTCGCGCGAGGGGCCACACAGCAGGCTCATATGGTTGACGAGATGCCCGAGGATCTCAAGGCGCTGATGATAGAAGGGCTCGAGCGGGACTTGACGCGGGCGGATGACTGAGCCGAGTGCTGGAGAGGTTTTCCACTATCCGTTCCTTTGGAAACGCGAGCAGATGGCGGGTGAGACCGAGGGCCGCAAGACGCGGCCTGTCTGTATCGCCGTCACTGTCGCCAAGTCCGATAGCGAGACCGTGGTGTTCATCCTGCCGATCACGACGCAGCCGCCCTTGCCCTCGCGCAAATTTATCGAGGTGCCACAGATCGAGTCGCAGCGCGTGGGGTTAGAGACCCATGTCCGCAAATGGGTCATGCTGGACGAGATCAACACGGATATTCTGGAGCGGTCCTATGTCTGGGAGGACCGCACGCCCATTGGCACGTTCAGTTCCGTCTTCACATCCAAGATCCAGTCCAGCCTGATCGCGCTTGCCAAGTCGGGCGGGGCATCCGTTGTCGATCGGCTGAAGTAGTCTCGATCACCGCAGGGTCAGCCCAGCTTTACTTGTTCCCGTCGATCCACTTCGACATCAGCCCCTTGTCACGGAAGCATTCATCCGGCACGGCGCGGCGCTTGATGCGGGCGAGGCGCTCGGCAAAGGCGACCTGCTTTGATGTCGGGCGGCTGTCCTGCGCGCCCGGGTTCAGCTTGGCTTGCGCGTCAATCCATGCGCTCAGGGACCGCCGATCTTGCTGAATCTCCCACGGCAAAAGCGTCTGGTTGCGCAGGGCCAGCGCGCGCGCATAGGCGATCTGCTTAGGGGTCGCGGGCAGGGCGTAAGTGGTGCTTTCCATCGGGGATCTCCCTTCCTAGCTTGGCTCTCAAAATAGAACATAACAGGAACAAAGGCAAGCCACCTCAGGAAATCATGGGGTTTGAGAGGAAGAGGAGGGCCGGGGAAGGTCAGGCCTGAGGGTGCCCGAAAGAGGGTGTCCGGGGCTGATCCTGTCCCTCATTCCGGAGTTTCCCGATGACCCATCTCGCCCATTTTGCGACCGAGCGCGCCCTTGCGTCTGTTGTCCCCATCCCGTCCCCCGATACGGCCGCTGCGATCTTGAGGGTGGCCGAAGCGCTGCAGCCTGATCTGGCGCAAGGTTTCCAGATCGACGTGCTGCGCCTGCGCCTTGAGATGGAGCGCGCCTTTGGCGGCTCTGACGCGACCGGCGCCTGGGACTGGAAGCTGGCCTATGAAGCAGGCGAGGCAGCGCTGGTCCTGTTCCTGCGGAAATTCGGCCGCGCGCTGTTGGCGCGGGCGGGCTCGCCCGCAGCGCTGCTGCCGATCCTTGCCAAGGTGTCCGGCCTTTTGCCGACCCATACGCGGCGGTCCGAGGAGATGGAGCGGTTCCAGCAGTTCTCGACGCCGATGCCTATGGGGCTGGCCGCAATGGCTGCAGCACAGATCACCGCGCGCGATCTGGTGCTGGAGCCATCGGCTGGGACGGGCCTTCTGGCGGTCCTCGCGGAAATCGCGGGCGGCAGCCTCGCGCTGAACGAGCTTGCCGACACCCGCGCTGATCTCCTCCGTCGCTTGTTTCCGGGCCGGCCTGTCACGGGCTTTGACGCAGCCCAGATCGACGATCATCTGGACGCGGGGCTGCGCCCGAGCGTGATCCTGATGAACCCGCCGTTCTCGGCGGTGGCCAATGTCGACGCCCGCACCACCGAGGCGACAGCGCGGCATCTGCGCTCTGCGCTCGCGCGCCTGGTCCCCGGCGGACGGCTTGTGGCCATCACCGGCGCCGGTTTCGCGCCCGATGCGCCCGCCTGGGCGGAAACCTTCGCGTGTCTGACCCAGACCGCGCATCTGGTCTTTACGGGTGCTGTGTCGGGTGCGGCCTTCGCCAAGCACGGCACCAGCTTCGAGACGCGGATTTCGGTCTTCGACAAATGCCGCGGTGGCGAGGCGGGCGGCATCACAGCCGATCTGGCGCGCCCGATTTCGTCCGATGTGGCTAGCCTGCTGTCGCTGATCACTGCCCACGTCCCCCCGCGCCTCGCGCTGGACGCCCGAAGCCCTAGCGCGCACGTCCCCACTTCCCCCTTCCCGGGAAACCCTGCCCGCACCACGCGCGCCGCCATCGGCACATCGCGCGCCACGCTCGCAACACCCCTCGCCACCACTGGCGCGCAGCTAGAGGCCACAGACCTCGCCTACACACTGCGCGATGCTACCGAGGATGGAGCCAGCGCGCGCCTGTCGGATGCCATTTATGAGACCTACCGGCTGCAGGCGATCGACATCCCCGGCGCCACACCGCACCCGACCAAGCTTGTGCAATCTGCGGCCATGGCTTCGGTCGCTCCCCCAAAACCCAGCTACCGGCCGAAACTCCCCGCCGCCGTGCTGCGCAACGGTCTGCTCTCCGATGCGCAAATCGAGACCGTGATCTACGCGGGCGAGGCGCATGGCGCGTATCTTGCCGGGTCTTGGACTGTCGATGAAACCGGCGACATGGTCTCGGCCGCGCCCGACGATGCCGCGGACGCCGTCAGCTTCCGCCGTGGCTTCTTCCTTGGCGATGGCACCGGTGCGGGCAAGGGCCGCCAGTCGGCTGGGATTGTGCTCGACAACTGGACGCAGGGTCGGCGCAAAGCGCTCTGGATCTCCAAAAGTGACAAGCTGCTGGAGGATGCGCAGCGCGACTGGTCGGCCCTTGGCCAGGAACGCTTGCTGGTGACGCCGCTGTCGCGCTTTGCGCAAGGCAAAGACATCCCGCTCTCCGAGGGCATTCTGTTCACCACCTATGCCACGCTGCGTTCCGAGGAGCGGAGCGTAAAAAAGTCCCGCGTCGATCAGATCGTCGACTGGCTCGGAGCTGATTTCGACGGGGTGGTCCTCTTTGACGAAAGCCATGCCATGGCCAACGCCGCTGGATCGAAAGGCGAGCGCGGCGATGTCACGGCCTCGCAGCAGGGCAGGGCGGGCCTGCGCCTGCAGCATAAGCTGCCCAATGCCCGCGTGGTCTATGTTTCGGCCACCGGTGCAACGACGGTGCACAACCTCGCCTATGCGCAGCGCCTCGGTCTTTGGGGCGGCGAGGATTTCCCGTTCGCGACGCGCGCGGAATTCGTGCAAGCGATTGAGGCGGGCGGCGTTGCCGCGATGGAGGTCCTGGCCCGCGATCTGCGGTCGCTTGGCCTCTACACGGCGCGCTCGCTGTCCTATGAC
The DNA here is from genome assembly GCF_028807335.1 of Sulfitobacter sp. PR48. NCBI lineage: Bacteria > Pseudomonadati > Pseudomonadota > Alphaproteobacteria > Rhodobacterales > Roseobacteraceae > Sulfitobacter > Sulfitobacter sp. PR48. The sequence continues at coordinate 131,118 of NZ_JARAMM010000012.1, read as the reverse complement.
GGCGTCGAATACGAGATGCTGGAACATGCGCTGACGCCGGAGCAGCGCGGGATCTATGATGCATATGCGCTCGCCTTCGGAGTCATACATCGGAACCTGTCCGCGGCGCTGGAAGCGGCCAACATTACTGGCGAATCCGGCGGTACGCTGAACCGCCAGGCCAAGTCCGCCGCCCGCTCGGCTTTCGAGTCCGCCAAGCAGCGCTTCTTCGGCCATCTGCTCACTTCCATGAAAACCCCGACCCTGATCGCTGCCATCGACGCCGATCTCGCCGCAGGCCACGCGGCCGTCATCCAGATCGTCTCGACAGGCGAGGCGCTGATGGAGCGCCGCCTGTCGGACATCCCCACGGACGAGTGGAACGATCTGCGGGTGGATATCACGCCAAGAGAGGCTTGCCTGGACTACCTCGCCCATTCCTTCCCGGTGCAGCTCTATGAGCCGTTCACCGATAGCGAAGGCAACCTCTCTTCGCGGCCCGTCACGCGCGACGGCCAGCCGGTGGAATGTCGCGAAGCCGCGCGCAGGCGCGACGCGCTGATCGAGCATCTGGCCTCGCTGCCGCCGGTGCCCGGCGCGCTGGACCAGATCGTCCAGCGCTTCGGCACGGATCTGGTGGCGGAAGTGACGGGCCGCTCGCGGCGCATCGTGCGCAAGGGCGAGGGTCATTTGGCGCGGCTCGTCGTCGAAAGCCGGGCGGGGTCTGCCAATCTCGCGGAAACCGCCGCCTTCATGGATGACCAGAAGCGCATCCTGATCTTCTCGGATGCCGGCGGCACCGGGCGCAGCTATCACGCCGATCTTGGCGCCAAGAACCAGCGCCTGCGGGTCCACTATCTGCTGGAACCCGGCTGGAAGGCAGACGCCGCCATCCAAGGATTGGGCCGCACCAACCGGACCAATCAGGCGCAGCCGCCGCTGTTCCGACCCGTCGCCACAGATGTGAAGGCGGAGAAGCGGTTCCTGTCGACCATCGCGCGCCGTCTCGACACACTCGGGGCGATCACGCGTGGCCAACGCCAGACCGGCGGGCAGGGGCTGTTCCGGCCCGAGGACAATCTCGAGTCCCCCTATGCCCGCGACGCTCTGCGCCAGCTTTACCGCCGCCTCTATCGCGGTGATGTTGCGGGCTGCTCGCTCGGGGCGTTTGAGGATGCGACCGGCCTCAGCCTGACTGATGACAACGGTCTGAAGGATGACCTGCCGCCGATCACCACCTTCCTCAATCGCCTGCTGGCGCTCACAATCGACATGCAGGCTGTGCTCTTCGCGGCCTTCGAGGAACTCCTCGACCAACGGATCGAGGGCGCTATCGCCGCCGGGGTCTACGACCTCGGGCTCGAGACGCTGCGCGCCGAAAGCTTTCGCGTCACGGATGCCCGGGTGATCTACACCCATCCCGGTCCCGGCGCGGAAACCCAGCTTCTGACCATCGCGGAGAAGCGGCGCAACACGCCGACCTCGCTCGCGGATGCGCTCGACTGGCTGGACGACCCCAAGGCACGCCTGCTGGTCAACAGCCGCTCGGGCCGCGCCGCGGTGCAGGTGCCTGCCACCAGCCTGATGCTGGATGACGGCACCATCGAGCCGCGCCTGCGGCTGATCCGCCCGACGGAAGCGAGCACGGTTCCGGCCCGAATGATGGAGGACACCCATTGGCTGGAAGCCGACCGCGCGGCCTTCACTGAAGCCTGGACGGCAGAACTGGCCGAGGTGCCGGAATTCACGGAAACCACGCTGCACATCGTGGCGGGCCTCTTGCTGCCGATCTGGAAGCAGCTCCCCCAGGATGAAACCCGCGTCTACCGGCTGCAGACCGATGACGGTCAGCGCATCATCGGTCGCCGCGTTTCGCCGTCGTGGGTCGCGACCACACTTGCCGCCGATGCGCCGAAGCTCACGGCGGCGCAAGTCCATGCCCTTGTTCTGGAGGGCAAGACGGTCGTGCGCTTGGCCGAGGGGATGGAGTTGCACCGGTCCCGCGTCATGGGGGTGAACCGGATAGAACTGTCGGGCTTTTTGGGTGCCGCCAAGGACCGGCTCAAGGCCGATGGCTTCTTCTCCGAGATCATCGCCTGGAAGCTGCGGCTCTTCTGCCCAGCAGACTCCAGCGGCATCACAGTGCTTGATCGTCTGCTTGCACGTTGTCCTGTGACAGGACTACATGCGCGTGGAGGGTGCTGAGCCATGTATTCCGAGACTGAAGATGTGATCCGCGCTCTGGCGGAGAACGCAGAGAGCGTGTGTCGCGCCTACCTTCCCGCCGGACGGCGGGAAGGGTCCTACTGGATCGTCGGCGATTTGCAGAACAACCCCGGCCGGTCGCTCTTCGTGCGGCTGACTGGACCCACATCAGGACCGGGAGCCCGTGGCAAATGGCAGGACGCGGCTGTCGGACTGCATGGCGATCTCCTCGACATCATCCGCGAGCGAACCGGGATCTCGCGCTTTCCCGATCTTCTGGCCGAGGCCCGAGCGCATTTGGGCCGTCCCCAGCCGATCCTCCCGAATACGCCAGTGCCGAAGAAGCCCAAGGCCCCCGGTGGCACACCAGCGGCGGCGGCGCGATTGTTTGCAGCCTCGGTGCCGGTCGCAGGCACGCTTGCTGATACCTACCTTCGCGCCCGGGGCCTGACCCAAGGCGGCATGACGAGTGCGCTGCGCTTCCACCCGAAGTGCTGGCATCGGGATGAGGGCCAGACCCGGAGCATCCCACGACCGGCGTTGATCGCGGCGGTCACCGATGGGGCAGGGGCTTTGCAGGGTGTGCATCGCACCTGGCTGGCTCTTGACGGTCAGGGGAAAGCGGATGTCGAGACGCAGCGGCGTGCCATGGGTCACCTCCTTGGCAATGCTGTCAGGTTGACCCCGCATGAAGACATCCTCGTGGTCGGCGAAGGCATCGAGACCATGCTGTCCCTGTCCGAGGCGGCCTCCGGCCTTCCCGTCTGGGCGGCTCTCTCGTCGGGTCACCTCGGGGCGGTCCAGTTGCCGGAGGGGCTGCAGCGCCTTTACATCGCCATAGACCGCGATCCGGCCGGGCAACGCGCGGCAGAGAGGTTGAGCGCCAGAGCCACAGAGGTCGGGATTGGGTGCCATGTGCTCGAGCCACAACTCGGGGATTTCAACGATGATCTCCGGGCGACCGGCAAAGAGGCGCTGCGCCAGCATCTGGCAGGGCAGATCGGGCTTGAGGATCGGCAGCGCCTGTCAGGCTGAGCAGCATCGCGCAGAGGGTGGTCAGGGGCTGAGGGGGTAGGGGTCCTGCAGTCCTGTCGTGGGTGTGGATCATCACCTTTTGCCTCTTCCCGGGTAAATCTCATCCACCCGACACCCGAGCGGCCTTCAAGAGATGGGCAGGCGGCCGTCAAAGCGGACGCCCCCTCAAGGGCGGCAGGCAAGCTATTTCCGCCGCGGGGGACGAGCCCCCGCTTTGCATCGCGAAGCAAATAGCTTGCCTGCCGCCCTCCTCCACATGCGTTCCGGCCCCGAAGGCGGGGTGAGGGGGCGTCCCCAGTGACAGCTTTCGCAGCCCATGAAGGCCGCGCGGGTTGTCGCGCGGATGAGACAGGCCCGGAGGCAAGAAACAGATGACGATCCACACTAACGACGACACGTATGAACCCGCCCACACCGCATCCCAGACCGCCCATGCGCTCGACGAGTTGCAGCTTTATGGCTTCCGTCCCTTTGATGAGCCCGATCCGCGCCCGATGCCCGATGGGCAGCGCCTTGCGGTCGCCATCGCAGACATCTTCGATGCCCTCGTCGCGAGCCTGGAAGACACCCGCATGGAACCCGACCTCGAAGAGGTGCTCTGGGGCCAGGTCAACCTCTTCCACCGCGCCACGGCGAGGGTTGAGCGGTCGCTCGATGAGAACCAACAGGCGCAGCGCCGCCTCCAGCGCGAGCAGGACGGCTCCGAGGTGAAATCCACCGAACTCGAGCGCCTGACGGCCGAAGGCCTCACCCTGATCGAACGGCGCAACTGCATGGACATGATGCGGGATCACGCCGCCACCGAGTTCGTCCATCACACGGGATCGACCTGGCGGCCCCGCACCGGCTCGATGGTGAACCGTCAGCACATGACCGCCGCGCTCATTGACAGCCGTGACTTCCTCGCCGCCAAGCGCCGCGCAGAAACCGAGGTGATGTTGCCCGCAGGCCCTAAGGTTGCCCTCACCGGCGGGACCGACTTCAACGATCACCGGCTGATCTGGGGAAAGCTCGACCAGGTCCGCACCAAGTATCCCGATATGGTCCTTCTACATGGCGGAAGCCCCAAGGGCGCAGAACTCATCGCCGCCAAATGGGCCGAGGCCCGGGGCGTGACGCAGGTGGCCTTCAAGCCCGATTGGACCAAGCATGCCAAAGCCGCCCCCTTCAAGCGCAACGACGCGATGCTGGATGTGCTGCCGGTGGGTGTTCTGGTGTTCCCAGGAACTGGTATACAGGAGAACCTCGCCGACAAGGCCAAGAAGCTGGGCATCCCGGTCATGAAGTTCGAAAAGGGGGCGTGAGCCCCCTTTTCCCCTCATGGGGAAATCAAGGTGGCAGGGCATGCGTCCACTTGATATTTTGGAAGAAAGCCTGCTGGATCACGATATGTCTCACTCTGTCGCTCAACTTGAGGTGTTCCCGACCGACCTGCGGATGCGGCGGATCGATCCAGCCTGCAACATGCGGCGGTTTTACTGCATGAGCATTCAGCCCGATCTCTTTGGGGGCGCCAGCTTGGTGCGCGAATGGGGCCGCATTGGCGCGCGCGGGCAGATGAAGATCGAGCAGCATCCGGATGAAGGGCGCGCCGTCACCGCGCTGATGAAGCTTGCCGCGGTGAAAAAGCGGCGGGGATATGAATGAAGCGTTCGCGGTTCGAAAAGCGGGCAGACACAGGAAAACGAGGGGGAGATGGCACTCGACATCGATAAGATTGATGATGCTGCTCTCGCGATCCTTAGCCTGACGCTGCATTACGGCGATCAGGTCTGGAAGGGAGTCGATTGGGCCATCACCAACCGGCTTTTCGAGAAAGGCCTGATTTTTGATCCCAAAAACAAGGCGAAATCGCTAAGCCTGACCCCAGAGGGGGTCGCGCATGCGCGGGAAATTCTCGCGCGGGATTTCAGCAAGGCCGAGTGACGGGCGGCTTTGCGGGACCTTCCAATTGTTCGCTGCATCTGCGCGAAATTTGCTCGCATCCGCAGCATCGTTACAACGCGGACACTCTATTTTATCTGGTATTTCAGTCGTCGTTGAACGAACGCGGGTTTGGAGCCTTCCAGAATTTTGACGATGGCATCGTTGATACGCGGGTTTTCAATCGAACCACTTTCATAGGTGAATTTGTAGTTGTTGGCCTTGTCGAGCGTCACGTAAAGAATTTGCTCGGCGTCGGCCCCGACGGCAAGGTTCGGGTTGTGAGTGACCAATACCACCTGCCGAGATTTCTTAGCCTCGCGAATGCAACGCGCTAGCACGGTAAAGATGCTGTCATTGTCGAGGTTGTCTTCCGGCTGGTCGATAATCAGCGGTGTTTTTTCTTTGTCGAGGTGCAGGTAGAACACCAGCAGCAATAGACCTTTTTCGCCTGGGGAAAGTTGGTTCAGGTTTTTCCCGCCCAATCGAAGCTCATAACGTGGCTCGAAATATTCCAGCGAGAAAAGCAGATCGTAGAGACGCTTAACGTCTTTGATTTGTTTCGAGATACCTTCCGCTTTGATGTCGGAAATGACGGTCTTGGCAAAGCTCAGGATGGTTTCAACTTCATTCCAGTTCACGTCTGTCATGCGCTTTTCCAGATCGCTGCGCCCCTCTACGGCACCGCGAAACGGCCCGCGCGCGGTCTGGGTCACGAGTTCCAGAAAGCGCCCCGGAAATTCGTGTGACGGCAAAAATGACGCGTCGATCGATACATTGAATGCCTCCGAACTTACGGTTGCCAGCTTCTCCTCGACGCTGGATTTCAGGCCTTCGTAGAAAGAGCGCACCTTTTCCTTGGAGGTGAAAATCGAACGCGCAAGATCGTCGCGGTCGGAATAACGGGTATCAAGTTGCGCCTGCAGGTCGTCCTCGATGTAGCGGATACGGGCCTCCAAGTCCTTGATGGTGCCGGGCTTGGGGCTCTCATCTTTCCCCATGACTTCTTCCATCTTCTTCTTGATTTCCGAAAGGGTCTGGAGGTAGCGCTGATAGCGGCGCTGCGGCGCGGATAGAGTTTCCTGCAAGGCCTTCAGTTTATCAGCGAGATACTGGTGGGCTTTGCGTAGAGAGGGGACGCTTGTGAGCGCAGTAAAGTCCGTGCCCTCGGTAAACTCGCCAGCGTGCTCGGCCTCCAGCGCCTTCACTTCGGCGGCAAGTTTGGTAATCTTGGCATCGATGCTTGCGGTGCTGATCTTGTGGGAAACGATGAGGTCAATCTCCAGACCAAAGCGTGTACAGATGGGACCAAGCTCTTCCTTACCTTGCTTCACGTGAGCGTCGAGAGCGTTGATGGACTCCTTGAGCGATCCGAGCGACGTCAGGTCGGTCTTGATGGCCGATAGACGGTCGACCGCCTGCTTGCCGCGTTCCGTGATAGTCGCTTGAAGGGCTCGCGTTCGTTCTATCTCCTCGGATACGGCGCGCTGCTTGGGCGTTTCTTCCTCCGGCTTTTCGACAGCCGCAGGTTTCGAATTCTCAAGGACGCGGTACTCTTCGCACCGTTGATTCAACTGCTCTTTCAACCGGGCGCTGGTCGAAGGGTCTGCTTGCTGCTCAAGTTCAATGATCTCGATGTTTAGCTCGCGCAGACGTACCTTTAGGGCGCTAATGTCGCTCTTGCTCTGCGCGGTCTTCAGGTCTTCGAGTTCTGAAAACGTCGATTTCCCAATGCGGTCGGATTCCTCCACATGCGAGAAAACAACCTCTTCTATCTCCTTGCGAAACGCTTTGACCTCGATCTCGTTCGTCAGGCTTTCGAAGTAGTTCTGGGGAAGGTACTTGACAGCTTCGGGCCGGAGCGCGTCAACATCCTCATCGAGCTTTTTCGTGCGCTCGGTTCCGCTCGCCCAGGTCAGAGTTGCCGTGAAATTTTCGGCGTAGCCTTTTTGGCGGAACTTTCGGTTGCGGGCTTCGTCGGTCAGAAACGAGAAATGCTCTTGCTGGCGCGATTCCCCGAGGAGCCCAAGAATGTCGGCGATGGCGCTCTTGCCGCTCCCCTTGTTGCCAATAATAGCCGTTAGCTCGGGGTTGAAGGGTATCGCAACATTCCTGAACCAGGAGCCTTTGGCTCCCGCATATCCCGCAATCTGATCAATGCGCAGCCCCGCGATGAAACGGGTTGCATCCTGATTGAGCCGTTCCAACACGGTGGGATGCTCGCCGATATGCACGCGACCCTTTGGTTCAAAGAGCGTTTGACGGAGCCCTCTAAACGTCAAGTCGGCCTTGATCCAGGTCGGCGGGTATCCTGCCTCGTCGCCGGAGAGCCTGCCAAGATCGGCCATCGCATGAGCGTCCGAACCTGAATAGACGGGCTTCTTCTCGGAAGGGCTGCCGTCTTCGTAGCGGTCCGTACTAAGGAAATAGCCGGTGCTCTTGTCTGACCCGAAAAAAGCGTGACTGGCCTTGTCTAGCTCATCCGAGATCGATTTGCTGCGGGCGGATTTCGTGTCAACGCCGCGCAGACCATCATTGCCGGCCGCCGTGACGATCAGATAGGCCGTCTCGTCGGGGAACACCTTCTTGAGAGCCGTTTGAAGATCGGACAGACTGATTGTGGCCTGTTCGTATTCTTCGCGCGATGTGAGCTCACTGCAGCGAAGGCGCAGCCCTTCCCGAGTTTTGTGCGTATGCAGATCGCTGAGCAAGGTGCGCAGCTTCGTTACGGAAGCAAGCGCAGGGTCGATCAGGACATGGGTGTGAACATTGCGGCCGTCCGAACTCACTGTTTCCATGAGCCGGAATTCACAATTCGGGATAAAAACCTTTGTGCCGTGTGGGTAAAGGCGCTCATACGCCTCTGAAACGGCCAAGTAAGAGTCAAAGGAGAAATAATCTGTGATCCCAAATACTTGAACGTCCGAGCCCTCTAGCACTTCGAGATAGGCGCGGAGATTTTCCTCACTGGTATCGCCGTAGCCATTTGCCAGTTTGGTTCCTGGCCCGTGAAGATGGAGATCCCACCGATGCCATCCCGACCCATCTTTCTTGTAATCAATAGTCATTGCTTTTAATCCACTTGCGCATAGAGGAAGCGCTTCAAGTCACATGAGATACATTGTACCGCGCAATTTTCTGCGACAAGCATGAATGACCGATCTGGGGAAGCCGCGCTGCGGCGTGCTGTAGAATCCAAACGGCGGCTTTGGGGTGAGCACGATGCTTCACCTGCGAAGCGGCCTTGTACGCTGCGGCCTGCCTGAATTTCGCTGCTGGGCTCTTTTTGACATGGGCAAGCCCCGCAAGCGGGGCCGGGCTGCTGAGGCTCCGCCCTGAATTCTGACCTTGCTGTCTTCCTGTGCCAATACGTCTTGGTCTGTCTCATCCTGAGCCATCCCAAAACGTTTGCCACATGGTCGCCTTCACGATCCGCTTTGAGCCCTGACGGGTCTGCATCCCTCTTGCAAGGCGGACGCTGCCGCCGGGCGAAGCCGAGGGGCTCTAGTCTTCGCCACTTGGCATAAGATTCCGAAGGGCTATGGGTCTGGCTTCTGGTCGAACAGGATAACGCGAGCGCCTTCCTCACTGTCAGGATCGCCTACCAGCGCGAATGGCATATCCGACCCGTTCTTCTCGTAGAGGCAGCGGTATTTCATCTGCCCGCTGAAAGGATCACGCACCCGGTCGTAGCGAAAGCTGTGTTGTATGCTGTCTTCGATCCAGGCCTTGACGCCATCGCGGGTCACGAGTGCAAGCGGCGTGCCGTCAAGCAAGATTGTCTCGCCAACGTTGAAAATCTCTTTCATCTCATGGGTCTCCTATCGGTTCTCTTTGGTAGGGTTGCAAACCGTCGTCGCCCTTGCAACGATCTCTTTCCCGCGTGTGCTCTCTCTCGGTGCCATTGCCCCCGGATCACAACCGCGTCCTGCTCCAGTCGCTTGCAAACATCGTAGGGCTGATGGCGGTCTATCCTGCGTCATCATAAGGAACGTACTTCAAATTTGCGCTGTCTGCCTGATCAAAGCCATCGGACCATCTGGTACGGCGCATGCCGCAATTCCATCGGAACACGACGCCGACCTCGACATCTTCACCGTTTATTGTCGCCCAAATAACTTCGACGGGATGACCCGCATAATTTTTCATACTTTACTCCTGACCTCCATTTGGTCGGAGCCGCAGTTTTCAGGTGGTGGGTAATTGCCTGCACCTATATACTTAACCGACACAAAACGGAGTTTACAAACTTGCTTTACAGGCCTCTATACATTGCGCTCTTTCTGGGCGCGGCTTCATCGGCTGTCGCTGCCGAATGGGAGATCGGCGTGTCGCGAGGTCTGGAGACCTATGCCGCGACAGCGAACGACGGGACTGTGCTCTTAGTTTGCGATCCCGACCATGTCTACAACTCATACGTGAACCACTCGTATTTTTTGTTGCGTTTCGAAGACGGCAGAACGCCGCAAAAAGTTGTGTTTCTTGCAGCGAGTGGAGAGCAGGCTGCCTTCTCCGTGCGGGACGGGATCGCAACGCACCGAGATGCTGATCCTGCCGAATGGGCGCAGCTCATCGACATGATCGAGACAGGCGGTCAAATCGCTGTCGTGACTGCACGCGATGCCTTTACGCTGGATCAGGTCGCGCTGCCCGGGCTTCGATGCCGCTGATCTTTTGAGCAAGCTCTTCGATCTCGGATCTCAGCAGCGCCTTGCCGAAGGCGGATAACAGTTGCGTCACCCCATAGACGTTGAGCGGGTCATCAATGCTTGTCTGCAACGCCGCCGCATGGGCGGCGTCGAGCCTGATCATCGATTTCATGAAGGGGGCACCAGTGCCTTTTACCTCGGCCAGGCGTGGTCGAGCAGCGGAGGCAATCTCATGCCAGGTTGCGGTGTCGCGCAGGTTTTGCATGCGGGCGCGAACCGCTTTGATCAAGGCACGCCGAACGTAATCCGGGTCAAGGTCAGATCGTTCTGCCAGCGCATCAATGCGTGCCTGACCTTCAGCCCCGATGCGCACGTAATAGGTTCGAGACTGCGCTTCGGTGCTATTGCTGCAAGCATCGTCCGCCAACGGCTGGGTGGATACCCCTGGGTTGATACGCGCCGTTTCAGCCAAAGCCGCCTTTTCCCCTTTCCGGGGTTCTTTCTTGTCCACTGAATTTGCCGCTGGGCCTTCTGTCGCGACCGCTGCCGCCGTACTCTGATTGAATGCGGCATATTTCGTTGCGCTCGTGGTGAACTGCCGCGACCGTGCCAGCCTGTCTTCGTTCGAGATAGCGGTCCCGGACCGGTTTGGAATCTTCCTAGCCATTGGCGGCGTCCACCATGGTCTCAATGTCGCAAAGGGTCTCACTGCATAGGGCGAGGGCCGAGGAAAGATGCCCCGCCTGCAACCGATAACGAATGTCTTGTTCATAGATTTCCCGCACGTGTCCCAGCGGTCCGGTCAGCGGCATGCGCTGGATTGCGGCGAGGTGGGGCACCGGCGTTGGTAGGAGCGGCAGGGAAGAAATCACCTCGAAGACTTCGAGGTCCTGCCGGTGAACCCTGCGTCTTGCTGCATCTCGCTCTAAGTCATCGCCTGCGGTCACGAAATCGATGGCGCGTTTGTCCGCGTTCATCAATACCGCCGAAAACAGCGGGGCGGGGTCATCCGGCCCGAGGGTCTCGATCATGCGCATAACCCATGTCAGTGTTTTCAGGGCCGCCACGAAATCCGATTGTACCGGCACGGCCGGCACCAGGATCATGTCGCAGGCCAGCGCCAGTGTTTCGGTGTCGGGGTGTTCGCCGGGGCGGGTGTCGATCAGAACCAGATCAACACCTTCAGCCTCAAAGCTGTCCAGCGCGTGGTAAAGGCCTTCAACGGTCTCGGGGGCATCGGCCACGGTCAAGCCTGTGGGCCATGGAAGGCGTGGCAGATCACCGAAGTCGGCGCGCGCGCTTTTTGATTCCCATTCGAGGATTTGCTTGTCAGCATCCGCATCCATGACATGCACACGGCGGCCGCGTGCCAACATGGCGGACGCAAGCATCTGTATGAGAGTTGTCTTTCCCGAACCGCCCTTCGCGGAGATGGCCGTCACAACAAGCATTCAATGTCTCCATAACGTATATTTTGTGCCGTTATGGCGATGCCTCGGGATGGCGTCCAGACCTTGCGCGATAAAGGCGTTCAACCTTTGGGTCAGACAGATGTGCAGCTGCTATGGCGATGTGCTGTTTTGGCGATCATCTGCGTACGCGTTCGGTCAATCGGTCAGCCGGTCACTCACGCCGACCGTCATTGCAGCGCCCATCCTTTTCGCCATCGCGTCGTTGTGACAATTTCTCAATGCTGCCATCAGCCTTCGAGGTGTCGGGTCACCTGACCATCGACTATCCGTATCAGCGCCGAGGTAATACGCACGGGGCCGTGCAGGCGTTCCAATCCCACAAGGTCTTCTTCTCCTTCCGGGAGAACCCCTTTGAGCATTCAACGCCAATGAAGGGATATCGTGTCGGCTGCGCCGACGTCATTCCCGCGCCTGTTCAGGATCCGGGCCGGGGTCCCGGATCGCGGCGCGGGGGAGGCGGTGTCCCTTCGGTCTGTTCGTTGTCGCGTGGGGTTTACAGCAGGCATGGCCAAGGCCCTGCCTGCTGATCACCGAAGGTGCGACAACGGACCAAAGGGACGTTGACAGGAACGGTATTGTGTATGACAAAACTTGTGCGACGACTCATTAGAGTTTTCGTGTTTACAAAAGATATCTAATGATAAATCTTGCCGCCGATGTCCAAACGCCTCTCCACCATTGCCCGACAGGAGGTTCTCCGGCTCGCCGCGCAAGGGCTTGGCGATGGGGAGATCGCCGCGCGTGTTGGCTGCTCCCGGCCCACTGTCGCCCGCGTGCGGGCGCGCGGCGTGGTGACGGATCGAACCACAAAGGGCCGCGTGCTGCAGGTTCGGGTGTCCGCCCGTGAGGCCGAAGCATTCGAGGCGCTTGTGGCTGAGACGGGCATGACCACGTCGGGTCTGCTCCGGCACATGATCCGTCTGTCATCCGGCATTGTCGCGTTTCGCCGGGACGAGGTCACGGCGCTCAAGGCGTCGGCCAATCAGCTCAATGCCTTGGCGCGCAATCTTGTGCAGATGCTGAAGCTTGCCCATGCGGGCAAGCTGCGGTGGAACGCGCGCGACGCGGCACTGGTCGGTCGGCTTGCGGATCGGGCCGAAGAGGTTGCCCGGGCTGTGCAGGCTTTGCGCGCGGCCTCGCTGCGCGGGTCCTTCGTCCGGGTGTCCGAACTTCGGGACGTTGGGGAGGGGCAGCGCGATGGCTGAAACACGCACCCTCCAGCAGGCGGTATTAGGCGAGATACTGCCTCATGTGGGGCGGCGGTCTGCAGCCATGGCAGGCGAAGCGCGCGTTTCTTCGGGCCGTCGGCGTGGCACGTCCGGCGGGGCAGTTGCGGTAATGTCCTGGAACGCGCTGCGGGTGCCGCAAAGCGTGGTGAAGCGGGTTGGCACGGGCGGGTGTCATTCACCCAAAGAGTTACGCCGACAGATGAAATACATCCTGCGCGACGAGGCGCAGGTCGCAGCCTGGTCGAACCAGATCGGCATCGATCGTGTCTTTGGCGAGCGCGGCATGGAAAATGTCATTGCCGATTGGAGTGCTTCCTGGTGCGGGGCGCCGAAACGGGGTCACACCGATCACATCATCCTGTCCTTTCCCAAGGGAACCGAGGCGGAGTTGGCGGAAGCCATCTCGCGCGAATGGGCGCAGGAGGTGTTCGGCGGGGATTACCGGGATCGATATCGGTATGTGGCGGCCCTTCATTGCAACACAGATCATGTGCATGCCCATGTTCTTGTTGACAAGGTCGGGATGGAGGACGGCAAGTTCCTCTCGATCAGCCGCCATTCCGAGATCAGCTATGACATGATGCGCGAGCTGCATGCGCAGATCGCGGGCGAGCACGGGCTGGTGCTGAACGCCTCTTCCCGTCTGTCGCGTGGCATCATGGAAAACGCCCCGCGGGACACCGATTTGCAGGCGGCCCGCAAGGAGGGACGGGAGCCAGTGGTTGCCCCGCTGGATCCTGAAAGCCGCGCTCTGCGAGAGGCCGAGATACGCACACACGCCGAGGGGTATCGGCAGCTGGCGCAACTTGCGGGGATGGGCCTGGAGGCCGACACCCCTCCGGATGGATGGATGGGGCGCATCGCGGTGGGCGCAGAGCTTGCCGCCACCAACTTGATGAAAGGAATGCCGGTGAAAGAAGGGTTTGCCGAAGGGGTTGAGATCCCCGTTGCCGGAGCGGATGTGATCGGTCGTCTGATCGCCGCCCGCGAGACATTGCAAGCGGAAGCCGACACCGCCTGGAGCGCCATTCAGGACATGGCGCCCGGTGCCGAAAAGGTCGAACTGGAACAGCTCTTTGCCGGGCAGGCCCGCGAAATGGGCACGCTTCTGGGCCGCGACTTTCTTGCGGATCATTCTTCATCGGTGTCGCCCGAGCGCGATCCCTACAGTGTGCAGGGGATTGCGGGGCTGGCTGCACGGGCAGGAGACGAGGGCAATCCGCTCGTCGCAGAGGCCGATGCTGCACTGGGTCATTTCCGGGCGGAATTGGCGCGGGTTCTGGCACCGATGGAGGCACGGCTCGAGGAGGCGGGCAGCAGCGTCGAAGAAGTCGCTGCCCGTTTCACCGCACCCCATCGCAGCGAGGCGCAACTCGAAGCCTCACGCCCAGTGGACGCACAGGAGCGCGCGGACTGGCTTGGGCTGGAACGCGATCTGCAGGCGCGCGCGCGTGATGTTTTTGCGGGGCTGCACATGGATCGTGATCTTTTGGCGGATCTGGCGCGTCAGGACATTCTCGACGCGGGGCAGGGCAGTCGCCTTGCCGACATCGCTACGCTGGACAAGCTGATCTCCGACGTGCGGCAAGACCTGCGCGACGGGGATATGGATCAGCTGGCAGCGGGCCGGATCGATCCGCTCATGGACCGCATCGAAGACCCTGGTCTGCGACAAGCCGTGTTCTCGGAGTTAAAGGCCATCGCCGCAGTGGATGCGGGTGATGACATTGCCGGTCGCGACAGCGAACCCGCCGCCACCTACCGGACCCGTATCGAGACTTTCGAGCGCGCCGAGGAGCGGGGGCGCGACCGGGACGATACCAGTGGCGATTACGGCCTCTAGAGGATTCAAAACATGCTGCATGCAATGGAAAGCCGTTGGCGGTATCCGATCGCCATCCTGCTCGGTCTCGGTGTTGGCACCTGGATCGGTGCCGCGATCGCCACGCTCTATCTGATGGCGCGATTTGGCGAAGACCTGGGTGGGTTCGATATTTTCGAACTTTGGTTGCTCAATCTGTCTGATCCACGGATCAAGGCAAACCCTGCGGTGGAACATACTGCGTGGCTCATCACGGCACTTCCTGCCCTGCTTCTGGCGGCGACAGGAGCGACATCCGTTCATCGCGGGTCGCTCACCGATTATGATGATGCGCATTTCCAGTCGCGTCCCGAGCTCCGCCGCAACCGTATGTCGGCGTCTCTTTCCCAGAACGGCTTTCTGTTCGGCAAGCTCGGGTCACCTGCGTCCCGCGCGCCTTTCGTGTCGGCCACGCCAGATCGCTTCCCACACGCAATGATGATCGCGCCAACGGGCCGGGGCAAAGGGGTAGGCTTCGTTTTGCCAAACCTTTTGCACTTCCAGGGCAGTGCCGTGATCCTTGACGTCAAGGGCGAGAATTTCGAGAAGACATCCATCCACCGCCAAAAGGCGCTGAACAATCAGGTCTGGTACTTTTCGCCCTATGACTACGTTCAGCCCGAAGGTAAAAACGGGCCTGTCCTGACCCGCACGCACCGGTTCAATCCTCTCCAGCGCATTGCCGATCTGCCCAGCCCCGAGCAGCAATACACCGCCGTAAACACCATGGCGGACTTGTTCCTCATCGTCGAAAGCGTGAACGCGCAGAGCTTTTTCCAGGCCGGACGCAGCCTGTTCGTGGCGTCTTGCCTCTATGCCATCGAGACCGGAAAGCCGACGATCGGTGAGGCGTTGCGGATCATGACTGGCGGCGGCAATAAAAAGGAATTCTACAAACGGGCCGCCATGCAGACCGCAAACCCGGTGGTGGCAGAGATTTTCCTGAGCATGGCCGACGAAGTGGATAAGATTCTCGATTCCTATGTCAGTGTGATCCGCGGGGCCGGATTGGAGCTCTGGCTCGATCCGGCGGTGGACCGGGCAACACAGGCAAGCGATTTCGACTTCGGGACGTTCCGACGAGAGCCACAGTCGCTCTATATTGTCGTGCAGCCGGAGCACCTGAAAACACTGGCCCCCCTGATCCGGCTCCTGTTCGCCGATGCCATCGCATGTCTGCAGCGCGCGCATCCCGGACCGGACGAGCCACATCCCGTCATGTTCCTGATGGATGAATTCGACCAACTGGGCAAACAACCCCTGGTCTTGCAAAGCATCAAGACGATCCGCTCCTATGGCGGGCGGCTCTTTATCATCTCGCAGTCGATCCCCGGTCTTGAGGGCATCTACGGCGAAACCGACCGCCGTGCGCTACAGGCCGGTGCGGGTGTACAGATTTACATGACCCCGCAGGATGATCGTACCGCCGACGTGCTGTCCGCAGCCCTCGGCAAGCGCACGATCGTAGGCAAGACCAGATCACAGGCAACCGTGCGCAAGCTCTCGGAGAGCGCAAATATCAGCCGTCGCTCGGAAGAACGGGCGTTGGTATCGCCCGCTGAATTGCTGCGTTTCCCGCTCGACAAGGTCCTTGTCCTGCCCGAGGGGCAATATCCCATCAAGGCGGATCACATCCGTTACTATGCGGACTGGCATTTTGAGGAGATCGACAAAGCACGGCAAGGGCATGCCTTGCCATATCCTCCTGCTGCAGCGCCAGTCTCGAACAGGCCGAGGAAAATCACCCTCGAGCAACCAGAACCCGCAGCACCCGCGGCGATTTCCATGGGCGACAAGGAATTCGAGACTGCGGTCCAGACCTATACAGGCGCGCTACAGGGATACGCAGAAGCCGCTAGGGCACAGCCAAAGAAAACACGATCTGGTCGTAGGCAACGGAGCTCAGGCTTGGCCGGAACTAGTACAGCCTGACCACTTCTAAATTATTAAACAAATAGAAACCAAGGCTTTAGAAGCGCTTACGATCCTAGTCTGGGCTTAGGTAGTGGATTAAGGTCATGGGGCGGCCGATGGCCGAATGCTTGGAGAAGGGCTGACGCTTGGCTTCGCCCAAGGCTCCGAGTTATTCTTTTTGGCAGTGTAAACAGCTTTGCGCATTTATTTTCAAAGCGTTGCACATTCTGCCGCGAGAGTTAGTGTGACATCATTTCCGAACATATGACCTATGGGGGAACTTTTGCGGATTGTCGACAACACAACCACGCTGCTGGGAGATGATCTGAAAAGCGAGCTGTCCGGCGCGTCGAAATTTCGGGTCGCCGCCGCGTGCTTCTCTATTTACGCATTCGATGCCCTGAAAACGGAATTGAGTGAACTAAAAGAGTTCGAGTTCATTTTTACCACACCGACGTTTACCCCAAACGGTGCGATCGACCGCATCAAGAAGGAGAAGCGTGAGTTTTTCATTCCCAAAGGGCGAGCGGCAGAAACGCTTTCAGGCAGCGAGTTTGAAATTCAGCTTCGGAACAAGATGACTCAACGGGCGGTCGCGCGGGAATGTGCCAACTGGATCCGCAAAAAGGCGCGCTTCAAGTCGAACGTCACATCAGCACCGATGCAGCAGTTCGGACATGTGCAGCGGTCCGAGACCGGTGCGGCCTATATGCCGCTGTCAGGGTTTACCGCTGTTGACCTCGGGTATCAGCGCGGGGATGCGGTCTCAAGCTACACACAGGTCATGGATGAGCCCCAGTTTGCGCAGACCTACCTGAACCTCTTTGACCAGATCTGGAATGATGAGGAAAAGCTGCGAGATGTCACGGCCGAAGTCCTTGAGCACATCGAGTCCGTGTACCAGGAGAATCCTGCCGAACGGGTCTACTTCATGATTCTGTTCAACCTGTTCAGCGACTTCCTGAGCGAGATCGATGAGGACGTTCTGCCTAAGGATCGAACCGGTTATCTTGAAAGTCTTGTTTGGCAGAAGCTCTTCAATTTCCAGCGAGATGCCGCCGTCGGCGTTATCAACAAGCTGGAAACTTATAACGGGTGCATTCTGGCCGACAGTGTGGGGCTGGGCAAAACCTTCACGGCTCTGGCGGTGGTGAAGTATTACGAACTGCGCAACAAGGACGTTCTGGTCCTGTGCCCGAAAAAGCTAGCAGACAACTGGCGCAACTATAATGCAAACCTGACCACCAACATTTTCGCCAAGGACCGGTTTCGATACGACGTGTTGTGCCATACGGACCTTTCACGAACGTCTGGCGAGTCATTCGGGATGCGGCTCGATCGTGTGAACTGGGGCAATTACGATCTGGTCGTCATCGATGAATCCCACAACTTCCGGAACAACGATGTCTACAAGGATCGCGAAACCCGTTACCAACGTCTGATGAACCAGGTGATCAAGGCCGGGGTCAAGACCAAGGTCCTGATGTTGTCGGCGACGCCGGTTAACAATCGTTTCACAGATCTGAGAAACCAACTGGCGCTTGCCTATGAAGGGCATTCAGATGCCCTGAGCAAGAACCTGAAAACCAAGACCAGCGTGGAAGAGATATTTCGTCGCGCGCAGACTGCGTTTAACGTCTGGTCCAACTTACCCCCGGATCAAAGGACGCCAGCCTCCATCCTAAGGGCACTGGATTTCGATTTCTTTGAGCTGCTCGATGCGGTGACGATCGCGCGATCCCGCAAGCATATCGAAACCTTCTACGACACGGCGGACATCGGCAAGTTTCCAACGCGACTGAAGCCGTTGTCACATCATCTGCCGATCACGCACCGTGACGACGTCATCGGCTTCAATGAGATATTCGCCCAGCTGAGCGACCTGAAAATGGCCGTCTATGCACCGGTCAACTATATCCAGCCCAGTCGTTTGAAAAAATACGAAGACCTCTATGACACCAAGACGGAGGGCGGCAAAGGCACGCTGAAACAGGCTGACCGCGAGAAGAGCCTGCAAGCCTTGATGACGACCAACCTGCTCAAGCGGTTGGAAAGCTCTGTCCATGCATTCCGTAAGACCCTTGGCGCGCTGTCCGGCAATATCGGCCGGACGCTGGATGCCATTGCCCAGTTCGAGGCTTCCGGCGGTGCAGCGACGGTCGAGGATTTGGACATCGACCTGGAAGCTGTTGCGGACGAGGATGACGACTTCGCCGATTTCTCTGTAGGTAAGAAGATCAAGATTGATCTGGCAGATATGGACGTCACGGCCTGGAAGCAGGAGTTGTCGGTCGACAAGATCATCATCGATGGCCTGATTGCCGAGATGGAGAAGGTCACGCCCGAAGACGACGCGAAGCTTCAGCATCTAATTGCCGAGATCGCCGGAAAGATGGCCAACCCTCTGAACCCCGGCAACCGCAAGGTGGTCGTTTTCACCGCCTATGCCGATACCGCGAACTACCTGTTTGACCAGCTCGCGCCACATTTCGCCGATGCACAGAACATTCAAAGCGGCATTGTCACCGGATCGGGCAATCCGCGAACCACGCTCAAGAAATACTATGACTTCCAATCCGTCCTGACGCTCTTTGCCCCCCGCGCCAAAGAGAAGGACAAGATCGTGCCCGATGATCCGGCTGAGCTGGACATCCTGATCGGCACCGACTGCATATCCGAGGGGCAGAACCTTCAGGATTGCGACTACCTGATCAATTATGACATCCACTGGAACCCTGTGCGCATCGTCCAGCGGTTCGGCCGGATCGACCGCATCGGCTCGCCCAACACCCAGATCCAGCTGTCCAACTACTGGCCCGACATCAGCCTGGACGAATACATCAACCTTAAGGAACGCGTCGAGAACCGGATGCATATCGTCGACATGGCGGGCACCGGCGAGGATAACGTGCTCACCTCCAAAAGCTCGGACGTCGCCTACCGCAAGGACCAACTTCAGCGCCTTCAGAACGAGGTGATCGAGCTTGAGGACGTGAAGACCGGCATTTCCATCACCGACCTGGGCCTGAACGACTTCCGGATGGACCTGCTCAACTACCTCAAGACCCATGATGACCTGCCGCGCATGCCGCATGGGCTGCACACGGTCATCCCGTCGGACCCCAAGCGCGGCCTGCATCCCGGCGTGATCTTCACGCTGCGCAACATCCATGACAGCGTGAACGTGGGCCAGCAGAACCGCCTGCACCCCTATTACCTGATCTATATCGGTCAGGACGGCCAGATCATCGCGGACCAGACACAGGTCAAACGCCTGCTCGATCTGATCCGGTCGGGCTGCAAGGGCGTCACACAGCCCATTCGCGACTTGTGCACAGCCTTCAACGCGGAAACGCAGGACGGGCGCAAGATGGGCACCTACTCAAACCTGCTCAACGACGCCATCCGCTCGATGATCGAGGTCAAGGAGGAGCGTGATATCGACAGCCTGTTCTCGGGCGGGCATACCACGGCGCTGACCCAGACCATCGCGGGGCTGGAGGATTTCGAGCTCATCGCCTTCATCGTGGTGCGCGACCCATGACGCTGTATCAATACCCACCCCAGACCGCCCTCAAACGCGTGATCCCCAAGACCCGCATCTATGACGGGGCCGCCGCCAGCACGGCGCTGCGCGAGCGTTTCGTGCGTGAGGTGGATCAGATCACATGGGCGCACAAGCTCGCCCCCGAAACGCTGAACCTGCCTGCGACAGCCGCCGTGCCGGAAATTCAGGTGTTCCGCGTCACGCTCAAGGGCGACGCGCTGCATGACGACATCCTGCGCGCCATGGATCGCGCCATTCCCTTCCCGCTGCTGTTCGAGCTGGTGGCGGGTGACCGTATCCAACCCGCCGCCGCCTACAAACGCCCGTCCGAGGCGGAGCGCGGCAAATGGGTGCTGTCCGATCTCTTGCGGGGGGAGTGGACCGCGCGTGACGCCCCCCGCGCGCCCTTGCCGGTGGCGGTCAACATGGGTGTGCTCTATGACAGGATGCTGTCCGCGCTGATGCCGGTTGCGCCGGTGCCGGGCGAGGATGTGGAGACCCGCCTTGCGCGACTGGCAGCAATCAGGGCAAAAGAACGTGAGATTGCGCAGCTTCAATCGAGATTGAGGCGCGAAAGCCAGTTCAACATCAAGGTGACTCTGCACGGTCAACTGGCCGAGGCACAGGCGGCCTTTGACCATATGAAAGACCCGAATAAAGCGGGCGGGGGAAAACCATGAGTGACGAGATTGAAAAGCTGAAGATGCACAGTCCCGACCTGACCGCGCAGAATGTGGAGCGGATCGCGGCGCTGTTTCCGGGCTGCGTGACGGAAAGCAGGGGGCCGGACGGCACGCTGCGCCGCGCGGTGGATTTTGACCTGCTGCGGCAGGAACTCAGCGACAGCATCGTGGACGGCCCGCAAGAGCGGTATCATCTGGATTGGCCGGGCAAGCGGCAGGCGCTGATCACGGCCAATGCGCCGATTGCGAAAACCCTGCGGCCCGTGCGGGCGGAGTCGGTGGAGTTTGACACCACCCGCAACCTGTTCATCGAGGGCGACAACCTTGAGGCGCTGAAACTGCTGCAAGAGACGTATCTGGGTAAGGTCAAGATGATCTATATCGACCCGCCCTATAATACGGGGAAGGATTTCATTTACGAGGACGATTTTTCAGAAACCTCAGGCGCTTTTTTTGAAAAGTCTCTTCAGGTTGATGAAGACGGCAACAGACTTATTTCAAATACAGAGGCGAACGGTAGATTTCATTCTGACTGGCTGTCCATGATTTATTCAAGGATCCGCCTTGCGAGAAATATGCTTACTCAAGATGGATTGTTCTTCGTAAGCATAGATGACAATGAGTTAGTGAACTTATCCAAGGCTTGTGATGAAATCTTTGGTCCTGAAAATCTACTTTGCACGTATACAATAAAAGTCAGATATGAAGGAAAAACACTCGTTGAAGACATGCTTTTTCAGAAGGTTGTCGAGAACGTATTGGTCTATGCGAAATCTCGCAGTGATGTGCAGCTCGTCCAACCTTTAGAAGACTATAGTTATGACAAATTTTGCTGGCAGGTAGTGGAAGCTAGCACTCCAAGAACCGTTGAAATGGGTGGAAAGCGAGTAGATATATTTGAGCCTGACGGCTACTCCTTCAAAAAAGTTGAGCCCTCTGTTGACGGCTTGAAGGAGATTTGGGCTACCGGCTCAATTCTAGATGGAAATTCTTCTGGACGTTTCTTCAGAGACCACTTAGGCGGCCGCGTGGCGGACGATGGTTTGGGCGTCTTATATAAAGTCTGGGGTATCGGAGACGATCAACTACCATATAGATACTTCACTGGACCTAAGCGCGAAGGGGCAACGAAAGGAAAGTATTTCCAGGGCGTGCCATCCGGAAAAGTAGAGGAAGCATCTGTTAAAACTAAGCCTATAATTACGTTCCTCGATTTGGCCGGAGATTTTGGGAACTGTCGCCATGAAGGCGGTGTGGACTTTCGGAGTGGCAAGAAGCCCGTGAAGCTGATTAATGATCTGGCGTCGATAGTCAGCCTGAAAAACGATGATGTAGTTTTGGACTTTTTCGCTGGCTCGGGAACCGCTGGTCATGCGGTAAGGCAAATTTCTGCTCGAACGGGTTTGAACTTACGATCAATACTGGTGCAGTTACCTGAAAAAATAGATCCAGGTTCTGATGCCGGGCGTGCTGGATTTGAGAATATTGCGGAAATCACCAAAGAACGCATCCGCCGTGCAGGGGCGAAGATTCTCGAAGGGGAGTGTCACCCCGACTGGAACCGCGATGTGGGCTTTCGCGTGCTGAAAATCGACAGCTCGAACATGGCCGATGTCTATTACACCCCCGACGCCACCACACAGGCCGACCTGCTGGCCCGCGTGGACAAAATCAAACCCGACCGCAGCCCCGAAGACCTGCTGTTTCAGGTGCTGCTGGACTGGGGCGTTGACCTGACCCTGCCCATCACCCGCGAGAGCATTGACGGCAAGACCGTCTTCACCGTCGCCGGCACCGCCCTGATCGCCTGCTTCGACAACGGTGTGGATGAAACCCTCGTCAAAACCCTCGCCACCCGCCATCCCCTGCGCGTGGTGTTCAAGGACACAGGCTTCAAGGACGACGCGACAAAGATCAACGTCAAACAGATCTTTAAATCCCTGTCGCCCGACACAGACGTCAAAGCCATCTGATGACCCCCGCCGCACTGCGCCAAAAACTGACCGACCTGATCGCCACCTGGGAAAACGAGGTGGTCGAGTTCAAGGAGGCGTCCAATTCCTATTCCACAGGGGATATCGGGAAATACTTTTCGGCCCTGTCGAATGAGGCAAACCTGAAGGACGTGGATGCGGGCTGGCTTGTGTTCGGGGTGAACAACAAAAGCAGGACTGTCGTGGGGACGGATTACCGGCCCGCCCCCGCGCATCTGCAAAGCCTGAAACAACAAATTGCCGAAGGTGCAGACCCGACAACCACATTCCGGCAAATCCATGAGGTGGATGTGGACGGCAAGCGGGTTGTCATGCTGGAGATTCCGCCCGCGCCAAGGGGTATTCCCATTGCGTGGCAGGGGCAGACCTATGCGCGGGCAGGGGAAAGCCTGAGCGCGCTTGGCTTTGCGAAGCAAGATGAGATCCGCAACCAGACCCTGCACGACGATTGGAGCGCGCAGTTGGTGGACGGCGCCACGCTGGATGATCTGGACCCCGTGGCAGTGGAGCGCGCACGCAGTGACTTTGCCCTGAAGCATCAAAACCGGATCAATGCGGATGAGGTGCGCGGCTGGCCGGTGGCGACCCTGCTGGACCGCGCGAAGGTGACCCAACGCGGACAGGTGACCCGCACGGCGCTGTTGCTCTTGGGGCGCGCGGAAAGCGCCTACCTGATATCCCCCCATCCCGCACAGATGACATGGAAGCTGGTCGGACCGGAAACGGCCTATGAACACTTCGGCCCGCCATTCCTGCTGGCGACCTCGCAGCTCTATCAACGCATCCGCAACATTCAGCTGCGCCTGCTCCCCGATGACGAGCTACTGCCGCATGAGGTGTCGAAATACGACCAGAAGGTGGTGCTGGAGGCGCTGCACAACTGCATCGCCCATCAGGATTACCGCCAGAACCAGCGGATCATCGTGACCGAGCGGCCGGATCGCTTGGTGTTGGAAAACGCAGGGCGGTTCTTTGAGGGCGCACCCGAGGATTATGTGCGCGGCGACAAGACGCCGAGGGGCTATCGCAACCCCTATCTGGTGCAGGCCATGGTCGAGCTGAACATGATCGACCAGATGGGCTATGGCATTCAGCGGATGTATGAAACGCAGCGTCGGCGCTACCTTCCGATGCCGGATTACGAGGTGTCGGGCGATGCAGTGGTGATGACGGTCTATGGTGGGGTGGTCGATCCGGCCTATACACGCGTTCTGATGGAAAACGGCGGCTTGAAGCTGACCGACGTGCTGGCGCTGGACCGGGTGCAGAAAAGGTTGGAGGTGCCGGATGCGGCGATCCAGGCTCTGAAGCGCAAGGGGCTGGTTGAGGGGCGTAAACCTCGGTTCCGCGTCTCGGCTGCTGTCGCGGCTGCATCGTCCAAGAAGGCCGAATACATCAAGACCCGTGCGTTTGACGATCAGCATTACGCGGACATGGTGGTTGAGTTTTTACGAAAGTTCGGCAGCGCTTCACGAAAGGACGTTGATGACCTGCTCTGGGACAAGTTAAGCGACGCCTTGGATGACACGCAGAAGAGAAACAAAATCGGAAACCTTCTCAGCGGCTTACGGCGCAAAGACGTGATTTTTAACGCTGGCTCCAAACCTGCCCCACAATGGAAGCTGTGCGAATGAAACAAGAACATCCTACGAAAGAAATTACGAAAGAAGCGCTGGATTTAAGAAAGCGACAGTCATGAAAATCAAGTTCAAGTCGCAACCCTATCAGACCGATGCCGTCGATGCGGTGGTCGATTGCTTTGAGGGCCAGCCCCGGCAGGATGTTCTGAAATACACCATCGACCCCGGCGCAGACCGGCAGGCCAAGATGGAGGTGGAGGGTTTTGGCAACGCCCCTGTCAAGCTGCCCGAGGACGTCTTGTTGGAGAACATCCGCAAGGTGCAGCGCGGCGCGATGCTGCCCCCGTCGGACAGCCTGACGCATCACACCGATGACAAGGGCAAGACCAAGCCCGCCAGCTACAAGCCCGGCGCGCAGATCAACCTCGACGTCGAGATGGAGACAGGCACGGGCAAGACCTATGTCTACATCAAGACCATGTTTGAGATGCACAAACGCTATGGCTGGTCCAAGTTCATCATCATGGTGCCCAGCGTGGCGATCCGCGAAGGGGTGGCCAAGTCGATCCAGATGACGGCTGAGCATTTCCAGCAAGAATACGGCAAGAAGGTCCGGGCGTTCGTCTATAATTCAAAGCGGCTGCACGAGCTGGAGAGCTTTTCGTCGGACGCGGGCATCAACGTGATGGTGATCAACGTTCAGGCCTTTAACGCGTCAGGGGCGGATAACCGGCGGATCTATGACGAGCTGGACGATTTCCAGTCGCGCAAGCCCATCGACGTGATCGCCAAGAACCGCCCCATCCTGATCCTGGACGAGCCGCAGAAAATGGAAGGGCCGGCGACGCAAAAAAGCTTACCGCTGTTCAACCCGCTGTTCATCCTGCGCTATTCGGCGACGCACAGAACCGTCCACAACAAGGTGCATCGTCTGGATGCGGTGGATGCCTTCAACAGGAAGCTGGTCAAGAAAATCAAGGTGCGCGGTGTGGAAACCAAAGGCCTGAGCGGGACGAACCCCTATCTGTTCCTGCACCGGATCGAGACCTCAAGCGCCGCGCCGGTCGCCTGGGTGGATATCGAGGTCAAGATGCAGAGCGGGATCAAACGTGTCGCCCGCAAACTGGAACAGGGGCGCAACCTGTTCGATCTGTCCAAGGGGCTGGAGGTCTACAAGGATTTCGTTGTCAGCAATATCGACGCCCGCGATGACACGGTGCATTTCACCAATGGTGATGAACTGCACGCGGGTGAGGCGTCGGGCGATGTGACGGAACGCGACATCCGGCGCATTCAGATCCGCGAAACGATCTCGGCCCATCTGGAACGCGAACAGGCGCTGTTCGCGCGTGGGATCAAGGTGCTGTCGCTGTTTTTCATCGACGAGGTGGTGAAGTATCGTGACTACGACCAGGCTGACGAGCAGGGCGAATATGCCAGGGTGTTCGAGGAAGAATACGCGCAGGCGGTTGACGAGCTACTTGCTGAGTTGCCGCTGGAGAATGTGGAGTATCGCGACTATCTGACCGGGATCGAGGTGGGCAAGACCCATCGCGGTTATTTCTCGATCGACAAGAAGGGGCGGATGACAGACCCCAAGGCTGCCGCCCGTGGCGAGTTGGCGGGCCAATCGACAGAACCCAGTGATTACGATCTGATCCTGAAGGACAAGGAGCGGCTGTTGTCCTTTGAGGAACCCACGCGTTTCATCTTTTCCCACTCAGCCCTGCGAGAAGGTTGGGACAACCCCAATGTCTTCGTGATGTGCATGCTCAAGCACAATGAAAGCCAGAACACCATCTCACGGCGTCAGGAAGTCGGGCGCGGTCTGCGGATCGCGGTCAATCGCAATGGCGAGAGGATGGATCATCCGGTGACCGTGCATGACATCAACGTGCTGACCGTAGTCGCATCGGAGAGCTACAAGGGGTTTGTGACAGCCCTGCAGAAAGAGATCGTCGAGAACCTGTCGGCTCGGCCCAAGCAGGCGGATGCCGAGTATTTTGATGGCAAGACGTTGAAAACCGGCGATCTGGAGTTGGTCTTGGACAAATCGCTTGCCAAAAAGTTGGAGCGCTTCCTGATCAAGAGCGACTATGTCGATGAAGATGGCCACATCACCGCCGCCTATCACGAGGCCCGTAGGTCGGAGGAACTGGCAGAGCTTCCCGAGGAGCTGGAAGCCCATCGCGATGCCGTCTTCGCGCTGATTGACACCGTTTTCAATGGCAGGGCCATCGACGACATGTTCAGCGACGGGCGCACCCCAAAGAGAAACCGGCTGAATGAAAATTTCCAGCGCAAGGAGTTTCAGGAGCTTTGGCGCCGGATAAACCGAAAGGCCGTCTATCAGGTCGAGTTCGACAGCGTCGCACTGGTCCAAAGCTGTATTAACCGGTTGGAAAGCGAACTGCAGGTTGCGCCGCTGCAATATCTGGTGACGGAGGGTGCCTTGTCCGATGACGTGACCGATGAAAACCTTCGGGATGGCAGTGCCTTCGTGCAGGGGAAAATTCGGTCTGAGAGCGGCAAGAGTGCACATTCACGCGTGTCATACGATGTCATCGGATCAATTGCTCAGAATACTGATTTGACACGCAAGACCGTGGGCGAAATCCTGGCCGGGATCCAACCGGCAAAATTTGGTGAGTTTGCCAAGAACCCTGAACAATTCATCGCTGATGCCTCGCACTTGATCCAAGAGCAAAAAGCAACCGCGATCATCGAAAAGCTGACCTACGATGCGGTCGAAGAGCGCTATGATTCCGAGCTGTTCACGGCGGGCGAAACGGGCAACGACTTCAAGAAGGCGACTGAGAAGCTGAAGAACCACGTCTATGATTATGCGATCGTGGATTCAAAGGTAGAGCGCGACTTTGTCAGGGATCTCGATACAAGCGCAGAGGTTGTCGTTTACTCCAAACTACCACGCGGCTTCCTGATCCCGACACCCGTTGGTGACTACAACCCGGATTGGGCGATCGCGTTCAAAGAAGGCGGTATCAAGCATCTCTACTTTGTCGCAGAGACCAAGTCTGACCTCCCCTCGATGAAGATGCGTGAACTGGAACAGACCAAGATCAAATGTGCCCGAAAGTTCTTTGACGAAATCGGTCGACGGATCAATGACAACAGCGTCAAATATGATGTGGTCACCAGCTATTCTGAACTTATGACGCTGGTGAAAGATGTGGGGTGAAGAAACCGCGGTATCTCCCTCGAGTTTCCTGTTGACGCCAAACAGACCATTTTCCGCTTGCAGATCAGGGTGCCCCGTTAAGCATCATCGCTGTGTGCAGGCCCTCTGTGGCGGACTAGCAGATCCCCTCAAGGATTTGAGCTGCCAGGCACCCACACCTGTTCGACCCCACGTCTTCCGTCTTTCCGACCAAGCTGCACCACGACATCGATGCTGGACGCGGCATAGTGCCTTACCTCCTCAAAACTCATATTGATGCCCACCGACATGACCATGAGGGCAAGGCGGTCGAGCGCCTTCTGCGCGGTATCGGCGTGAATTGTGGTGAAAGAGCCTGAATGGCCGGTGTTGATCGCGTCGAGGAAGGTCTTGCACTCATCGCCGCGCAACTCGCCAAGAATGATCCGGTCAGGACGCATGCGCAAAGAGGTCTCCAGCAATTTGGCCGCGGTGCGCTCACTTGAGGGGACACGGTCAGCCTTGAGCATCGCGCGATTGGGCTGCGGAGGAAAGAGCTCGAATGCGTCCTCGATGGTCACGATACGCTCCGTCTTGGTCACCAGCGCGAGAAGCGCCCGGGCAAAAGTCGTTTTGCCCGTGGACGTCCCGCCGCTGATCATGATGTTCAACCGCTCTTCGATGCAGAGTTTCATGGCGGTTCGAATATCCCCCGCCTCGGTCAGTGCGATCACCCGTTCGGCTTTTGCCTGTCGTTCGGCATCCAAATCCACCAGTCCACCGTGCAACAGACCGATGTCGCCCATGGTGAGTTGGTCTTCACTGTAGCGGCGCAAGGTGATCGACGGCCCGCCATCCACGACCGGTGGATAGACGACCTGTGCCCGGATCGGCTTGCCGTTCATCTCGATTTTGCCGGAGACGAGCGGCTTTTTCTCGCTGATCTGTCCGTGGGTGGCGCTGGCAATGGATGTTGCAAGGTCCCGAGCTTGGGAAGGGGAGTAAAACACACCTTCAAGGCCGACCATATGCTCAGCCCCCCGGGTTTCCACCCAGACCTTTCCGTCGGGATTAATTGCTATTTCGACCACGCAGGGATCGGCGAGCGGTGCAGCCAGAGGTTTTAGATAGGTCGAAAGAAAACTGGCTTTTTCTGCCGCCGGGTTCATCAATAGAACTCGAGATCACGGTCGACGATCACACTGATCGCAGCACCTGGCTGGACCGAGATAACCGGAGGCAGGGTGGCAAATTCGCCGATCACCGCATTGGTGGCCTGCGAAAAACTGCCCGCGACATCCTCGGCAATTTCTGATCCGGTCTCGGAGCTGGCCTCGGATGTGGCGATTGCCGGTCCTGCGCCGATGATCGAGAGCAATGCGGCTGTGCCAAAGCGCAGCCCAAAGCGGGAGTTCACGGAGCCCGTCACGCCCGAGCGGCCCTGATCGTCCGCGCCAAATGCGGCGAGCTGAACCGATTGCCCCTCGGGTGTGACGATGCGTGACCAGCCAACCAGAATGCGGGCCTGGCCCAAAGAGACATTCGAATTGTAGGTCCCGAAGAGGCGGGAGCCTTCGGGAATGAGAACGCGGGACTGATCGAAACTCCAGACCGGGTAGTTCACGATGGCGGTAATCTGTCCGGGCAATGTGGATTCGATGGCGGTTTCCAGTGACGCTTGAATGAGCGTGCCCTGCAGAACCGTATTGGAAGGATTGGCGATTACCTCCGCTGTCGCGACTTGAACGGGCTGGGCACCTTCCAACACGAAGGCGCGCGCCGCTGCATCTCCGACCTCAGGCCCCCTCTCGGGGTCGGATGCCGGACTGCTCGTCTGGCCGCCCGCATCAAAGATCACCCCTTCGGACCGGATTTGTGTGTTGCGCAGCGCCGCCGCCTCGGCACGCCGACGGTCCAGTTCAGCCCGTCGCGCGGCTTCCTCCGCGGCGAGTTGATCCCGCTCGGTTTGCGCGCGTAGAGCATCATTCATACCGTCATCAATCTGATGTTGCAGGGCGTCGTTCTGGCGCTGCAGTCCGAGCATTTGCTCCATCAACTGCTCCATCCGGCCATCGGCAACACGCGCGCGTGCGGCAACCTCATCGGCGATACGCTTTTGCGCTTCAAGATCGGCTTCTGCCAATCGGGTGTCCATCTCGCTTTGCATCTGGGCGATGAGCGCCGTGTTCTGCTCCTGGACCGAGCGCAACGCTTCGGCCAGCTCGGCGGAATTGTCGGGGGCAGGGGCCTCGGCCAGTCTTGCCAACTGGGCTTGTAGGGCGACCACGTCGCTCGCAAGCTTGGCGTTCTGTTCCTCGAGGGCTTGGCGCTGCGCCGCGAGTTCATCCTCGATTGGTCCGGGATCGAACCTAGGCTCTGATCTTTGTTCGGTCGGTTCCGCGTCGGTTGTCATGCGGCCGAACCCGTCACCGTCGACCTGATCCTGAAAGTCGTCGGCTTTCGATGTTTCAACGGCAGAAGTGATGCCGCTGCCTTGCACAAGCGGGTAGGCAATGATGGCGGTCCCTGCCAGAAGCAACGCACCCAAACCAAGCCTGAGCCCGAGAGATGCGCGCCGCTTGGGTGCGAAGCTGTATTCCTTTTCCCCGGTTTTCTCGTTGCTCATGATCAGAACTCCCGTCCACGCAGGGCGGCCACGGCAGCAGCCTCGGTCGTGAACCCACCAGTTTCACGTGTAATGCAGATATGATCGTCGCCCATGCGGATCGTGTAGGCGTCCCGCACGCCGGTGACCCGCACGACCGCACCTTGCGTCTGGCTGTTCTGGGTGATCTCATAGCCTTGGGCGTTCAAGCCGAAGATCGAGGGCCGCACGCCGGGCCGGAATTCAAAGAAGGTCGAGCGCCCATCATTCCAGACCCGCACCGGGCGGATCGCACCGCTGCCCGCGAACTGATAGCCGGTATCTCGGCCTCCAGCCGCAAGCTGGCGCCCGGCGGGGCGCTCGTCGGGAAAGTTTACGACGACCCGGAAAGACTGTGTCCGCGAGCGTCCCTCTGTCAGATAGAAGGCGACAGCGCGGCGGTTGGTAAAGATCGTCAGGTTTGTCGCGGCCCGTGCCTCGACAGGCTTGATCGAGATCGTATTGCGGTTTGACAGAACCTCCACTTCATAGGACGCGGAGTCACCGATCAGGACTTGATTGATCCGTTCGCCGGGACCGAGTTCGATTGACGTGTTTACCCGAAGGTGGGTGTCGATCCGGATCACATCCGTAGGATTGAAGGTCACGTGGCGAACGCGGGCGTCCTGACCCATGGTGACCGGTGCGCGCTCGGCCAAGGCGGGCGTTCCGAGCAACCCGCCGACCGTTGCGATGGCAATTATCAAGGTTTTCATGAACTATTCTCGTGTCAGTGTTTCGGCATCGACCCGGTAAGCGGTCACCGAGAAGCCAAGGGGATTTTCCCAAACGCGTGTCAGGGAGCGTTCGCGGCGGGGGGCAAATTCAAACCCTACGGTGGCGATGAATGTTTGCGTGACGGGGGTCTGGTTGGGTCGGGTGAGGCGTTTGTCGAACCGGATCTGAGCCACTTCGTCCTGCAGGAAGGTGATCGCCCGCACGCGGACATCGACCTGCGCATTCGCGCCGTAGCTGCGCGGTGGATAATTCTCGGCCCCGGCGGTCCAGAGTTCTATCAGCGAGGCGCGGGCGGGCCCGCTGGAGCGCCGCTGGACACTTTCGAGCCGTTCTTGAATGCCGTTCCTGAAATAGCTTTCGCGGTCGCTGATATAGCTGACAAGCAGGGATTCCTTGATCGCTTCCTCATCGGTGATACCAGTCGGCTGAACCTGATAGATGCGTTCTGCTGCACCCGACGTGCTGTCGACGAGGACGGTAAACACTTCGGTTTCGCGCAGGGGCAACATAACCGTAATGGTCAGGGCCAACAGCACGGATACGGCGCAGGAACAGCCCGCAACGATCCATGCGGCGCGCGCTGCCCGGCGCGGACCCATCACCAAATCGATATCGAAACCACTCATGACTATCCCTTCTTCATCTTTCCGGCGAGCTTGACCGCACCGCCCGCATAGCTCCCGGCACGGGCCGCGCTGGACGATCGGTCGGAGACGCCTTGTCCCTGAAGTCCTGCATTGAAGCCCCGTCGCATGTCATCTCCGCCCCGGATCGCGGCACCGGTATTGCGCCACGCGTTCCCGGGCATCCGCGCGGCATTTGCACCGATCGAGGCGAGGCCGATGTTCGTGGCGGCAAGCCCTTGCGCGAAAGTTGGCACGAGCAACATCAGGCCAGCGCCGATCATCATCACCACGACGAACGAAATCGCGTCCCCGAGTGTTTCGACGCTGTCGAGGCTATCAGGCGCGACAGCTTCACCCGTCGCTATGGTGAAGCCAGCCATGGCAGCCACGAACAGCGGCACAAAGGAAAAACCGATGGCGAGTTTGACCCATGCCTCGAACAGTGGCGCCGATTGTTTGAATAATGTGCAAGCCACGACCACAGGTGCGATGGCGATCAATACCGCCAACATGATCTTGGCGGCCGACAGAACGATGATGGTGATCGTCGCCATGGCGGCGGCCACAAGAAACATGACCACGCTGGTCATGGCACCGGCCAGCCAGCCTCCATTCTGGCTGATCGCCTGTCCGACATTCAGGGCTTGGGAGTAGAGATCGTCGATTCCATCATAAAGGTTCCCAACTGTGCCGCCTGACAGTGAGTTCAGTATCCCCGCGCCGAGCTCCGCCGGGGCGTTTGTCAAAGCGTCATAGGGGACAGAGAGGTTCGCGAAGGTCAGGAACACATTCACCAGCACAATGCGCAGCCCTACCGACACGATTGTGGAAACCGAGAGCGGCACGGCTTGCAGACCCACATTTGCGCCTACAAGAACGACCACCAACACAGATGCGGTCTGTACAACCGGGCGTACTGCGGCAACCGTATCAGCATACGTGTCAGCTGCCACGCCCGCGACAGTGGCATCTACCAATGCCAGAACCTCAGCGATTATGGCCATCCTTAACTACCACACCGCTCCAATTGGAAGTTCTGATAGCGCTCGTTTACATCTGACCAATCGCTGCGACGGTATTTGCGAAAGACGCTGAAATCGCTGGTAGTTGCATCCTGCGCCGGTTTGCCAATTCGTTCCTGCGTAAACGCATCGAGCGACCCGAGATCATAGATGCAGCCGCAGAAGCCCTGCGACATTGCAAGCTCTCTCAGGTCGGTGCCGAAGCCCCATCGAACCGCTCCACGGAAAATCTCGTTGCCGAAAAACTCAGTGTCCGGATAGCTGAAGGTGCAGGTTTGCGGCTTCGGGAACATCAAGAGCCCTCTTGCCTGTACCTCGCGCATGAGATCGAGGAGGCGTTCTTCCTCCCCATTTTCGGTGGCAGTGACGACCTCCCCGAGCAACGTATCGTCGGGCAGGTCTTGCAAGTCTTCCGCCCAGGCACTGCCTGCCAGGGCGATGAAAACTGCAAGTGCTTTGAGTGATGTATTCAAGGGTCAGTCCTCGGCGCCGGAAAAATCAAAGAAGGAGCGTGTGCGCGCCTGCTCGGCCGCGAAATCAATGCCGTTTTGACCTTGCGCCAAGCCTTGGGCGGCATTCAGGCGCCACATCTGGCCCAGCATGTAATTCGTCTCCGCGGCCATACGCGTGTTGAGATCGATCGATTCCTTGAGCGTTTCCTGATCGCCAATCGCTTCCACCAGCCCATCGATACGCTCGATGCTCTGGGCGGCTTCCTCGTAGGAAATTTGGGCTTGCCCGATAATCATGGCATTGGCAGCCGCCAGATCGGCTATGGCAGCGCCTTGCGGGTTCCCGGCGTCGTTCAGCTCGGTGAGTTTTTCCGAGGTGAACCCCGCACTGGCCATCGTCTCGCGCATGGCATCGGCGGCCCGGCGCTCTCCCATGGTGACGTCGCCATCGAGCAGATCGTCCAGCAGGCTGTCAAAATCCCCGAGCGACAGACTGTCCATGAAACCCGATAGATCGGTGATCTTCTGGGCGCGGGCACGCAGGTCCTCCACATCGTTGTAAAGGGCTGCGATTTCATTCAGGCCGGTAATTGAACCCAGGACGTCATCAAGAAGGCCCTGAATAACAGTGAGGCGCTCGATCTGGGTGCGCAATTCCTCGATTTGCTGAAGCTGGTTTTCCGCATCGCGCAGCGCGGCCTGCAGCTGCTCGATATTCTGCGCGAGGTTCGATCCATCGATCACTGGCACGCCCTGAGCGAAAGCAGGGGGCAGGTGAGCCGCCATGAGCGTGCCCGCGACAAGGATAGCGGCAAGGCGGGTCTCAGCCTTCATCGGAATACCTCCAGAAAGTGGATTGCTCCAGGTGATCGGCGGCCTCGGTCAAACCTTGTGCCGCTTCGACTTTCACGTGGGCCGCGCGCAGACGCAGTGTCAGCGCCATGAGCCGCGCCCGTTCAGCAAGCATATAGGTGGAGCGGTCCAGCGCCTCTTTTGCGTTACGGGGCGGATCTTCACGCAAAAGCGCCGCGATCCTCGTCATGGCCTGATCGATCTGTGTGCCCATGTAGGCGCCATAGCCGACCGAGGCATCCGCCCAGTTGCCCCAGGCGGCCGAGGCGCCATCGAAGCCCGCCAGTGACCCCGTCATTTCGACGCCGGTGATGGTGCCAAGATAGTCGTTGTAATAGCCGTTGATGCGCCGGACGTAGGTCTGGGTTTCCTCGAAAGGAGGCACACCACCATATTCGAGAACACGGCCGGGGCCTGCATTATAGGCCGCCAGAGCGTGGTCAATCCGACCGAAGCGGTTCAGTTGCGTGAGAATGTAGCGTGCGCCACCGTCCAAGTTTTCCCAAGGATCATACGGGTTCACACCGAGATCCGATGCTGTGCCCGGCATCAGCTGGCAAAAACCGCGCGCCCCCACGTGGGAGACGGCTGCATTGTTGAAACGACTTTCCTGCTTGATCAGTGACTGAAACAGGATACGCCACGTCAGTGGCGTCAGACCGGCGGCCGCAACACCGGGATGACCCTCATAGCGCCGCGCCACCGTGATGATCATGCGCTCCACGTCGCTTGGCTCACCGAAGAGGCGATCGGCATCAGGATGATCTTCCTGGGCTGGGTAAGTCTCTGCAGCGCTCGCCCAGCCGGGCCCACCAGCCTCGAACCCACTCAGGTCGGTGACACCGGTGGTCTCCGCAAGGAAACGCTCATAGGCTTCAAGCTGCTCTTGATAGATATCCGCTTGTTCCTGGCGGGCGTCGCGCTTCTGGCCCTGCCGCAAGGCGTCGCGTGCGAGCTCTTCCACGCGAGACACAGCGCGGGCAAGGTTGGAGCCATCGATCACTGGTACGCCCTGCGCAGAGGCAAGCGAGCCAAGACCCAGAGCCAACGGAATCGCCATTCTAGAAGCTCTGGAAATCACAATGCGCATTCCGTGAAACAAGGCCGGGGGCAGGGGCCGAGAACGCCATAGCGGGCCGCTCAAAACAGGGCGATCGCACGCCTGTTGATGCACCTTCGCAAGCGCTCAGGACCGTCATGGCGACCAACAGAAAAAATCGTGCTTTCACATCATGTCCTTCCAGAATTCTTCTTTCTTGCGCCAATTGGCAGGCGCTTTTTCCTCGCCGGTCTTGCCGCCACCAAGAACAGTAACCAGACCGCCCAAGCCTGCGAGATCGGTATTGACGAACACGCTGTCGGTGCCGGAACGGATCAATGCCAGCCGCAATCCGGCTGTCGGGCTGGAAAGAAAATCCGCCTCGCGCGCATTCAGGCGCAGGATGCTATAATCCTCCGGATTTGCCCGTGGATTGGGAAACAGGATCTGGGTTGCCACACTTTCCGCGATGATCTGGCCGACCGAACTTTGGTCCAGATGACCCGGTGTCTGGGTCAACATCATCACCACGCAGTTGCGCTTGCGCATGGTAACCAGCCAGTCATGGAGGCGCTTGACGAAGATATCGTCAGCCAACATCTTCCACGCCTCGTCGATCACAATAATCGTTGGTCTGCGATCCTCGATCACGCGCTCGATACGGCGGAAGAGATAGGCGAGGAGGGCGGAGCGTTCTGCGTCCTGGTCCAGAAGTTCGGTCATGTCGAGACCAAGGACATCCTCGCCAATGGCAATCGACTGGGCACTGGGCCTTGAGAAAAGCCAACCGTACCGGCCGGCTTCTGTCCATTCCCGCACGCGGGACACCAGGTCGCCGTCATCATCGGTAGAAGCCACGAGGCTTGCCAAACCGTCAAAGGTTCTAAGGCCCGGCTCCGCAGCGGCGATCTGACGAACCGCCTCGTTCAGTGCTGCGGTCTGGACCGTCTCAAATGGACGGTGGCGGGCCAGAATGTCGCCGAGCCAATCTGTCAGCCAGGCGGCCCCCCGCGCATCGGTCTCCGTGGTCATTGGGTTAAAGCCGGTGGGCTGGCCCACCTTGATTTCGCTGTAGCTGCCACCCAAAGCGCGGATCGCCATCTCCAACCCCTGATCCTTGTCGAAAACGATGACCCGCGCACCCACTCTGCGGGCCTGCGCCATGAGAAAAGCCGTGCCCAGTGTCTTGCCGGACCCGGTGCGGCCCAGAACAAGCGTGTGCCCGACGCTTGGCTCATCGGTCCGGCGCCCCGCTTCGTGAAAGTTGAACCGGTAGAGGCTGGAGGTCACGGTCGGGAAGGCCGTGATCGTCTTGCCCCATGGGCTGGCCTCGGGTCCGCGTCCCGGCCTTGTCTTGTGAAACGCGGCCAGTTCCGCGAAATTGTGCGACGAAACGATCCCGTCACGGATCCGGTAGGCCCAGTTTCCGGGCGCTTGTGCGAAATAGAGCGCCTTTGCGGCCCAGGATTCCCTTACCAGAACGGCACCGGTCTCTTGCCCCGCCCGCCAGATCTCGGAAGCTGCCTGTTCCAGTTCCTCGGCGCTGTCACAGAAGACCTGCACGGATGCATGGTGTGTCCCAAAGGTCGACCGGCCGGATGCCACGGCGTCGGCGGCTTCGATCAATTGCTCTGTCAGGCTGACACCAGCATCCTCGGAGGCACCCCGCTGGCGAAAGGTGCGTTGAATGCGCTCAACCATCTCATTGGCGCGCCGCGGCGTGAAAGAGTTGGTGATCGTGATGTCATAGGGCAGTTCCAACGCGTCAAGCATGGTTGGCCAGGTGCGACTGGGATAGGATTTTATCCCGAAAATCGCGCCGTATCGTGCGCTGTCGCCGCTTTCCAGCCGCATGGTTTTGCCTTGAAAGCTGACGTCGAAATTGCTCATCGTGTCAGCCAACAGTTGCCCGGGGGCCGCGATGATCTTGCCGTAGCTCTGTCCGTGTACCGCGGCCAACACTGCAAGCCAGTCCCCGCTCGAGACTGTCAGGCGCGCTGCGCCTGCGTCGGAATACATCGCCATGAGCAGCGTCATGGCCTCTTCCAGGGCAACAATTCGCGTATCGATGTCTTTCTGGAAATCGCGGCCCCCGCCTAGGGCACCCAGAACCTTCGAGAATGCCTGCGGCATCGACGGACGCATCAATACTGTCAGCATCAAGGTGCGGGCTTTCAGGTCACGTGCGCGCAGGCTTCTCTGCCACGCCGCGTCTACCGCATTTGCAAAAGGCATACCGTCAGGCGCAGCAAGGTCCGCGACATCCGGGCGTGATACCTTGTTGATGTGGAAACCGAAACGCTCGCCCAACTGACTGACGATCCGGGCAAAGCCTTCACTGATCTCATCGATCCGGGTGTCATCGCTGGTGAAGCTGTCGATCCCGCCAAGCGTGACCGACGCCATCAGATCACCCTGCCGCGTCAGGATGACATTGTCTCGCACCGCAGCAATGTAAGGTAGGTGCCGCCCAAGACGCTCGGCTTTCAAGACCTTGTCCCCAAGTGCATCCCGAACAGCGTTGCTTGCAATCAACCCCCGAAACTCACGCGACATAGAAATCGCCCCCATCGCGGGATCGCACACTCGTTCGCGGTGTGCGCGACATCACCACGTTCAAAATCTGGAACAGATGTGGATTGCGGTCTGCGACCACCCAAAGCGGTGGGTAGCCCGCGAGGAACACCAGCAGGAACCGCATGTCGTCAACCAGAATGAAAGGGATCACGGATGCGAAGACCAGCGCCACAAAATATCCGATCGGGAGACCGAATATCCGTGGCGGCTTGGTCATCCCCAGAAAGAGTGGTGTGTCGCGCATGGAGGTCTCTGCGGCCTGTCAGATCAAGGAGCCGCAAAGCCATCGATGATGGTCTCGGCCGAAAAGATCAGCACCACGCCGACAAACACGGCGACGAAGATCGGCCAGTTGAGACGCCCGAAAAACATCATGACACCCGATCCCACGAGAGCGAGCACGCCGAGGCCACGACCGATCGGACCCGTCACCGCGTCGATGATGTTGTCGATCATGTCAGAGACCGGGCTGAGGTCCTGTGCAAGCGCCGGGGCTGCGGCCACTATCAGCAACGCGGCCAATGCCGCCCGGGTATAGTCGATGCGTTTCATATCTGGTCTCCGATGGATTGGGCATAGACGGCCATGACCTTGCGGACATGGCCTTGGGTTTCGCGGTAGGGGGGAATCCCGCCATGGCGCGCCACGGCTTCGGGGCCGGCATTATAGGCTGCAAGCGCAAGCTGCGGCGTGCCGAAACGATCAAGTTGTGTCAGCAAGTAGCGGGCGGATCCATGCAGGTTTTGCTCAGGATCATGCGGATCGACGCCAAGCACGCGCGCAGTGTCCGGCATCAACTGCCCAAGCCCGATTGCGCCGACATGCGACCGCGCGCCTGGATCAAATGCGCTTTCAATAGCGATGTTGGCGCGAAAGAATGCGAGCCAATCGCGAGAGGACATCCCGGCCCTGCGCAGGGCCGGGTGGTCCACGTAAACCGACCCCACATCCAGGATCATAGTCTCGATCGCAGGGCGGCCCGATGGGACCCGAGGCGGAGACAGGCGTGGTGAATCAAGAGGGACGACCTCAGAGCGTGCGACACCGTCGCTTTGCTCGGGTTGGGGTCTTGCAAAGTCGAGAACGCTACTGGTCAGTCGACCAACACGGTCTGGAGCATCGAGATCGATAACGGATTGTGCATAAGTGGAAGGGCCTGAAAGCCCCCAGAGAACGAGGCTAGCCGCTGGTAGGATACCTTGTCGTCTCAAACTCCCACGTGCCTCTCTCACCTTCTCGGAGAGGGCAGCTGAATACCTTTGCGTCGAGCTCCAGGCAGAAGCTCATGAGCCCTGCTGCGGTCTTGAAGACGCGTGGTTTAAGATCCCGGTTGGTCACATAGACCGACCGGTGCACACCGCCTTGACCGTCATTGGAGCAGACGAAAACCGTCCAGCCACCCCTATGCGTGTTGCCGCCCTTTTCCGGGGCTTCAACGCATTCCACCTCGATCCATGCCCCACCCTCGATCGCCTCTTGCATGTGCGATGTTAGGATCACGGGGTATTTTGTTCCTGCCATTTTGCCTCCGAAGGAAAGAAGTTCCTACGGAAGTAACCTGCTTTTGCACCGCTTCAAACAGTGCATGTCACAAGATATGCGGCGACGTAGCGGAAAACCCGTTAGAAGGTCAATAGATATCTTTTGATTGATTACGATATTTTTTCGGTGATAGGTCCGACACACGATTCGCCCCCAGATTGTCGGGAGACCACCAGATGTCGCGGTTGCTGGCATGTAGCACATTCATCGCCCTAGCGATCCCAGCAAATGCCGAGGCGCTGGCGATGGACTGCGTGTTGCCGTTGCGGCCGGAGCTGGCGGCCTCGCCTGCGCTCCTGAACGAGTACGGCGACGACATCAGAGCCGAGTTCAACACCTACTTCGATGAGGCACAAACCTATCTGAATTGCCTCGCCGCAGCATCAGCTTCCGCGCAGGCCGAAGTCCGTCTTGTGCTTGACGCTTACCAGGAGATGTTCCAATGAAACGACGCGCAAAATATGTCAGCAATTATGACACAATTAACATAAGTCTTATTATACGCCAACGGGTTAGCGGTGGCGCTCTGTCATGAGGCGGCTTGTGTCAACTGCCGTGATCATCGCGATCGGGCTTACACCGCTTGCTGCCAAACCTGCCGCCGCACAGGGCTACCAGATCGATTGTGCGATCCTCCTGTGCCTCGCAGGCGGTTGGCCTCCTTCGGTCCCATGTGCCCGCGCGCGCGCGGAGTTTATCCGCCGGATCACGCCCTGGCCGGTCGAACCACCGCTGCAGATTTGGCGTTGTCCAATGCGTGCTGAGTTCGAAGCGCCGAACCCGGTTGAGCGCCTCTACAGGTTGGCGGGGTTCAATCCGGGTCCAGCAGTCTCCCTGCCCCGAGAGCGAGAAACGCTCCGGCTCGCCCAAGCTGTCGGGCGTGCCGCCGATATCGATGTGACGAACCCCGCTTTTGATTTCATCCGCTCCATAGATGTCTTCCAGGTTACGGCACGTCAGGACGAGGGCCGTGAGAATTGCAACAGACATGCTTCTGTGCGGCGTGGCACGTACGATCAAGGCGGCCAATTTCGGTGGCAAAACAGCTCGGTAAGCGCGCTTCCTCCGGCATTCCGAGGAGCCGAGCGATACGGTCAGAACTGCCCCGATATCTGGGTCCGTGCTGTGTTCGTCGATTGGGAGGATTTCGAGGGCACCTATGGCTTCGAACAGGTCAACTACTGATCTCAAACAATCACAGGGTAACGATAGAAAAGAAGAAACCCCCGCAAGGCGGCAACCAAGCGAGGGGCTCAAAGAACATCGGAATTGGCGTTCCGACAGGTCAAATCAAACTGTGATCTCGTTCTAGCAGTCCCGACAGTCAAGGCAACGAAAAAACGTGTCTCTCGCTGGGACACGGATGCCCTGTTGCAGCCTTGTCCCAATTCACAAGGACAAGACAATGAACGTGATCCAAACCCATCCCACCCTGCCGGAAGGCTGGACCAAAGGGGCTGTCATGGCGCTAATCTCAGAGGTTGCCCCGCATATAGGCCTGCGCCCGGCGCGCCTCGCAGTTCTGAACTACATCATCGGGCGCACCCGCGCATCCGACTGGACCTCTCCCCATCGTGAACCGGTGTTTTTTGGCGCGCAGGATCTCGCAGCGGTCGAACTTGGCAAGACGTCGCGCCAGTTGCGAACGGATGAGGCCGCGCTGTGCAAGCTTGGGCTGATCGTGAAACGTGTCGCGGCGAATGGTGCCCGCTATGG
This sequence comes from Sulfitobacter sp. PR48, assembly GCF_028807335.1. Lineage (NCBI taxonomy): Bacteria > Pseudomonadati > Pseudomonadota > Alphaproteobacteria > Rhodobacterales > Roseobacteraceae > Sulfitobacter > Sulfitobacter sp. PR48. The sequence goes on along the minus strand of NZ_JARAMM010000012.1, from coordinate 90,682 downwards.
GCGTGCTGGCTTAGGCTTGATACTGACTCCGCTGATCGCGCGACTGGAAGAATTCATAGCCCTTCGCGATCGGCTCCGTGCGGAACGGAGGCATTTGCGCGCTTTGAAGGATCTTCGGTCCCTTCGTTTGCGTCACATGAGGCGGTGCATCGCCGCCCTGCCCTCCTTGGCTATCAAAGATCCTGAGATCGCCAGGATTCTGGCCAGTTTTGCGGAATGGCCACGCAGCGATGCGTTAGGCCGTCTTGGTCTGGAGCGGCTTACCGCCCATTTGAAGGCCAGTTCCGATCTGTGCAACAGCCTTGAAGATTGGCTTGAAAACCATGGGCTTTCTTCCGACCAGCCAGTGGAAAACTTCCGGCCCTTTACACAAAACACCAGAGAAGAAACTCAAACTGTAGAGACGCCGCCCGCTGTGGATAACTCTGAAAGACACGCGGAAATCGCACAGAGTGAACCGCCATCATCAATTCCCTGCCCCGCGCCACCCGCTCTGACGCCAGAGAATCTATATCGCATTGCCGGCGATGGCTTACGCATGATGCTTGACGCGAGCCGAGATCAGAACCGACCTCTCAAAGAGCGCGACATCATCGAGGCTGCCTGGGCGTTGCTGCCGATGCTCGATATCCATGCTTCAGTTTGGCACGAGGGCCAGAGCACCTTGGGCGACCACGGGTTGGCTTTCTGCCTACTATTGGTTGATGCGCAGCGAGATCACCCGAGCTACCCTGTTCGCAATCCTGGCGGTTTGATGCGCGAACTGATCCGTCGAGCCAAGGCAGGAAGGCTGGACTTCGATGCAAGCGTTGCGGCTCTGCAAAAACGGCGCAATGGGGTGAGGTAGAGTTTCCAACCCGCAACTGAAATTGCCCAAAAACGCGCTGAAAATCTGGTAATGAAGTTTATGTAAAATACGACTGTAATTTATATTAAGTGCTCGAATAATCGCCATCGACCACGCGACAAGATGTAGAAGCCGAGCAATCAATCTGTGTCAGAAGAAACTCCTTGAAGCTCTAGTTGGTAGAGGTTCTATGGTACATCAAACGCCGTTTCTCGTGTCACGGCATTCGCCAGACAAAGCTGGAAGAGTATAGTATGCTGACTAGACGACATTTCGTGATGACCACCGCCGCCCTCTTTTCTGCTCCGGTTGCCAGCCCGGTGCTGGCAAATACCTGGCCGACCGAATCGCAGAAGGTTGCCTGGGACGCACAGGTGACGCCGCCCGGCTTTGACCCGGCAACCTCGAACCCCTGGGGCTTACATCCGCGGTTTCTCCCGACCCGGGTGGCCGCGAAAGACCGGCTGACACCGGGCGACATTCATGTCGATGCGGTTGCGCGCTACCTTTATCAGATCGAGGAGGGCGGGACTGCCATGCGCTATGGCGTCGCCATTGCTCGTGGTGATCTGTACGAACCAGGTACATACACGATCAAGCGTAAAGTCAGATGGCCGCATTGGCAGCCGACGCAGAACATGATCGACCGCGACCCAGAACTCTACGCTGATATCGCCGACGGTATGGAGCCCGGACCTAAGAATGCGCTTGGGTCGCGAGCTCTCTATCTCTTTCTCGGCGACCGGGACACTTATCTCCGCATTCACGGTACGCCACAGCCGAGAAGCATTGGCGGTCGTGCAAGTTCCGGCTGCGTCAGAATGGTCATGGCGCACATAAACGAGCTTTATCCCAACGTCGATATTGGTTCGACGGCTTTCCTCTACTCGGCCGAGGACAGTGTCACTGCGGGAAGCTGAGGCCGTGTACCAAAGCACCATCGGTCAGGGAAAGTGACGGGAGTTTATCCTAGCCGGGGAGCACTTCGGATTACTGAACCCCGCTAGGCCGCCGGCGCGGTACAAATCGGATTTCCGCGAGGGGTTCGGAGCGGCACCAGGGTAACTTCCACGGGACCGTTGTGCAGATACCAGTAGCAGCCGTCTTCCGGCAAAAGGCGCGCGGACTGAAGATCCTGACCCGTTGCGGCCATAGCGACGACTGCATCCGGCAGTGGTCTGTTTTGTGCAGTGTCGGGCCCGCCAGGAATAGAAGCGGAACACGCTCCCAACAAAAACGCTGCTGGGAGAAGTAAGCCAAGATGAATTCGCATATTTAAAATTTCCGCCCTTAGAACAACTTAACCTGAGTACCAACCTCGGCTAATCCAAACAACTCTTCGATATGTTCGTTGTAGAGGCCGATGCAGCCGTTCGACGATTGTCGACCGATCTTGCGCGTGTCACCTGTGCCGTGAACGCGGTAGTACTGCCATGACAGATAAAGGGCGTGTGTTCCAAGGGGATTGTCGGGGCCAGGGCCAACGAAATCCGGCCATTCGGGATTGCGCTCCTTCATCGACGGCGTAGGTCGCCAGCTCGGGCCATCCACCTTGCGAACGATTTCGGTGTAACCGCGCCGCGTCAACTCCTCCGTAAGAGGGACGCTGGAGGGGTAAAGCTTGTAGACGTTTTCGTCTTCCGACCAGAACTGCACCGCGCGGGAGTCAATGTCGCAGAGAATCGCGCCATTCCGCAGGTTGTCAAAATGATCTTGCCAGGACGCAACCCTAAACCCGGAAATATTGCTTCGCACCGCCGGTGTCGCCAGACCCTCGTTTGTCTGTGCCACTCCCCTGCCGGTTCCGAGAACCAAGCCGCTTGCGGCGGCCCCCAGGAGCGCAGCCCTGCGCGTGACTGACATGTCGTTCGCTCGTTTCATCATGAAAACCTCAAATTTTATCTGTTTGGACTATTCTCGGACCTCCACCCACTAGAGCTTCAACAGGCTGCCACTCACAAAGCCGTGAGATCAGCTGTCCTTATGCTGTCAGAGAAACCTGCGGGTTGTGCGGAGGTAGCCTCGGTAAGCTTCCCCGTAGCGATCAATCAACCAGCGCTCTTCAGCGAAGGGCGCGAGTGCCAATGCAGTAACGCCGGTGATAATCACTGGCCACGCGAGGATCGAGGCGGAGAGCAGTCCGATCCCGATGAGGATCGCCATGTCAGCCACATACTGAGGATTGCGGGAGAACCGGTAAAGGCCACGGGTCCGCAGAACGCCTTCATCACCACTCGTCGCCGCCATCCCAAGTTGCATCACACCGGACCAGACAACGGCATTGCCCAGAACGATCAGACAAAGCCCTAGACCCCAACGTATGATCCATGGGAAGTCGAGCTCACCCCATTCTAGCAGGGCCAAAACGATGGCAGATCCGAAGCCGACGCACGTAAGTCCCCAGACGACAATCTTGTGGGCTCCTGTAGAGTGAATCGGCGGCCAGACTCGTCGCTCCGGTTGGAACATGGACCAGAGTATACCCGCGACCAGCAACAGATTGGCCGCACAACCCAGCACGAGAACCACGGTTTTGAGGTCACCCATGACCATACCTGTGTGCGTCCCGATGTTTGGTCGCTGAGCGTTCAAACTCCAGCGTTGAGTGGTCGATCCCGAATTCCTCGTCGAGGCGGGTCTTGATTGCCGTCTTGATGTTTTCGAGGTCATCCCAGCGGTCCTCGGCGATTACGACGTGGGTATCGAGCGCCGCACGATGCTCCTGCATCTGCCAGAAATGTGCGTGATGAACTTCCTCGACTCCGTCCACGTCCTCCACGGCCGCGATAACCTTGTCCGTGTCGATATCGGGCGGGCTTCCCAACATCAGGGTGCGGATCGGGCCACCGATCTCGCTGAAGGCGAGCCAGAGGATATAGGCGGCAATCCCGATGGTGATCGCCGGATCAACTCAGCGGACATCGTAGAGAAGGATGAGAACGCCACCGACGATCACGGCCACAGACGCCAGCGCATCGCTGAGGTTGTGGAGGAACAGCGCCCGGATGTTCACGCTGCCTTTCTGCATCGAATAGGTCAGCCACGCGGTGAGGGTATCGATGAACAGCGCCACACTGCCCAGGATGACCACGGTCCAACCCGCGACTTCGGGCGGATCAACAAACCGCATCGCGCCCTCATAGACCAGATAAAGGCCGATGATGATCAGCGAGGTATAATTGATAAGCGCGGCGACGATCTCGACCCTGCCATATCCGAAGGTCATTTTCGCATCGGCCGGGCGGCGCGCGATCTTGCGCGCGCCGAATGCGATGACGAGCGACGCCATGTCGGAGAAGTTGTGGATGGCATCCGCGATCAGCGCGAGGCTGCCGAATAGTATCCCGCCGACAATCTGCGCGACCGTCAGGAGGCCGTTTGCCCAGATGGCAATGGCAACCCGCCGGTCGCCTTCTTTAGGCTCCATATGGGCATGATCATGCGGCACGAGAAGCCTCCTCATGGCCGTGGTTTGGCCGGCTGAGCCCTGGAACGCTTGGCAAACGACCAGCGCGGATCGCCCTGACGCGGGCATTCATCCAATGGCGAATGAGGTGCCGATAGATCCAGTCGCGCAGGGGGCCAAACGCCTGACGATGGTGCTCATAAAACATGTCAGGATTATCGAATGTTCCAAAATCGCGGGCGATGCCGGTCTTCTGGATATATGTACTCTCCCCCGTCCATCCGACTGGCGGTGCGCTCAAGCAGTCGGTCCCGGCACCGTAGCCGCATAGGGACCGTGTCTCGGGAAACGACCGCTGCAGGGCCAACAGGAAGGGTGTGTCGAGGATGAAGCCCTCAAGATCGACCCATCCTGCCTCGGTCTCGACCTCGATCCATGAGTGGAGGATTTCTGCGGGTGCGATCGGATAGATCAGTTCAGGCACGACGCCCCGTTGCAACGCTTTGTGGATTGTGAAGCCGTGCAAGCGGCATCTTACGCCGACAGCGCGTAGAAGCGCCATCAGCAGCGTTCCCTTCGTGTTGCATTGTCCATACCTGTCGTCGAGTACTTCAGAGGCAGGAATGTCGTCGGCGCGGTTATAGCCAAAGTCGATCTCGTTTCGCACGAAGTCGTAGATTGCACCAATTCGATCATGCAACGGCAAGGTTCCCCACCCCCGGTCGGCGATCAGAGCGGCAAGTGAAGGATGCCTGAAATCCAAGAGTGGCGTCGACGAAAGCAGCGGGTCAACAGGGGTCATGAGCGTTTCCTAGAATCAACTATACAGAGATGATAGTTTCTACAGTCACTGTAGCTTCAACCTTTATCTTGTCGCGACGCGAGAGACTATTCTGGTTGGTGATTGTGAACTGCCTTGTGATGCTCGTCATGCGCGTCCCGCAGGATGCCTATGCCGCCCCACGCCGCGATGCCAGCCACCGCGACCCCGACAACGAGGTCGGGCCAGTTGCTGCCCAACCACCAAACGAGACCGCCCGCGATCAGGATGCCGCCGTTCGATGCGAAATCGTTGAGGCTGAAGGTGTTGGCGGCCCGGATGTTCACGTCCGGTTCCTTCAGTCGCCCGAGCAGCCAGATGCAGGCGAGGTTGACGACCGCAGCGATCAGCGACATTGCGATCATCAGAGTTCCGAGCGGTTCGGAACCGCCGACATAGCGCCGCCAAGCGTCAATCAGAATGCCAACCGCAAAGATCAGAAGCAATCCGCCGGATACGTTCGCGGCACCCCGCTTCCACTTCGACGACCGGGACAAGGCCAGTAGGCTGATGCCATAGACGAGGCTGTCGGATGTGTTGTCGAGACCATTGGCGATCAGGGCGCTGGAATCGCCGATAGCTCCCGTGGCGAAGAACCCCGCAGCGATTGCGAGATTGAGACCGAGAACAATCCAGAGCGTCTGGCGCTCTTTTTCATTCTTCCCGCTGAATTCGCTTTCGACCATCGAACTGGCAAACCTTCCGATTTCTAAGAAAGGGGGCAGAAACGCCCTCTTCGGATGCCGCTATCAAAAAGATATATAGAACCTCTAGCGACTGTAGATCCAAGAGAATTTATCTACGTCTCTCTCGGCACCGAAAGAATAATCGCGGCACCGATCAAACAGATAGACGTCCCTATGAAGTCCCATCTGTCAGGTCGCTGGCCCTCGACGAACCACATCCAGAGCATAGAGGCCCCGATGTAGATGCCGCCGTAGGCTGCGAAAGCGCAGCCCGCTGCGCTGGTTTCGACCTCCGCCAGCAACCAGCCGAAAAGCGCGAGCGCGAATATGCCGGGTGCGAGCCAGAGCGGTGATGCCCCAAGACGCCACCACGCCCAGATAGCGAAACACCCGCTGATCTCTGCGACAGCAGCTAGCGGATAGGCAATTGCGACGTTCAAGCCCCAATCTCGTCGTGCTCGGTCAGACATTCCGCATGGTCTCGAAGGACCTCCAGAACCTTGCACTCCGCAACGCTGTCACCGTCGCATTCGGCGACCATGCGTTTCAATTCCTTCTTAAGCGCTTGCAGACGCTTGATCCGCTGTTCGACTTGGTGGAGTTGCCGACGCGCGATCGAATCCGCCTCCGCGCAGGATTGGGACGGGTTGTCCGAGAGGTCCAGCAGCTCCCGGATGGAGTCGAGCGAAAATCCGAGCTGGCGTGAGTGCCGGATGAAAGCCAGCCGGTCGAGGTCCTTTTCAAAGTAACGGCGCTGGCCGCCTGCGGTCCTTCCGGCCTCGTTCATCAAACCGATTTCTTCGTAGTAGCGGATCGTCTGAACCTTGGTTCCGGTTCTCCGCGAGAGTGTTCCAATTGCCAGCATGTGCGATCCTTCAATCTACAAAGACTGTAGCTTACTGAAGAGACAACTCCATTGAAAAGACAAAGGTTTCACTTTGGCGTGACTTCGGACAACAAAAAGTAACTTTTCGCTTGAACCTCTATCTGCTGTAGCTTGTATCCCGCGCACAGACAAACTGAACAGGTGGGTAGCGCAAGCAATGAAGAAGGTCCGGATAGTTCTCTGGTCGGCAGTGGTTGTCGCTGCGGCGGTGTCAGCCACGCTTTGGATGACTGAACGCAATCAGGGACCGGTCGCCGCGCGTGTTGATCCTGAGGCCGAGAGTTTCACTGCGGATTTTGAGCTGACGGACCATACCGGTATGGTGCAGACCGACGAGGATTTCCGAGGGCGCTGGATGCTCGTCTTTTTCGGATTTGCGAACTGCCCCGACGTGTGTCCCATGGGGCTCGCAACCATCGCGCAGGTCATGGACGAGCTCGGCACCCAAAATTCCGCCGTCCAGCCCCTGTTCATCACGGTTGACCCGGAAAGGGATACGCCAAGTGCTCTGGCCAACTACGTTCCCCAGTTTGGTCAGGGGATCCTTGGGTTGAGCGGACCGCCGGACCAAATCGAACGCACTGCCGAGACCTTCAAGATCTACTACCAGAAGATCGAGGAAGCCTCGGCGCCCGACGGCTATACGATGGGGCATACGTCGTCCTTCCTTCTCTTCGATCCGGAAAGCGAATTTGTCCGCATCTACGAATACGACGAGGAACCCGGACTGATCGTTACTGATCTTCGCGAAAGGATCGGCGCGTGACAGCTAGCCCAGACGCAACGCCAAGCGCCGCGAGCCCGGTGGCTTTCCTCTTCGCGGCATGGTTCGTCGCCTTGTCCGCGTCGCTTGCCGTGCTCTTCATCGGAGAGGTTCTGGGGCAGACCCCCTGCAATCTGTGCTGGTTCCAGCGTGCCTTCATGTTTCCGCTCGCGATCATCCTCGGGGTGGCGGCGTGGCGCGCCGACCTCTCGATCTGGCGCTATGCCGCGCCGCTCGCGGTTCTGGGTGGTGCCGTCGCCCTTTACCATTCCCTGCTTTACGCAGGGATCGTGCCGGCGCCGATCGTCCCCTGCACGGCGTCCGGGCCATCCTGCACCGATGACGCGATGCTGATCCTTGGCCTGCCAATCCCTCTGCTCTCCCTGCTGACGTTCGGGGCAATCCTTGTCCTTCTCATTCAACTTCGACGGATATCAATATGAACCGAAAGACACTTCTGCTCGCGACACTCACTCTGGTACTGGCCGTTTTCGTGGCTGGTGTCTGGTTCGTATCGCGCCCCGATCCGACCCCGGTGGCGACAGCCGCTCCGCTGGAACAACAGGATCGTCTTGTTCGGTCCTATTCTCCCATACTCGGGCGTGAGGATGCGCCAGTGACCATCGTGGAGTTCTTCGACCCGGCCTGCGAGGCCTGCCGCGCCTTCCATCCCATCGTGAAGCAGATACTGACGCAATACCCCGACGATGTGCGCGTCGTCATGCGCTACACTCCGTTCCACGGCGAGGGGTCCGAGCTGGCAATCAAGGTGCTGGAAGCGGCCCGGTTGCAGGACGTTTTTTGTTCCCGTGCTGGAAGCGCTGCTTGAAAATCAGCCCGCCTGGGCCTCTCACGGCGCTCCGGCAGCGGAGCGCATCATGGAGATCGCCGGAGCGGCGGGCTTGGACACAGAAGCCGCCGCAAATCAGATCATGTCACCCAGCATCGTCGGCGTCCTCAATCAGGACCGGGCCGACGTCGAAGCTGTCGGAATTCAGGGCACACCGACGTTCTTCGTCAACGGTAAGCCTTTGCCAGAGTTCAGTGCGGAGCAGCTCTTGTCGCTCGTCCAAGCCGAAGTCGAGGCTGCGGCAACAAACTAGAACGAACAGGAGACCCAACGTGTTCAAAACCTTCGCAAAGGCAATCCAGAGCCTGTCTGTCGCCCTTCTGATGGGCTTGCCAATGGCATCCTCAGCGCAGCAGTTGTCAGAGAACGCATCGATTGTGGTCGAGAGCCCCTGGGCGCGCGCGAGCCTTGGAATGTCGCGGCCCGGCGGGGCCTATCTGACCGTTCGGAACGAGGGCAGCGATCCGATCTCCCTTATCGGTCTTCGCGCGGAGATCTCCGGCATGGCTTCGATCCACGAAACCAGAACCAATTCTGACGGCGTCAGCAGCATGGCTCCGGCGGACGATATCGTGATCCCGCCCGGGGGTATGTTCGCCCTTGAACCCGGCGGATATCACGCCATGCTCATGCAACTGCAATCTCCGCTCGTCGAGGGGGAGACCTTTCCGCTGACCCTGCTCTTTTCCGATGGAACAGAGCTTGAAATCACCGTCCCGGTCCTTGGCATCGGCGCACGCGGCCCCGAAGGCTGATCCGGCTGATGATGAGGGTGGCCAAAATCGCAGCGATCGGGGCGGCGGCGGTCTTTGCCGCCCTGTTTGTCGGCTGGTGGCAGGTGGATGGGCCTGGCGCTGACGCCGCGCCGGGCAAGCGGTCTCTACCGCTGACTGCTATGGAATTCAGCCTGACGGATCAGGATGGTCGGGATGTCGGCCCGGAAACCCTCATCGGCGAGCCGAGTCTGGTCTTCTTCGGATTCACCTATTGCCCCGACGTTTGCCCGACGACCCTCTCGGACATTTCCGGATGGCTCGACGAGATTGGGCCGGACGCCGAAGACCTGAATACCGTTTTCATCACCGTAGATCCGGACCGCGACACGGTCGAGACCATGGCCGAGTATGTCTCGTATTTCCATCCGCAGATTCAGGGATGGACGGGCCCGCCCAACCAGATCGCCGCCATCGCCGACTGTTTCCGTGTCACCTATGAGAAGGTTGAGGGGGAAAACGGCGAATATACGATGAACCACACGGCGGGTGTTTTCTTGTTCGATGCAACAGGTCGCTTCGTCACCACCATCGACTATCACGAACCACGCGAATTCGCCGTGCCGAAGATAAGGCGCGCGATGCAGAACAGAACCGAGAGGGCAGAATCTTGAAACTGAGACATATCGTTCTGGGAACGACAATGGCCGCGGCAGCGGTCAGCACGATAGCGAGCCGGGCTTTGATCCTGGAGGCGCCGCCCGAGTACATCTTTTCCGAGGCTCCGGAAGCCTTGGACAGTCCACCCGAACCTCTCGATGGACCAGGCGTCAACGCATCTGGCGAGACGATGCCGAATATGCTTCCGGCCGCTTTTCAGCCGCCTGAGTTTCCCGCACTGGAACGGGCCGAGCCAGATAATCTGATGGCGCTTGTTCAGGCCCTCGCCACGCCGCCTTGGGAGGCGACGGTCGAGGCGGGTGACACATTGGACGTGCTTCTCTCTCTCGCGGACATGGATGCGCAAACACGGACCGAAGTCGCACTGGCACTGACGGTTGAATACGACCTGCGCCGCCTTCGACCGGGCCATCGTCCGAGCGTCGACTTTCGCCCGGACGGCACGCCATCCGTTGTGACGTTGGCTGTCGTTGACGGTGTGCGGATCGAAGTCACCCTGGACGACACCATTGCGAGTCGGACGGTAACGCCGAGCGCGTTGACAGTCGAGCGTGCGAGCCAGCTGCTGGTAAACGGGTCGATCTACGCTTCGCTGGATCGAGCAGGCGTCCCGGCCCGTTTTGCCGTCGATCTCGCACAAATCCTCGGGGAAACGGTCGACTTTCGCAGGGATCTTCAAGGCGGAGAGACCCTGAATATTCTTTGGGGTCAGACCGTCCTTCGCGATGGTTCAGAGGTCGGTCAACCGTCAATCTCCTATGCGGCCCTCGATCTGGCCGACGACCGCTTCGAAATCCTCTGGTCAGCCGAAGACAGCGGGCGGGCAACGGTCTATTTGAATGATGAAATCCTGCGGACGGTCGCGCCGCCGGTGGAAGGCGCACGACTGTCGTCGGTCTTCGGGCAGCGCAAGCATCCGATCTACGGCAATCTGCGGATGCACACAGGTGTCGATTATGCCGCCGCTGCGGGGACACCGATTGCAGCGACCGCACCCGGACGGGTCTCCTTCATCGGATGGCGGAGCGGGTATGGCCGGGTGGTCGAGATCGCGCACGGGTCAGACACAATGACCCGCTATGCGCACCTCAGCGCTGTGCCGGAGGGTCTGGCCGTCGGAAACCGCGTGGTCGCGGGCGAAACGATTGGCCAGGTCGGTGAGACAGGCACGGCGACAGCTCCGAACCTTCACTACGAAGTGCGCGTGGACGGCCGACCTATCGATCCGCTCGGGGAGGAATTGCTCGCCTCTGTGGAAAATTTCGACACTGCGGACGCCACTGAAATCCTTGAAGCGACGCGCACACGGTTCGTGACCGTTCTTCGCGAAGACACATGACTAATTTGACAGGAATTACGATGAAAAACAGGTTTCAAACCTTGGCGGCTGCGACCCTCATGATTGTTGCCGCGACGGCCGTGACCGCCCAGACCGCTATCCACGTCGGAAAGACGCGCGGCTGCGGTTGTTGCCTTGCCTGGATGGAAAAGCTGTCCGAGGCCGATTTTGCCCCTGAAGGTGAGAATATGGGCGGGGCGTTGATCCGTCTGAAGATGGATCGCGGTATTCCCGTCGATATGTTCTCCTGTCACACGGCGACCGTCGAAGGCTACACCATCGAGGGTCACGTTCCGCCAGCCGATATTACTCGACTGCTTGAAGAACGTCCCGATGCCATAGGCCTGGCCGTGCCCGGCATGCCCATCGGCTCGCCCGGCATGGATTTCGGCGACGCTGCCGAAGCCTACGATGTCTTTCTGGTGAAATCCGACGGCTCCACTGAGATCTTTTCGTCCTATCCGGCGAGTTAAAGTGGAGCAAATCACAACACTCTCACCAGTCGCACTGGGCTTTCTAGGCAGCCTGGCCGCCGGTCTCATGACCGCCGTCGGGGCGACGCCCGTGCTTCTCGGCAAGACCCCTTCACGCAAATGGCGCGATATTTCGCTCGGCTTTGCCGCCGGGGTCATGCTTGCCGCGTCTTTCTTTTCTCTCATTATACCGGCACTCGACGCAGCGGAGGGCCGATACGGGGATGGCGCGATACCGGCGCTGATCGTCTGTGCTGCGATCCTGATGGGCATGGGCGCGGTCGCCATGATGAACGAAATGATCCCGCATGAGCATTTCAGCAGCGGGCGCGAAGGCCCGGAGGCGGTCTCGCTGCGCCGTGTCTGGCTCTTCATCATCGCCATCACGATCCACAATGCGCCGGAGGGTTTGGCCGTCGGCGTTGCGTTCGGAGCTGATGGTTTTACAGGCGGATTTCCCGTCGCTCTCGGGATCGGATTGCAGAATGCGCCTGAAGGGCTGGCTGTTGCAGTCGCCCTACTGGGCGAGCGATACTCGGCGGGCCGCGCCTTTGGCATTGCGGCACTGACCGGTCTGGTCGAACCCGTCACAGGTTTTCTCGGTGCCGCGGTGATCGTCGTGGCGCAGCCTCTCCTGCCCTGGGGTCTGGCTTTTGCGGCGGGTGCGATGCTTTACGTCATCAGTCACGAGATCATCCCGGAAACCCATCGCAGCGGCCACCAGAAGCAGGCGACGACCGGGCTCGCGATCGGGCTCGTCGTCATGCTGTTCCTCGATGTCTGGTTGGGGTGATCCATGGCAACTCGTTCCATCGGCATTTGTACAGCTGTCGCGGCGCTCGCCGCCGATCAGGCATCGAAGGCGTTCGTGCTTGCGAACGCAGAAGCGCTCGCCACCGGCGTCGCTGTATTCCCCGGCTTTAACCTGATCTTCCACCGCAACTACGGCGTGACCTTTGGGTTCTTTCAAAATGTGCCGTGGTGGGTCCTTGCATTGGTCGCCACCGCCGTCGTTCTGTTCCTCGTCGTTTCACTGATCCGGGCAACGCAGGCAGCCGAGGCGGTTGCCTACGGCATGGTGATCGGCGGCGCTCTTGGGAATATCGTGGACCGTCTTCGCTTTGGAGGGGTGACCGATTTTCTGGATTTCTATCTCGGAACGGCGCATTGGCCAGCGTTCAACCTTGCGGATGTCTTCGTGGTCTGCGGCGTCGGGATTTTGCTGATCTTCTCGGGGCGCGAAAAGGTCGCTGCGTCCGAAACCTCAAGATAGATCTCGGTGATTTCAATCGGCATCACTGTTCTCCGCATTTCCGGAATGTCAGGTATCATCCTCACATTCTGTGCATTCGGCCTCGGCGCTTTGGCGGTTCTCGCTCTGCCACCATTCTCGATGCCGGTGCTTTTGCCCGTCGCGTTTGGCGCGCTGTATCTCCTCACGGTCGGAGAGAGCCGCATGCGGGCCGGACTTGCCGGATGGGCGTTCGGCGTTGGCTACTTCCTGTTCGGATTGTCCTGGATCGCGGAGAGCTTTTTCGTCGACCCGGAGCGGCTCGCCTGGATGGCCGTTCCTGCGGTGGCTGGACTGGCCGCCGGCCTTGCGCTGTTCCCAGCGGCGGCAATGGCAGCGTTCGCATGGAGCAGGACGAAAGGTGTCTCCGGCGCATTGATCTTCGCGGTCTGCTGGTCGGTTTCGGAATGGCTGCGCGGCACCATGCTGACAGGCTTCCCCTGGAACCTTATTGCCTACACGTGGGCCGACTACGATATTCCACGCCAAATGGCCGCATGGGTTGGCAGCTACGGACTTGGCCTCCTCACAGTTCTGCTGTCGGTCCTGCCCGTAACGCTCCTCATGCGGAATCGTCGGCAAAATGCGTTCGCCGCATTTGTTTTCATGTCGGTGGTGGGGGGTGCCGGAACCCTCGGTACGGTTCGCCTTATGGCCACCACACCGCCAACAGACACAACCGTCAGGACCGTTCAGGGAAACATTCTTCAGACGGAGAAATGGGACCCCGCGTTCCGCGACCGGAACATATCCCGCTATCTGGACCTGTCCGCGCAGTCTGGCAGCTTCGATGTCCTTCTCTGGCCTGAAAGTGCATTTCCCGGTTATCTTGATGAGAATCCTGAAATGTTGGATCAAATTGCCGAACGTCTGCCTGAGGGCCGTGTTCTTCTGACCGGTGCGCAGACGCGCGAGTCGGCCGGCACTGGCACACGCTATAGAAATTCGATCCTCGCGGTCGATCAGACCGGACGGATCGTCACGAGATACGCCAAGCATCATCTCGTGCCGTTCGGGGAATACGTTCCCCTGCGGGGTTTTCTTCCGCTCCAGCGACTGACAATTGGGCTTGGGGACTTCACTCCCGGTCCCGGCCCTCAGACCGTTGAGCTACCCGGTTTATCTCCGGTCGGCCTTTCGATCTGCTACGAGGCGATTTTTCCGGGACGTGTCGTAGACGCCGCTTCGCGTCCGGACTGGATATTCAACGCCACCAATGACGCTTGGTTCGGTGCGTCTCTCGGTCCCCGGCAACATCTGGCCTCTGCCAGGATGCGCGCGGTCGAAGAGGGGCTGCCGATGGTTCGCGCGGCCAACACGGGCATTTCAGCAGTTATCGATGGGTACGGCCGCATCGTCGCCCGCCTTGGGCTGGATGAGACCGGCTTCTTGGACGCCCGCTTGCCAGCTGCGCTCCCGGCCACGTCATTCGCGAAATACGGGCAGATGATGTTCCTGCTCGTTTTGGCAGCGTGCATCGCGGGTGCCATTGGGTTGACTATTGGAAAGGAAAAGGCACCGTGATCGTGATCTTCGGAGCATTGGCCGGCGCCGCATGGGGCGGATATCTCGCCAAGAAGCGTGGCGGCAACAGGCTGGACATCGCCCAGTACGCGGCAAGTTCCGCGATCGCATTCGGACTCCTGGCGTTGTTCGCCTCGATCGTTCTTGCACGGGTTCTATGAACCGCCGTCCAAGGCCGGATAGGCGCTAGGCGAATATGTCGATTGGCGTCCCGTCCCGCACCATCGCGTAGATATCCTCAATTTCGCGGTCCGACACCGCGATGCAACCCGCCGTCCAGTCTGGCTTGATCGCGTCGATCCCGGGTCGTGGCCCGCCATGGATGAAAATGTCGCCGCCTGGCTCACGTCCCTGTGCAGCGGCGAAGGCGATATCGGCCTCGTTCGGATAAGAGATTCCGATGGAGAGATGGAACAGACTGTCGGGATTGCGTCGGTCGACGGTATAAGCCCCTTCGGGCGTTTTCCCGTCACCCTCGAACCGCTTGGGCCCCTCGGGCGCGAAACCGAGGTCTATCCTGTAGGCTTTCAGGACCGAGGTATTGTCGAACAGGAACAGGTTCCGGTCACCTTTGAACATCTGCAACCGGGTGACCTCGGGCCCCTCGTAGGTTCGGAATTTGCTGGCGCACCCTGCAAGGCCAAGTGCAAGTCCGCCCAAGAGTGCCGTTCGTCGTGTCGTTTTCATCATGTCGTCCGCTCGATCTTTTTACCTGTCCACTCATATCGGTATCGGTATGCCTGATCAATCAATGGCCGTGGGCTAGGGCTCCCTGCGCCATCTTCTCTCCCACTTGCTCTCCCCCGGACCCGTCCGGCCGGTCCTTCTTGGCCCGGAGCAGCCTGAGCGCGTTGGCGACTACCAGTAGCGAAACGCCGACATCCGCAGCGATGGCACCCCACATTGTTGCCATGCCGAACGCTGTCAGCCCGACGAACAGCGCCTTCGTCGCAAGCGCAATTGCGATGTTCTGATGGATGACGTTCATGGTGCGGCGCGAATGCCCGATCAGCCATGGCACCTTGGCGATGTCGTCCGTCATCAGCGCGATATCGGCGGTCTCAATGGCGGCATCCGATCCGACCGCACCCATGGCGATGGCGAAATGCGCCCGCGCCATGGCAGGTGCATCGTTCACACCGTCGCCAATCATTGCCACGACATCATAGTTGGCAACGAGTTCCTCGATTGCCGTCACTTTGTCTTCGGGCAGCAGTTCCGCGCGCACCTCGTCAATGCCGACTTCCGCCGCCACGGCGCGCGCCGTGCGTTCATTGTCGCCGGTCAGCATGATGATCTTTTTTACGCCCTGGGCATGCAGGCGTGCCACGACCACCTTCGCATCCGGGCGGATGCGGTCGCGCAGTTCGATCAGGCCCAGCAGGCGGTCCGCGGAGCCTACGGCAACGAGTGTGCTGCCAGCCCCTTCGATCCGTTCCAGCAGGTCGCGGGGGATCGCTTCGCCAAGCCCCTTCTCGGTCGCAAATCGATCCGAGCCGAGCCAGACGGGCTGACCCTCCCAGGTTCCCTCGACACCGCGGCCCGGCACCGTTTTGGTGTCGGTAGCCGCCGACTGCTTCAACCCGTCGCGTTCGCCGCGCGCCAGGATGGCCCGCGCCAGAGGATGCGAAGAGCGGGCTTCCAACGCGACAGCGGCGCTCAGAAGGTCGCGTTCGACCGTGCCGCCTAAAGGATGCAGGCCCGCGACCTCCGGTTCTCCCATGGTGATCGTCCCGGTCTTGTCCATTGCCAGAGCTGTCAGGCGTGACGGAGCCTCCACATAGGCACCGCCCTTGATCAGCACGCCATTGCGTGCCGAGGCCGCGAGCGAAGCGACGATGGAGACCGGCGTAGAAATCACGAGCGCACAGGGGCAAGCGATTACCAGAAGAACCAGCGCATTGTAGAACCAGTAATTCCATGCCCCCGCGAACAGCAGCGGCGGAACGACGGCGATTAGAATCGCCAGCGCCATCACGATGGGCGTGTAGATGCGGGCGAATTTCGTGACCCATTGCTCCACCTCGGCCCGGCGCGAATGCGCATCGCCTACCATGCGGATGATTTTCGATAGCACGGTATCGCCTGCGGCCTTGGTGGCCCTGACCGTCAGCGTGCCATCACCGTTGATCGTCCCTGCATAGACTTCGTCGCCAGTTTCCTTGGCGACCAGTGCGCTTTCCCCTGTAATCGGAGCCTGATCGACATCGCCGCGACCCTCGGTCACCTCTCCGTCGAGCGGGATGCGGTCTCCGCCGCGCACTACGAAGCGGTCACCGATCGCAACCTGAGCCGCAGGAACATCGGTCTCCGATCCGTCGGCGCGAATGACGCGCGCCGTGGGTGGTGCCAGGTCCAACAGGGCCGAGACCGCGTTGCGCGCACGCCCCACGCTCCAGGATTCGAGAGCGAGGGACAGAGCAAAGAAGAATGCGACCGTCGCCGCCTCGAAAAACTCGCCCAGCCCGATCGCACCGGCTACGGCAACGATCATCAGGAGGTTCATGTCAGGCGACAATCTACGCGCGGCGGACCATGCTTTGGGGGCGACCAGCCAGGCTCCGAACACCACCGCCAGCATGAACAGCCCCATCTCGACCAGAGGCATAGACGTCTCGCCATGACCGGAGAAGAGCCGCAGCGCGCCGCCCGCCCCCGTCTCGACGATGTGGTAAAGGAACCCCGCGGCCCAGAAGCCGCCGCTGAGTCCGGTGAAGAGGCGTTGACGTGCGAAATGCGCCGCCTGATCCGCTTCGGCGCTTTCGGCATCCCACATCTTCGCGCTCATACCGGTCGAGCCGACGATCTTGATGATCTTATCGTCGCTGAGCGGTTTGGCGCTTTTGAGGATGGTCATGCGCCCGTTGATCACATCGAAGGCCAGATGCTCGCTGCCGCCGACTTCCGGCCCGACGACCTTGTTCAGGATCGCGACCTCTTCCGCACAATCCAGCCCGTTAACGCGAAAACTGCGTCCGGAGGATGGTGGAGGTGCTGCCACCTGCGCGGTGTCTTCGGCCGTCTGGCCACAGCAAGCCTTTGTGTCTTTGCGATCATCCTGATGACCGTGCGGATGCGTGTCTGGACCGTCGTGGGACATGGGAAACCTCTGAGAATAAGCGTTGAGCCAAAGATAGGAGCTTCAGTTGCTAGAGGTTCAAGAAGTTTCTTGGGATGTTCTGTGATTAAGGCCATCACAATCAGCACTGTACCTCCTCTGAACTGTTCGGGCGCGACAGCGAGGCGATTGGACTTGACCTTCCATCTACGGGAAGCACTATTTGCGGTCCCAGTGTAGTTTTTGAAAGGCTGGGAAATGGATCAGATAGTAGGCAAGGATGCGTCAGAGCGGTCGTCGGATCATGCCGTGGATCCGGTGTGCGGCATGTCCGTCACAATTTCTCCGGACGCACGCCGTGCAGATTATGACGGTGAAATTTTCTATTTCTGCTCCGACAAGTGCCATACCAAGTTCAAGGCTGATCCAGTTTACTACGCCTCTGGCAAGGCATCGGATCGTCGCATGACGTCACAAGCAGGCGCGCAGTATACATGCCCGATGCACCCTGATATCGTACGTGATGAACCCGGATCTTGCCCGATCTGTGGCATGGCGCTGGAACCGATGTTACCGTCGGATGAACCCAGTCAGGAACTGACCGACTTCACCCGCCGCATGTGGATCAGTGCCGCCGCGGCCGTTCCCCTGGTCATCCTAACCATGGGGGAGTTGGTCGGTCTGCCCGTCCGAGACTGGATCGGGCATCAACTGGCGACCTATGTCGAGTTCGCGTTGGCGACACCAATCGTCCTATGGGCGGCGAAACCCTTCTTCGAGCGGGGATGGGCGTCGATCATGAACCGCTCGCCCAACATGTGGACACTGATCGCCATCGGTGTCGGTGCGGCCTACATCTATTCGCTGGTGGCTACGTTCCTTCCGGGCGTGTTTCCGGAGGTCTACCGGATGGGCGCGGGCGTCGGCACCTACTTTGAGGCCGCCGTTGTCATCATCACCCTGATTTTTGTCGGGCAGGTTCTGGAGCTGAGGGCGCGGGAACGGACCGGCGATGCCATTCGGGCACTACTCGACCTGGCCCCGAAAACCGCGCGACGTATCCTGCCCGACGGCACAGAGTATGACGCGCCGCTGGAAAACATCGTTGAGGGGGATCGTCTGCGGGTCCGCCCAGGCGACGCGATCCCCGTCGACGCCACGGTCATGGACGGTACGTCGTCCATCGACGAGAGCATGATCACCGGCGAACCCCTGCCGGTCGAAAAAGGTCCCGGCGATACCGTCACCGGCGGCACGATCAACAAGAACGGATCCCTTGTCATCGAGGCCGCGCGCGTGGGTGCCGACACGATGCTGAGCCAGATCGTCGAGATGGTTTCGAACGCGCGTAGGTCCCGCGCGCCGATTCAGGGTCTTGCCGACAAGGTCTCATCCTACTTCGTGCCGACCGTTGTCCTGATCGCGCTGCTCGCATTCGTCGCGTGGCTGAGCTTCGGACCCGAACCTGCTCTGGTCTTTGCCATTGCCTCGGCGGTGTCGGTGCTGATCATCGCCTGCCCCTGTGCTCTGGGTCTGGCGACCCCGATTTCGATCACGACGGCCGCGGGGCGCGGTGCACAGGCGGGTGTGCTGATCAAGGACGCCGAAGCTCTGGAACGCATGGCCAAGGTCGATACGCTGATCGTGGACAAGACGGGTACCCTGACCGAGGGGAAGCCGAAGCTGACCGATGTGGCCGCTCTGGGCGACGAAAGCGAGGAAACCATTCTAACCCTAGCTGCCGCCCTGGAAAAAGGCTCGGAGCACCCGTTGGCGGAGGCCATCGTGGAGGGTGCGAAGGAGAAGGGTATTAAGGTCGGCAATGCCGAAAACTTCGAGGCGGTGACCGGAAAAGGCGTGCGCGGAACTGTCTTGGGGCGGGCTGTCGCACTTGGAAATACCGCAATTATGCGCGACATGTCTCTCGACACATCTGCGGCGGAGGAAGCGGCAGATGTTCTACGGGCCGAGGGTAAGACTGCCATGTTCGTAGCCATTGAAGGTAAGCTGTCCGGCATCGTCGCAGTGGCCGACCCGATCAAGGAGTCGACTGCCGAAGCCATCAAGGTGCTGCACGAGGCAGGTCTGCGGATCATCATGGCGACAGGTGACAACGAACGCACCGCCAGGGCCGTGGCGCAGCGGCTTGGAATCGACGAGGTTCGGGCCGGCGTTCTGCCGGAAGATAAGAAGGCGCTGGTGGACGAGCTGCACGCCGAAGGCAGAAAGGTCGCGATGGCGGGTGATGGTGTCAACGACGCACCAGCCCTGGCCGCAGCGGACGTCGGCCTTGCCATGGGTACGGGCGCGGACGTGGCGGTTGAAAGTGCGGGCATCACGCTGTTGCGCGGGGATCTGAACGGCATCGTCAAGGCGCGGACACTGGCGGTGGCGACGATCCGCAACATTCGCCAGAACCTGTTCTGGGCGTTTGCCTATAACACGCTCGGTGTTCCAATCGCGGCAGGGGTCCTCTACCCGGTCTTCGGCCTATTAATGTCACCAATGATCGCCGCAGCCGCGATGAGCCTTTCTTCAGTCTCGGTCATCGCAAACGCTCTCAGGCTGAGGCGATTGAAGCTTTAGCGGGTCCGCGATTTGAACGTGAAGTCGGTCAATTATCCATTTCAGCAAAACGTGTATTGCTGGTCTGTCAGAAATCCAACATAGCTGACCGATGATACTCAAAACGCGCCTTTTTCTGCTTACTCTTTTGATTGGCGTTGTTCTGGCGCAAATCGGCCATGCGTCCATTTCAAGCGTGGATTCAGGGTCTTCGATGGTCATGCAAAGCGATTGCTGTCCAGATGACTGCCCGGACATGCCGGAATGCGATGCTGCTTGCATTTCGACGATGCAATGTCGGGTAGCCCCGATTGTGCTGGGGCTGGAACGAGCAACTCTAGCGAGCTTGCGGGGCCCCGGAAGCGCAGAGTTCTCACGGGCCGAGGCGGCAGCCCACCGACAACATGCGGACATTGGGCTTCAAAGACCGCCCAAGGCATGACGGGTCAGGTGCCTTTCGCACCAAAATCCACGCGCCGATGTAACGTATAGACTCAGGGTCGATACGATGGCTGGCGTTCCTGTTGCCCGTCAAAATAGGCGTATCATGCTCCGCTATATCCCCACCTTTCTTGCGACCCTCGTGGTCGCGACCCAGCTCTCCGTGCCGATGGCACAGGCGGCTGCATCTGATTACAACCTCGTTCTCATCGAAACGACCTATCCCTTCGGAGACGGCGCGGTTCTGGAGCTTCGTCTGATTGATACCCGGACCAATGCGCCCGTCGAAGGCGCCGTCATCTTTGCTACAAGGCTGGATATGGAGCCGGACGGCATGGAGACGATGACTTCGACAGTCGTGGCGCTGCCTGGCAAAGAGCCGGGTCTATATCGTTTTTCCGCCGATCTGACGATGGACGGAAACTGGCGGTTTTCCGTTGCGGCCAAGGTGCAGGGTGAACCTGAAACTGTTCAGGCGCAAATCGTGCTCGAGGTGCTGCCATGAGCGTCTTTGGCAAATTAGTGCTTATCGGCGTGGTTGGCGGCGCGGCTGGATGGGCGGGCCTCGCGGCAGGCGTCAAGGGTTGGACGCCTGCTATGCTGGCAAATGTGGCGCAGACGAAATTCACCGCGCTGATGGGACGGCAAGCTGAAGCAATGCCAGCCGCAACCCGAACGCCGACAGGCCCGGTCATCTACTACCGACACCCTGACGGTCTCGCCGAATGGTCCGCTACGCCGACCGAGACTGCCGATGGAAAGTCCTTTTTACCGGTCCTGGCGAGCGAAGACGTATCGTTTGATCCAGAGGCGATCACGCCCCTAGAGGCAGAGAGTGTCGAACGAACCCTACTCTACTACCGCCACCCGATGGGCCTGCCTGATACGTCGCCGGTGCCAAAGCTGGATTCCATGGGGATGGACTACCTGCCCGTCTATGCCGACGAGGCAAGCGATGCCGGATCAGTGACCGTATCTCCCGGCAAGCTGCAACGCACGGGCGTGCGTACGTCAATTGCGGTGTTTGATCCCATGGCAACAACGGTGCGTGCGCCGGGGATCGTCGCGCTGGACGACCGTCGAGTCAGCGTCATTTCATTGCGTGCGGATGCGTTCATCGAAGAAGTTGAGGATGTAACGACCGGATCAATCGTTGAAGCAGGCGAACCGCTGGCGATGCTCTATTCTCCGGATATCGTCTCGGCGGCCGCACAGTATGTTTCGGACCTGCGAAGTGGTGAAGGGCGCGTGGAAGGCAGCCGTCAAAGGCTGGCAAACCTGGGTGTTCCCGTGTCAGTGATCGACAAGATCGCGGCGGAAAGGCGTACGCCGGTGCAAATCAGCCTGATGGCACCGCGGTCGGGCGTGGTTCTGGAACGAATGGCCGTCGAAGGCATGATGTCCGAGGCTGGAGAAACGCTGTTTCGTATTGCCGATACATCGGTTGTCTGGGTCATCGCGGACGTGCCGGAATCTGCGCTCGCGGGTCTTTCGGATGGAAACGCTGCGACGATCACCTTTCCAGGCCTGCCGGGCGAGACCTTCAACGGCGTTATCGACAAGATCTACCCTGAGGTCGATATGCAGACCCGGACGGCACGCGTCCGCGTCGACCTGTCCAACCCTGAGGGTCGCTTGCTTGTCAACATGTTCGCTGATGTGGCTTTGGCGACGGGCGACGGTGCGCCCGTGGTGCAGGTGCCGGAAACGGCGGTGATCGACACCGGCGACCGTCAGGTGGTGATCAGAGATCTGGGGGAGGGGAAATTCGCTCCGCAGGATGTGGTGCTGGGGCGGCAGGCAGCTGGGATGGTGGAAATCCTTGAAGGCATTGTGGAGGGCGACCGCATTGTCACCACCTCTACCTTTTTGATCGACGCGGAAAGCAACCTGAACGCAGCCCTGGCTGCGCTGACTGCCCCGGAGGCAGGCGAATGATCTCGCGTGTCATTGAATGGTCCGCCCGCAACCTTGTTCTCGTGTTCTTCGCCACGGCCCTGATCATCGCCGCAGGGGTCTGGTCACTGCGCAACTTGCCGATCGACGCTATTCCCGATTTGTCAGACGTGCAGGTGATCGTGCTGACCGATTATCCGGGCCAGGCTCCGCAGGTCGTCGAGGATCAGGTCACCTATCCGCTGACTTCGGCGATGCTTACGGTGCCGCGATCCCGCGTCGTGCGCGGGTTTTCGTTCTTCGGCATTTCCTTTGTCTACATTATCTTCGAGGACGGTGTGGACCCCTATTGGGCACGGTCCCGCGTTCTGGAATACCTCAACGCCGCCGCCGCTCGGCTGCCCGACGGCGTGACGCCCACGCTTGGGCCTGATGCGACCGGGGTTGGCTGGGTTTACCAATACGCGATCACCGGGGAAAATCTGTCGCTGGCGGAATTGCGGTCGTTGCAGGATTGGGTCGTCCGATATGGTGCAAGCCGCGCCGAGGGCGTGTCCGAAGTGGCCAGCGTCGGCGGCTTCGTCAAGCAATACTCGGTCACTCTGGATCCGGTGCGGATGCGGGCGCAGGGGATCACTCTGTCCGATATCGGCAAGGCGATCTCTGAAAGCAACATGGACACCGGCGGGCGCACGGTCGAACTGTCCGAGTTTGAATTCATGGTGCGCGGGCGGGGCTATCTGGCGGGAACCGAGGATATCGGCAACATCACCCTGCGCAGTATCGGCGGGGTGCCGATCAACCTGAAAGTTGTCGCGCGGGTCGAAATCGTCCCCAATGAACGCCGCGGCATCGCCGAGTTGAACGGTGAGGGCGAGGTCGCCAGTGGCATCGTGCTGCAACGGGTGGGTGCCAATGCACTGGATGTGATCGAAAACGCCAAATCAGAACTGGGCGTGGTGGCTCAAAGCCTGCCTGACCGGGTCGACATCGTACCGGTCTATGACAGGTCCAACCTGATCCTGTCGGCGATCAAGACGCTGAAAACCACGCTTCTCGAAGAAAGTCTCGTCGTGGCCGGAGTCACGATCATTTTTCTGCTGCACGTCCGCTCTGCCCTTGTGGCTATTATCATGCTGCCGGTGGGTCTGCTGATGGCGTTCACCGCAATGAAATTTCTCGGGATCGGTGCCAACATCATGAGCCTTGGCGGCATTGCGATTGCCATCGGCGCGATGATCGACGCCGCCATCGTGATGATCGAGAACGCGCACAAGCATCTGGAACGTGCCGCCCCCGACAAGCCCCGCATCGAGGTGCTGATCGAAGCCGCAAGCGAGGTCGGCCCGGCGCTGTTCTTTAGTCTGCTGATCATTACCGTGTCTTTCCTGCCGATCTTTGCATTGGAAGGACAGGAGGGACGCATGTTCGGCCCCCTGGCCTATACCAAGACATTTTCGATGACGGCGGCTGCTTTCCTGTCGGTGACGCTGGTGCCTGCGCTGATGGTGGTCTTCGTGCGCGGCCGGATCATCCCTGAACACAGGAATCCGGTGAATCGCGCGCTGATCGCCGTCTACCGCCCGATCATCCGCGCGGTGCTGAAGGCCAAAAGCCTCACCATCATCGTGGCGCTGTTCGCCTTGATCGTTACGATCTGGCCCGCGCGGCAGCTGGGGTCGGAGTTCATGCCTGTCCTGAACGAGGGCACCTTGATGTATATGCCGACGACTTTGCCCGGCTTGTCTGTGACGAAGGCGGCAGAGTTGATGCAAACACAGGACCGCATCATCAAGACCTTCCCCGAGGTGCTGTCGGTGTTCGGCAAGGCGGGACGTGCATTGACTGCCACAGACCCCGCGCCAACTGAAATGTTCGAAACCATCATCCAGCTACGACCCGAGGCAGAGTGGCGCCCCGGTGTCACCACCGAAAGCCTGCGGCAGGAAATGGACGCCGCGCTGCAATTTCCCGGCGTATCGAACGCCTGGACCATGCCGATCCGCGCCCGGATCGACATGCTATCCACCGGTATCCGCACGCCGGTGGGCATCAAGGTTTATGGCACGAGTCTGACCGAGATGGAAAAGGTCGCCCGCGAGGTCGAAGCCGTGGTACGCACGGTGCCCGGAACGACCAGCGCCTATGCCGAACGGGTGATCGGCGGCTATTACCTCGACATCACCCCGGACCGTACGGCGCTTGGCCGCTACGGCCTGTCGGTGCAGGATGTGCAAGAGGTGATCGGCATGGCCCTGGGAGCCAAGGCGATCACGCAGACCGTCGAGGGCCGCGAGCGCTACGACGTCGCTGTGCGTTATCCGGCGACCCTGAGGTCAGATCCGGAGGCCATCGGGCGTGAGGTTCAGGTTGCACTGCCGGACGGAGGCACCATTCCGCTGGGAGATGTGGCCACCATCGAACGCACCCGTGGCGCCACTTCGATCCGGACCGAAAACGGACAGCTTGCCGTCTATATCTTCGTCGATATCATCGGACGCGATCTAGGCGGCTACGTGGCGGAAGCTCAAGCGGCAGTCGCGACCTCCGTCACCCTGCCACCTGGCTATTCCCTGGGCTGGAGCGGCCAGTTCGAATATCTTGAACGTGCGAAACAGCGGCTGGCCACCGTTGTGCCGCTGACACTGGCGCTGATCTTCCTGCTGCTTTACCTAAACTTCCGCCGCCTGACGGAAACCTTGATCGTGATGCTGTCGCTGCCCTTCGCTTTGGTAGGTGGCATCTGGCTCATGTGGTTCATGGGCTTCAATATGTCAGTTGCGGTGGCCGTCGGGTTTATCGCGCTGGCCGGGGTGGCGGCTGAAACCGGGGTGATCATGTTGATCTATCTCGATCAGGCGTTGAATGAAGCGCGTGACCGCGCGGACGGTCGGGACCTGACCCGCGACGAACTTTACGCCGCGATCATGGTGGGTGCAGTAGATCGAGTGCGCCCCAAGATGATGACGGTTGTAGCGATCATGGCGGGCCTGATGCCGATCCTTTGGGCGCACGGCACAGGCTCTGAAATCATGCAGCGCATCGCCGTCCCGATGATCGGCGGGATGGTGTCGTCCACCTTACTGACCCTGATCGTGATTCCGGCGGTCTACGGTATCATCAAGGGCTGGAGCCTGAAGAAAACTGTCGCCGCGGATCATTGGCCTCTCGACCGGGCCGCAGAGCAGGTGTAGCGGAATTAAGGAAGAACGGGCACATTCAAATGGTCGCTGCAATTCATGGCGCCAGCGCAACTTCGACCACGCGGACTGTGGTGCTTCTGTCTGAAGCTCCTGTCGGTTGGGTCCAGGCCACAAATGCACCGGCTTCTCCGCGTGTCATTCGCGGAAAGCCGACCGATCCAGCACCCCGATTGACGTAGAGAGCCTGGGGCGCGGCGCATCCGGTACCACGGGATACATGGCACAGAACGATCGCCTCACCGCCACTCACATATTCCATCCAGAGTGCCAAAACGCTTCCATCCAGCATTTGCAGAACATCGACCCGACCCGAGGCCGCGCCGAGGTCGAGGCGGAGCGGTTCGTCGAACTGCATTCCTCCATCGTCCGAAAAGGCAATACGAACCCTCGGTTCGTCTGATGCTGCAGTAAACCAGATGACGGTTGCCTTGTCGCCGATCGCATCAATGGCTGGGCCATTTACGGGGCAGCCGGCAATTTCCCATCCGTCGTTGTGAACAGTGAGGGGTTGCGTCCATTCCCCTCCGATAGATCGGACAATCGAAATATCGCGGATTTCCTCGGCGGTTCGATCACGATAGACCGCCACGAAATCGCCCGAGGCGGTCCGCGCTGCGGACGTCTGACAACAAGTACAAGCGCGCGCGTCCAACAGGCTTTCTGGCTTCATCGCTCCGTCAGAGTCGACCTGTCGCGCGCGCAGCTGCATCGCATTCTCGAAGCTTTCGCCTTCTGTCTGATTGTCATACTCCCGGCCATCCAGCCACAGCGCCGTCAACCCGCCAAACTGATCGGGAATTAACGAAACAAAACCGTGCTCGCGTTGAGATCTGTCATCGTGCGGAATAAGCGGTTCCGTCCAGCTTCTGCCCTCATCCATGGAAAAAGCGATATTGACGTCATACTGGTAGTCACCTTCCCCATTCAGTTTCAGCCATTGTGCCGCCAGTCCACCATCGGCCAGTACCGCTACCGATGGGAAATCGGCCCAGTTGATGTAAATCTTTGACGATTTATGAATTGTGCGAGCGTCCGACCACTCACTGCCATCGAGTATGGCCATGCGAACTTCCGCTTCGGCTCCGTTTTCTTCTGTCCAGCTCAATATGATCCGGCCATCCGGCAAGGTTGCAAGTGATGGTTCACGGGCACTGATGCCGACCGGTGCTGCACGGTCGGTCAATCTGAAGAGGGCGGTTTCCTCGGCATGAGTTGCAGGGAAAGAACTGAAAAATGCAGCAAGGATCAGGATCGATGCAGCGAGACACTTACTCATACAGAGAATTATCCCCACTAGTCGTGGCCATGTTGCGGCGAACCCATTGGTAGTTGATCGGGAACCAAATCCCACCCTTTTGTCCGTCGAAACGGCTCAGTTTATCCCGTTGGCACGCTGCAATACACGAATGTAAGCCACGATATCGAGAATATCTGATCGCGTCACGCCTTCAACCGCTGGCATGTTACCAAATTTCCAATGATGCGCCCGAACTCCATTTTGCGCCGCGAGGACAAACGCCATGTCGCCGTGGTGGCTCGGTTCATAGATTTTGTGAACAAGCGGTGGAGCGATGCCATCCTGGCCTTGCCCGTTCAGGCCGTGGCAGGCGGCACATACCGCATCATAAGCGCTTGCGCCGATTTGCTCCTGCTCTGTAAAACTGGAGGGCAAATTGACGGCTGCAAGTGCGCCTGCGGGAAGCGCCATGCTTTCGCCGGTTTGGGTGCCCGTTTGGGAGTCGGTCTGCTGCTTGAAATACCATCCCGCCGCAGCAACGGCGACCAGAGCAAAAAATATCGCTGCACATCTCATTCTATCAGACTCCTTCATGATGTTGCGATCGCCCCCTGTCTCTTCACAGACAAAGCCGGGTAACTCAGTGTAGCTTCCTCGAATTGGCTGACCTCTTCCAGCTTGGGGTTGTCTGCCTGAGCTTTCCCCGATCGCTGAATCGATCCAGTGAAAAAGGTCGTGATTTCCTGGTACCGGATCCGCGTGTCTTCCAGCGTCTGATAGTAACTGAAGAGCTCTTTCAGCGGTGCCGAGAAGTCCTTGTGTGCTGCCAGGACGGCCACCAACGCGCCGAGTGTAATGCGACCTTCGATGACAAAATATCCACCCAAAGAGTAGAACAGGAATGGCGTCAGCGCGGTCAGAAAATTGTTGAGGGCCTTGATGAAGAACTTCAGGCGGAAGATCTTCCTGCGCACGTGCTCAAGCTCTCTGAAGCTTGCACTCGCTGGGAGCAGCCCGGCAGGATTGACCTGACGTTCGCGCAATTGATCGCTCAGCTGCCTGCCAAGCTGTCGGACTTCCTTGATCCTGGTGCGCGAAAGCGCGTTGACCCGGCGCTGCAGCTTGGGCAGCAGCACGAGCTGAATTGGCAGTACGGTCAGTGCTGCGGCACCCAAGACAGGGTCCTGAACGAACATGAAAAACAGGATCGTCAAAAGCGTACCGCCTTGCAGGATTGGCAGCGTAAGGACATCTGCCGCAAAGCCACCTATGGGCTCGACTTCCTGCGCGAGAATAGGGACGATTTCGCTCTGGTTTTGGGAGTCTGGATCGCTGCGCCATTGCCGATAGACCAGCAGGCGGAAGCGCCGCAGAAAACGCTCCGCGACATACCCTTTGAAGACGTTTAGGCCATATTTGTTTAACCCATTCAGAATGATCGCCAGAAGATAGAGACCGCAAAGAAGTATGAGGAAACCGACCTGATCGAGGTCTTGTCCCAGAACGACAACCGGGAAACGGTCTGAATCCAGGGCGTTATTCACGATCTGTTTTGGCAGTTCCAGGGTTAGATAGAGAATAGGCATCGCGATGAGGCTAACCACGATCATCAATGCCTGCTGCCTTCTTGAATAGCGCAAGACGGTGCTGAAAAGACTTCTTTCGAGCCCTCGTATGGGCTCTTGGTGGAACGCAGGCGTGCGAAGGTGCCTCCAAAGCTTCAGAACGCCGCGAATAGCAAGATATGAGCCGACACTAATCAGCAGAGCGGGCGCCAAGACCAGTATGAGATGAATGAACGGATGCACCCAGTCTGGCGTGGCATCGTTGTAGTCGTATCCGAACGCGGCAGATACGTTATGTACAAACAAGTGATACCTTTCCAAGAGTGACATGGAAAAGTCTAACCCTTGGATTTCGGCGCGAGGTGATCGTGGACGATGATGACGCCCCACATGCCCGCCTCCCGGTGGCCGGGTATCAAGCATGCAAACTCCAGGTTGGTCACATCGGAGAACTCCCAGATCAAATCGGCATTTTGTCCACTTGGGATCGAAACCGAGTTGGCGCTGTCATGCTGCATATCGGGATGTTCGCGCATCCATTGCTGATGTTTTGCGACCTCGTCAAAGGAACCGAGAAAGAACTCGTGATCCAATGCGCCGGTATTTCTGATTGAAAACTGGACAACCGAGCCGCTTTCAATCTGGATCGCGTCCGGCTCGAAAAGCATGTAGCCGCTTTCCGTCTCCCGTATGGATATTTCAATCGTCCTGTCGATCGAGGAGCCATCACCGGGTTTCCCGATCGGATCATGGCCAGGCACTTCGAAGGCTCGCGCGTGAGGCTGCTGGCCCTTGCCACTGGAAGCGCCCACTGAAAAAGCCGGAAGGACAAGCGCAAGGGCGATGGTGCAGGTTCTCAGGAAATTCTTCATGCTCGGCTACCTCCGTAGCGCTTGATTTTATGGGATCTTCTTGCTTGCTTGGGCTAAGCGATCAAGGCGATGGGGCCGGAGTGTTTACCCCCGGCCCCATTGTTAGTAGTTACTTCATCTGCGTGACGGTCAGTTTACCCTTGACCCGGTCGGCAACGAACTCGATGTCCTGACCTTCCGCCATCTTGGCCACCATCGCCTCGTCGGCGCGGAACACCATGGTCATTGCCGGCATATCCAGGTTGACGAGAGGGCCGTGGATAATTGTGACCTTGCCGGCCTTTGCGTCGATTTTCTTGATGGTGCCGCTTGTGTATTCCACGTCAGCCTGAGCCATCTGGTCACCGACTGCGACCTCACGGTGCATTCCCGATTCGTAGTGGCCCGGGATCAGGCACGCTGCTTCGAATGTGCCAGAATTTGCGAAAGTCCAGACAACCTCGCCCGAGGCGCCCGCATCGAGACGGATACGGTTCGGATCGTCATGTTCCATGTCCATCTTGGCCATTTCGATCTTGTGCTCGGCATTACGCTCTACCGTGTCGAGGACGAATTCATGCTCCAGCTCACCCTTGTTGGTGATGTTGAAGCGGATGGTTTCGCCCTCCTTGATATCCATCGGCTCACTCTCGATCAGCATCTGGCCCTCATCGTTTTCGAGCAAAGTGACGTCGATTGTACGATCCACCTTGGCGGCGTCACCCGGCATGCCGACCATCATTGCGGCCGGCTTGTTCTCCCCATGCCCACCGTCGTGTGTACCTGCAGCAAAGGCCGGTGCTGATAACGCGATCGCAAAGCTTGTCGTCAAAAGAAGATTTCTCATTTTATTGTCCTGTAGGTTGGTTTGGTTGGAGTTGACGAAGGGCCGCTCAGCCCTTCGAGGTTGGTTTCGGTGTGAGAATGGTCTTGGGGCTGTTGTTGGAGGCAAATTCGGGTAATTCGCCGGTCCATTCGTAGGCCATCTCGCCCGGAGGATTTTCGTACCAGCCGGGATCGGAGTAATCGTCCGCGTCGATGCCGTCTCGCACCTTCACGACCGAAAACATGCCGCCCATCTCGATGGGTCCGTACGGGCCCCAACCCGTCATCATCGGGATGGTATTGTCAGGCAGCGGCATTTCCATTTTTGCCATGTCCCCCATGCCGGACATGCCCATCGGCATGTATTCCGGCTGGAATTGACGTATCTTCTGGGTCAGCGGCTTCTTGTTCACCCCGATGAACGTCGGCACGTCATGGCCCATAGCGTTCATCGTATGGTGAGATTTGTGGCAATGGATCGCCCAATCACCCAGATGATCAGCTGTGAATTCGTAGGCGCGCATCGCACCTACGGGAATGTCGATGCTCACCTCCGGCCACTGTGCTTCAGGCGGCACCCAGCCGCCATCCGTGCAGGTGACCTTGAAGTCATAGCCGTGCATATGGATCGGGTGGTTCGTCATCGTAAGATTCCCAACCCGCACTCGCACCCGGTCGCCCTTGTTCACGACCAGCGGATCGATGTCGGGGAAGATCCGGCTGTTCCAGGTCCAAAGGTTGAAATCCGTCATCGTCATGATGCGGGGTACATAGGTCCCTGGATCGATGTCGAAAGCGTTCAGCATGATCAGGAAATCACGATCTACCGGCATGAATGTGGGATCCTTGGGGTGGACCACGAACATGCCCATCATCCCCATCGCCATCTGGGTCATTTCATCGCCGTGGGGGTGGTACATGAACGTTCCGGACTTCACCAAGTCGAATTCATAGACGAAGGTTTTGCTTGGTGGGATGCTGGGATGGCTCAACCCGGAGACCCCATCCATGCCCGACGGAAGAATCAGCCCGTGCCAGTGTACCGTTGTGCCTTCCGGCAGCTTATTGGTGACGTAGATGCGCACCCGGTCGCCTTCGACAGCTTCAATTGTCGGGCCGGTGGATTGGCCGTTGTAGCCCCACAAATGCGCGATCATGCCGTCGGCAAGCTCGCGTTCTACCGGTTCGGCCACGAGGTGAAATTCTTTCACCCCGTTGTTCATCCGGTGCGGCAGGGTCCACCCGTTCAATGTGACCACAGGTGTGTAGTCCGGCCCGGAATTGGGACGCGCCGTGATCGCCGTAGCCGCACTGTCCATCTGCGCGGCTTCGGGCAAACCCATGTTCAGGGTTTGACCCCAGGCTTTCGAAGAGACCAGCGTTGCACCTGCCGCGCCGGCTCCGAGTAATTGACGTCTGTTCAACATGTCAGTTCCTTTCAGTGTCCTGCGCCGCCACCGGCGGCAAGTGTCGCGCCTTCTCCACCAGCACCACCGCCGTCGCCACCGCCATAGATCGCAGCGGTCAGATCAGCCTGTGCCATGTAGAATTCGCGTTTTGCGTTTGCCGCTTCCAGCGATGCGCCAAGTTTTTCGCGCACATCTGTCAGCAGCTCGAAAGTGTTGGTGATCATGCCGTTATAAGACAGCAGCCCTTCTTCTTCGACGGTCGTGCGTAGAGGCACAAGAACGTCGCGATAGTGGCGGGCGATCTTATATGCGGCGTGATAGGAGGCTTCAGCGCCACGCGCTTCGGACCTGACATTGACAGCTCTCTCTGCCAGCACGTTGGCTGCTTGCAGGTAAGACAATTCCGCCTTGCGCATCCGGGCCTTGCCGGTGTCGTAGATCGGGATTGCGAACTCCACCTCCACCTGAGGGGTGGTTACGGTCTCCGTTTCTCCGTCCTCAACCTCCCGCTCCGCTTCGAACCCGGCAATGAATTCGAGATCGCTGATAATGCGAGTCTGATCAGTCAGACCAAACGCTTTGGCCTGTGCTTCCAGGCCAAGTTTGGCAACGCGCAGATCAACCCGATTTCGCAATGCTTTCGCTTCGATGTCAGTCACACGGCCGACGGAACGCGGCAGCGCAGGAAGGGCATCGGGAACATAATAGTCGACCTCGGTGCCCCACAGCCCCATGAGCCTGGTCAGCTGCTCCTTGGACCGGGTAGCATTCAAGCGTGCCTGGGCAAGTTGTCCGGCGAGTTCGGCATTGAAGGCCTGTTCACGGGCCTGCCCGGCTTTGTTCAGCGCGCCGGTCTCGCCCAGCCTCATAGCCAATTCCGATCCGGCGTCAGAGGTCGCTTTCGCGCGGCGCAGATAGCTCACGGCCTCGAAGGCAGCTACGGCATCGACCCATGCCTTCCGCGTCTGATTGGCCAGTGCGAGCGTGTCGTTCACGGCGCTCAGTTGAGCCTGCCGGAAATTTGCGTCTGCAATGGCCGTACGCTGCTTGCGAGTGGTGGCATCGAGCACGTTCGACCGGATCAGTCCTTCGATCGCCCTGTAGGCACCCAGTTCGGGCGCACCGATGCCCAGTATACCGATTGCGACGATCGGATTTTCCGGGGTCGATTGCTGCCAGGCCTCAGCGGCGGATAGGCCGACATTTGCATAAGACGCCTGCAATCCCTTGTTGTTCAGAAGCGCGACCTGAACGGCGGTGTCCGCCGAAATGGTCTTGCGGTGCACCATTGCGTGCACCTGCTTCTTCAAGGCCTCGTTTTCGGCCTGGGTTTCGGCGAAGGCTGTCCGTTTGCCGATGGCTGGTGTGACCTGGCTGGAAATGTTGGCGAAGCCAGCTTTTGGTTCCGTGTAGATGCCCGGTACAGCTGCAGCACAGGCACCCAAGATTAGCGGAAAGCCGAAAACCAGCGGAAACTTCGATACCCGCATCAGTTGCCCTCCGTCTGTTCTTGATTGACGGAACGCCAGTCGCGGGGACCTGTGGGGCCGCGGTAGGTGTAGCCCGCCAAGGGGTCCTGATAGCTGATCAGCGATGAAACTGCCGTGTTGGCGACGGCCTGTTGGGTCGCGACGGACGGCAACGGGGTGGGCTCATAGGCGCATGCGCCAAGCCCGAGGGCCGAAGCCCCCATAAGTAGATGAATTTTCATGAACGTAACCTGATTGATGAACGTTGTCTCACGCAGACTCTGCGCAAGGCTCACACCCGTTTTGGGCGTCGGTTCAGATCAGGAATCGAGGGGGCCGCAGGAACCCTGCTGTTTCCACCGAATACGTTTGACCGTCGAGAATGACATATTCACTTGTACCAACCGGCTCTGCTTCGATCTTGGTGTCTTCGAGGAAGACGACAGAAATACAGATACCGTTGCAACACTCTTGGGATTGTTGCTCTTTGCCATCCTTGTCGGACGCTGCGATGTCGCTTGCGACCCTAAGCTTCTCATGCGCGTGATGCGCATCGCTTCCGGTGTCATGAGTCATGGCGGCACCAACGACAACAATAGACTTGGCTTGATGTCCGTCATGCATGCCGGACGCCGCGTGAGCGGCAGAAGGTGGTGACAATACCAATGCCAGCGCAAACGCAATGCACGTAAACGCCCTTGACCAGCTTGATATGAAAACTCGAAAGCTCATGCCGCGAACATCGGATACCCATGCAGTACAGTCAATCCGTCCTGCGCAGGAAGGTTCGTCGCTTTTTTTGAAACCGGCGAGTTTTGGCCGCTGCTGTCAGAGAATGTTGCATATCAGCGACATAGAGAGAGCCGCTATTTCCGTTCAGCAGAGCGTTGCTGACGCATCTTGGCTACTGAACCTCTGCCAGCTTCTCAGACCTGTAGCCCGCATCGCGGATCGCTGCGGCCAATGCAGTTTCACCCAGGGTGCTGTTGACGTCGACGATACGTGCAGTCAGATCGCACGAAACCGTTGCATCCGGGTCGGCAGCCATGATGGCCTTTTGGATAGAAGCGGTACAATGGCCGCAACTCATGTTCGGTACGCTGAATCTGAACATCGCAGTCTCCTTTGAAGACATGCATGTAAGGCGTTCCTGCATGGGAAGGTCAATGGCCAGAATTTTACTCAACATGGCTGTTGACCTTCCTGTAACTGGAGGCCCTATCTATAGGAGGATCAGATCAAGGAGATTCTCATGTCGGATCCGCGCACCCTTCAGCTTTCGCTGCAAAACATGTCCTGCGCTTCCTGCGTCGGGCGCGTGGAACGTGGCCTCACGGCTCTGCCGGGGGTCAGCAATGTCCGCGTCAATCTCGCCAACGAGACCGCCCAGGCGCAGATCGACGCACCGGAGCGCATTGCCGAAATTGCGACAACCCTTGATGAGATCGGGTATCCGGCCCGTACCCGAAGCGTTCGTCTGAACATCGCATCCATGTCCTGTGCTTCGTGCGTCGGTCGGGTGGACAAGGCTCTGGCAGTGCTGCCGGGCGTGCTGGACGTGAACGTCAACCTGGCATCGGAAACCGCTACGGTCACCTACCTGGAGGGCGCGGTCGCGGTTGCCGACCTCATCAAGGCGGCCAGCGACGCGGGTTACCCCGCCACGCAGGCCGAAGACAGTTCATCGCAAGACGCAGGAGCCCGCAAGAACGAAGAAGCGCGGGATCTGGCGCGCCGGACAGTCGTGGCGGCGACCCTCGCCCTGCCGGTGTTCCTGCTCGAGATGGGCGCACATCTGATCCCCGGCATGCACGGTCTGATCGGCGACACCATTGGCCATCGGGCCAGCTGGATGATCCAGTTCGTGTTGACCACGGCTGTCCTGTTTGGGCCGGGACGTACGTTTTACACACGCGGTTTCCCGGCATTTTTAAAAGGCGCGCCGGACATGAACAGTCTTGTCGCGGTTGGCACATCGGCGGCCTATATCTATTCGCTCGTGGCGCTTTTCGCACCGACGCTGCTGCCCGCGGGATCGCGCGCGGTCTATTTCGAGGCGGCGGCAGTCATCGTGGTGCTGATCCTTCTGGGCCGCTGGCTGGAGGCCCGCGCGAAGGGCCGGACCGGGGTTGCGATACAGAAACTGCTCGGCCTTCAGGCCAAGACAGCCCGTGTGCTGGTTGACGGCGAGCCGCAGGATGTGGCCATCGACCGCATCGTCGCGGGCGACATTCTGATCGTGCGCCCCGGCGAGCGGATTGCAGTGGATGGCGAACTGACCGAAGGCAGTGCCCGTGTCGACGAGAGCATGATCACCGGCGAACCGGTGCCGGTCGCCAAATCCGTGGGCGATCCCGTCACCGGCGGCACCGTCAACGGCAGCGGTGCCTTCCACTTCCGCGCGACGCGTGTGGGTGCCGACACGACACTGGCCCAGATCATCCGGATGGTCGAAGAGGCACAGGGCGCCAAGCTGCCGATCCAGGGCCTGGTGGACCGGATCACGCTCTGGTTCGTGCCCGCGGTCATGGCATTGGCGCTGTTGACGGTGATTGTCTGGCTGTTGGTCGGTCCTTCGCCCGCGCTGTCCTTTGCGCTGGTGGCCGGCGTCTCCGTGCTGATCATCGCCTGCCCCTGCGCGATGGGGCTCGCCACGCCGACGTCGATCATGGTCGGCACGGGACGTGCCGCCGAGATGGGCGTGCTCTTTCGCAAGGGCGATGCCTTGCAACAGCTATCCAGCGTGGATGTTGTGGCGCTGGACAAGACCGGAACGGTTACCCAGGGCCGCCCGGAACTGACCGATCTCGTGCTTGCGGACGGCTTTGACCGCGCCGAGGTGCTGGCATTGGTCGCCGCTGTCGAGGCGCAATCGGAACACCCGATCGCCGAGGCAATCGTGCGCGCGGCAAAGGTCGAGGGCGTCGCGCGGCATGACGTCATGGATTTCGCATCCATCACCGGCTACGGCGTGCGGGCCAGGGTGGCGGGCCGCGAGGTGCTTGTCGGGGCCGACCGCCTGATGACCCGCGAGGGGCTGAAGATCGGCGACCTGGCCGACGAGGAGCGCCGACTGGCCGAACAGGGCCGCACCGCACTTTTCGCGGCAATCGACGGTCGTGTCGCCGCCGTCATCGCGGTAGCCGATCCGGTGAAGCCGTCCAGCGCCGCTGCAATCCGCGCCTTGCACGCACAGGGACTGAAGGTGGCCATGATCACCGGTGACAAGCGCGAAACGGCAGAGGCTATCGCCCGCGAAACCGGGATAGACCATGTGATCGCGGGCGTTCTGCCCGACGGCAAGGTGGCGGCGCTGGACGATCTGCGGGGCACCGGCCAGCGCATCGCGTTCG
The DNA here is from genome assembly GCF_028807335.1 of Sulfitobacter sp. PR48. Taxonomy (NCBI): domain Bacteria; kingdom Pseudomonadati; phylum Pseudomonadota; class Alphaproteobacteria; order Rhodobacterales; family Roseobacteraceae; genus Sulfitobacter; species Sulfitobacter sp. PR48. Next base: position 54,531 of record NZ_JARAMM010000012.1, on the reverse strand, counting down.
TTGGCGACGGGATCAACGACGCACCCGCGCTCGCCCATTCGGACGTGGGTATCGCTATCGGCACCGGCACCGACGTGGCCATCGAATCCGCAGATGTGGTGCTGATGTCCGGCGATCTGCGCGGCGTCGTGAACGCCCTCGAGGTGTCGCGGAGCACCATGCGCAACATCCGCCAGAACCTTTTCTGGGCATTTGGATACAACGTCGCCCTGATCCCGGTTGCGGCGGGCGTGCTTTATCCGGTGTCAGGACTTCTGCTCTCACCTGTTCTGGCAGCAGGTGCGATGGCGCTCAGCTCTGTCTTCGTGCTGACGAATGCGCTGCGGCTGCGCCGCGTGCGCCCGGCGATGGACGAAACGGCGCGCCCCGTCTCCGAAGCCTCGGCATCCCCGATTCCAGCTGAATGAACTCAAGGAGGAAACGATTATGAACATCGGAGATGTGGCCGACCTTTCCGGCCTTCCCGCCAAAACGATCCGCTACTACGAAGACATCGGTCTTGTCGAACCGCTGCGCAGTTCAAATGGCTATCGCAGCTTTCGGCAAAGCGACGTGCACAAGCTGGCCTTTCTCGCCCGGGCACGGGCCCTTGGGTTCACCATCGAGGATTGCCGGAGCCTGCTGAAGCTTTATGCCGATACTGACCGCGCCAGTGCCGAGGTGAAGCAGATTGCCGAAGAGCATCTTGATCGGATTGACAGCAAGATCGCTGAACTAACCGAAATGCGCGCGACGCTGTCGCATCTTGTGGATGCATGCGCGGGTGATCACCGCCCCGATTGCCCCATCTTGGCCGATCTGGCGATGGAACAAAAGGCGGGCAGTATCAGCAAGGCGTCCGGATAGCTCTGACGTCTGCAAAAGCCGAACTTTCCCGAAAACTACGGAACATTCCAGCGCAGCAATGTTGTTCCTTCTATAGGACATCAATTTTTCGAGACTGGAGGTTTCCAATGACATACATACGCTTTTTCGCGATGATCGCCACATCCACGGTGGTGATGTTCATCCTAATGTATCTCAACACCTATCTGCTGAGCCATATCTTCTGGTCCGAAACACGCGCCTATATGGCCGTGCTGATGGGGGCCACAATGTCGATCATCATGCTGGGCTTCATGCTGTCGATGTACTCCAGCAAGGCGATCAACGCTGCCATCTTCATTGGCGGCGCTGTGGTGTTTGCCGGATCCCTCTGGTTGGTCCGGAGCCAGGTAACCGTTGGCGATACCAGCTACATGCGCGCGATGATCCCGCACCATTCGATCGCGATCATGACGTCGAGCCGCGCCAACATTTCTGACCCGCGGGTGCGCAAACTGGCTGACGAGATCATCTTTGCCCAGGACAAGGAAATCGCCGAGATGCGGTATCTGGTGAATGACATCGACGCGAATGGTGACGCGGCCGATGAGAGCCCGGATGGTCCGGCCCGCATCGTCGATCTGAACGAGGCGCTTTCATCCGCCGAAATCGCTATCCTCGATCTGGAATTCCTGACCGGCGACGAGATCGCGCAGCTTTTCCCGGATGGGGCCATCTGCACCTTCAAGTATACCGCGACCAGCAAACCTGTGCTTGCCGCAGGACAGATCGATGGCGCCCCGGCGGCGCTGGCAAAGATCAGCGGCGATCTGGTGCGTCTTGGTTCAACCGACGGAACCGGCACCCTGCGCACCGAAGGAATGTCCGTGGCCCTCAGTGCGCCGGACGGGGCTGCGGCGCTGGAAAACAGTGGTGAAGTGCAGGACGCCAACCTCGTGCTCGAGCTCGATGCCGGCCTGCGGGCAGGCTATCGCGGCTATTATGGCTGCGACGCCTGAACCCTGAAACGGAGGATATGACCTGCCAAGAGACACAACCCAGACAGCCAAGCTTTACCGGATGGTGATGCCCGACCACCTCTGTCCCTATGGGCTCAAATCCAAGGACCTGCTGGAGCGCAAGGGTTTCGAAGTCAAGGATCACCCTTTGACCACGCGTGAGGAAACCGACGCGTTCATGGAAGAGCACGGCGTCGAAACCACCCCGCAAACCTGGATCGGCGACGAGCGGATCGGCGGATATGACGACCTTCGGGTCCATTTCGGCATGGATGCGCCCGAAGACGAACGCTCGGACACATCCTATCAGCCGGTGATTGCGATCTTTGCCGTCGCGTTCCTGATGGCGCTCGGTTTGTCGTGGTACAGCTTCGAGACCATTATTACCCTGCGCGCCCTGGAATGGTTCATTTCCATCTCGATGTGCTTTCTGGCCGTACAAAAACTTCAGGATGTCGAAAGCTTTTCGACCATGTTCCTGAACTACGACCTGCTGGCGCGTCGGTGGGTGCGATATGGCAAGATCTATCCGTTCGGAGAGGCGTTCGCAGGCATCCTCATGGTCGCCGGGGCGCTGACCTGGCTTTCGGCACCGGTGGCCCTGTTCATCGGCACTGTTGGCGCAGTATCGGTTTTCAAGGCGGTCTATATCGACAAGCGTGAATTGAAATGCGCCTGTGTCGGCGGTGACAGCAATGTGCCGCTTGGCTTTGTCTCGCTCACGGAGAACCTGATGATGATGGTCATGGGGATTTGGATGCCGATCAGGGTCTATCTGATCGGCTGAAAGGCGGGTGCCTTTTTCACATCCCTCAGACCCGTTCTCCCGACAGGTGCGCAGGTCAGACAGCACTGCGAAAAAGGTCAAGCTGAATGGACCAGATAGTCGAAGCATTCACGACCGGGGCGGGCATGCTCTGGAAGGCGCTCTGGGCGCTGATCTTCGGCTATATCATCTCCGCAGGCATCCAAATCTTCGTGACACGGGATCAGATGGCGCGTGTTCTGGGTGATCGTGGTGCCAGGAAGCCAAGCATTGCCGGCTCCTTTGGTTTCGTGTCGTCGTCCTGTTCCTTCGCGGCTCTTGCCGCGTCGCGTTCGATCCTCGTGAAAGGTGCGCATCCGGTCAATTCGATCGCCTTCCTGATTTCATCGACAAATCTGGTGATCGAGCTTGGAATCGTCCTTCTGGTCCTGCTGGGCTGGAAATTCATGGTGGCGAATTTCCTGCTTGGCATCCTGATGACGATCTACGCCTATGCCCTCTCCCTGATGTGGCTTCCAAGGTCGTTTGTCGAAAGCGAAAAAGAGCATGCGGAGAAGGCCCAGTCCGACGAAGGTATGGACACCGACCAGACCATGAAGGGATCGTTCCGCGACAAACTGCTGTCCCGCGAAGGATGGGACCGGATCGCCCGCGTTTTCTTCATGGAATGGAAGATGGTCTGGAAGGAGATCCTCTTCGGCTTCACGGTCGCGGGATTCATTTCCGTCTTTGTGCCGCAGAGCTTCTGGAACGCGATCTTCCTGGTCGCAGATGGCGGTGCGCAGGACGCGCCGGGCTTCCTGATCGTTCTCGAAAACGCGCTGGTGGCACCGGTCGTCGCTTTCTTCACCTTCATCGGGTCGATGGGCAATGTCCCCCTGGCCGCGATGCTCTGGTCGCGTGATGCGTCGTTCGGAGGCGTGATCGCCTTTCTCGGAGCCGATCTTGTTGCTGCCACGGTGATATGGGTGCACGCAAAGTATTATGGCTGGCAGTATGCGCTCTATCTTTCAGGCTTGCTGTACCTGTGCATGGTCGCTGCGGGAATTACGGTGCATTACCTGTTTGCTCTCGTAGGGATGATCCCGACCGAGCGGCCCTCGCTTCAGGAAATGGTCCGGTTCAGCATCGACTACACGTTCTTCCTCAACCTGATATTTCTCGTCATCGGGGCAATACTGATCTGGCTTCACCTCAGAAACGCCAAGGAAAATTAACCGATTGAAGCCAGGAATGGGAAGGTTCCCAGAAGCCAGTAGGCAAACCGGGACAATTGGCCGGTCATGATGGCAACGCCCATGATGATCATGGCGACGCCTGCGCCCTTGTAGAGCCAGCGACCGGCCTTGCCGATCTGTCTGACCCGCGCGGCGATGGCGTCGGTGAACAGCGCGGCCAGCAGGAACGGCACGCCTAGCCCGGCGGAATAGATCGACAGCAGCCAAATGCCGTCCGACATGCCGCCGGAAGTCGAACTGAGTGTCAGGATCGCGCCAAGGATCGGTCCGATGCACGGCGTCCATCCAAACGCGAAGGCCAAGCCCAGGACGTAGGCTCCGAGCGGGCGACCCCCCGGAATGTCGAGTGTGAAGCGGGTGTCACGCGAGAACGCTTCCAGACGGAAGGCACCCAGCATGACCAGTCCGAACAGGATGATGATCGCCCCGCCCAGATAGTTGAGCTCAGTGCGCCAGGACAGAAGCAGCGACCCGAGCGCGCTGGCCCCGGCACCCAACGCGACAAAGACCGTGGAAAATCCCAAAACGAAACAGGCGCTTAGCCCAAGTGCCCCGGCGCGTGCCCGCAGACCGACCGACCGTGTCGTGCGCAAATCCGGCTGGCCCGCAATATAGGAGACATAGCCCGGCACCAGCGGCAGGACGCAGGGCGACAGGAACGAAATGGCTCCCGCCAGAAACGCCGCGACGATGCCGATGCCGGAAATATCCATCATGCGTTACCATGTCCGCTGAAGGGCCGTGATGCCCACCAGAAGGCAATCAGCGGGATTACGATCCATTGCAGTACCGGCGACAACCCTGCATCGAGGACCGGAATGATCGGCATCAGGTCCGAATAGGCCCAAGCCGCGCGGATCACGATGTTGAGCCATTCACTGAACAGCGTATATCCCAAACCGAACAATATTGTCAGGACGGTCACCGATCGTCGTGTCGGCGCCACGAAGGGCCAGCCGCGGCCGGTCAGCATCAAGGCAAGCATCAGCGCGCTCATGGCAATCAGGATGTCGCCACCCGTGCAATGAACCGCGGCGAAGGCGATCTCACCCCAGGTGCCCTCGTTCCAGATCGTGTAGAGCGGCATGTGGGCGAACTCCCAGATCAGATTAGCCGGGATGATCACCGAAAAATATCGACGGAGTGCTGTCAGGGAAATTCTATCCGGCGCGGACTGCATGACGCCAATCGCAGCATTACTCATTGAAACGCCCCCGTCAGCCGGTCCCACCAACCGCGTTCCCGGCGTCGGTGCTGGGCATTGTTGATCAACTCGCTGACATAGAGGATCAGGTTCACATTCTTGAATTCCATGCCATGGAACTTTGCGGCAAACCGCCCCCCGATATCCACGACATGGGTGACCGCACCGTGCATCATCATGTCGCTGTCGTCCGCTATCGTGAACTCCAGCCCGTAGTTCCGCGCCAGAAGGCGCGTTGCGTCGTCAGCCTGATCAGGCCGTTTGGTCAGAATGACCCAGTTGGTCGGATCGAACCGATGCCGGTCCCCGTACCCGCGCAGAACGTCAGGCGTGTCATTCACGGGATCGGTTGTGATCGAGATGAATTGCACCAGATCCCTCATCGGCCCGTCGTTGATCGAAGCCTGGACCGCCGCGATCTTTTCCGCATGGAGCGGGCAGATGTCCGGGCAGTTGGCGTAGATGAAATGCAGGATGACGACCTTGTCGCTGAAATCCGCCAAGCGCACAGGATTGCCCTCCGCATCCTGCAACTCGAAATCCGGGGCCTGTGCTGCGTCGATGGCCTGGAAGTATGGCTCCATCTCGAACATCCGCGCATCCAGATTTTCACCCGGATGATCGGCGGAGGCCGGAAAGGAGATCGTGGCCGCAAATGTCGCCAAGGCGGCGCGCCGGGTCAGATAGACAATCAACTGCATCACCTTTCGGATTGATGGGGCTTGCCACCACCCGCATCGTCGCATTTCCCGCCAGACCCGCCCTTCATGCACAGACCAAGCCCGCACATCGCGGCACAGGGTGCCAGCGAAACCAAGACAGGCGCGAGACCGATCGCGGTGAGCCATCCCCAGTTCAGCGCCATGCCGCCGCCCATAACGGTTGCCGCACCGACGAACAGCAGTCGTCTGCGCGTCAACCACCGGGGCCAATTGCCTGCGCTTTCGATGTCGGCGGCACCCGCATCGTTGGAAGATGATATGTCGGTCATCCGGAAAATCCTTCTGAAGTTTGAGTACTGGTCATTCTGATAACTGGGCGGTCAAGGGCGGGCGGCGCTCTTTCAGGGGCGCTTATTCGATAAAGCCTCGCAAGAAGGAGACCATCTCGGGATCATCCCATTCGGCCGGGCCGACCAGTCTCCCAAGCTCCCGCCCCTGCGCGTCGATCAGGATCGTTGTCGGCAGACCGACGGTGCGCAGCGCGGTCATCGACAGCATGGTCTTGTCGACATACATCTTGAGATTGTTGACACCGATCTCGTCGTAGAACCGCCGCACGACGGGCGACCCGGCCCTGTCGATGGACAGGGCGACGACCTCGAAACGGTCGCCGCCAAGTTCCGCCTGAAGTGCATCCAGCGTCGGCATCTCTTCCCGGCAGGGGACGCACCAGGTTGCCCAAACGTTCACGAGGATCACCTTGCCACGAAAATCCTCCATGTCCCCACGGCTGCCGTCCTCGGTCTCGAAGCGCACATTGATCACCGGCTGCGGCGTGTCGTGCAGTGCGAAGCCTTGCGGCCCGGCAAACGCCGTGCCGACGGACAATGCCCAGACGAGCAGCGCCGTTTTGAGATATTTCATGGCGTTGGCTCCTTGCCAGCTTGGGTTTTCAGATCACGGACGATCGGCAAAAGGGTTTCCTCCAGAATCGCTCGCGTGATGGGGCCGACATGGCGGTAGGCAATGGTGCCGTCGGACGTGATGACATAGGTTTCGGGCACGCCGTAAACGCCCCATTCGATGCCAGCACGTCCGTCGATGTCGGCCCCGATGCGCGCGTAGGGATCGCCCAATTCGTCGAGCCAGGCGCGCGCCTGCTCGGGTGGGTCCTTGTAGTTGATCCCGTAGAGCGGCACCTCACCGGTGGCGCTCAGCTCCATGAACAGCGGGTGTTCGGCCCGACAGGGCACACACCACGAGGCAAAGACGTTCACCAGCGAGACATGGCCGATCAGGTCCTGCGTCGAAAGACCTTCCTCGCGGCGGAGCACCGGAGCAAGCGCAAACTCCGGCACAGGTTTGTCGAGAAGCGCCGATGGCAAGTCGTCGCCGCCCCTGAAAAGCCCCCAGCCGAACAAGACCATGAGGGCAAAAGCTATCAGCGGCACCAGCACAAACCCGGAGATCCTGCGCCGCGGTACGGGGTCGATTTTGCTGACGACCTCTTGCGTCATGGCTGCACCTGCTCATCCGCAAGGGTACGGCTTTCCTGCGAAGCGCGGATCCGATCGGGCCATGTGCTCTTGATGTAATCGATGATCGCCGTGATCTCTTCATCCGTCAGCACCTCCTTGAAACCGGGCATGTCGCTTTCATAGCCATTCCCGACAATCGCCGCCGTTCCGCGCTTCACGATGTCCAAAAGCACGCGGTCCGTATGGTGCCAAGTATGGCCCGAGGCGTCATGCGGCGGGGCAGGCAACCGGCCGTTCGGCAATCTGGAGCGCCAATCGGGCTGCCCCTCCAGGTTTGCGCCATGGCAACTGGCGCAATTCTCCTGATAAAGGCGTTCGCCCGCGAGCGAGTCATCCTGCGCCGAAACGGGCAAGACCGTTGCAGCCAGCAAAAGTGCTGCGAGCCTAATGGTAATTTTCATGTCGCTTGTGCCTTCTTCTGGCTATCCAAATACAACGAGAGTGCGACTATCGATGCCACGACAAGCAGGACGGACGCCCCCAGACCAATCCCCATCGACAACAGGCCGTCGCCGTTGCTGTCGCCCTCATTCCGCATCTTGGCGCATTTCTATTTTCCGCTGTCCGAGCGGATGTATTTGACCAAGGCGATTGCCGCGAGCACCAGCACCGCCACGAAGAGTAACCAAACCAGTCCCATCGCGATCATCATGCCGCCACCCATCATTCCACCATCCATCATCATGCACTTCATCCTTTGTTTTCCCTTGAAACCGGTCAGGCACGGGATCGCACCAGACCGCGCAATTGATCATTCGACCGCATAGACGGTCGGGTTCACACCTTCTTCGACGGTGTAAATCTTGAACGGTTCCTGCTTCGCACCCCCCATACCCGGCGATCCCAACGGCATGCCGGGAAGTGTCAGGCCGACAATGTCCGGGCGCTCATCAAGCAACTTGTTGACGACATTGACCGGCACATGACCGCTGACGACGTAGTCTTCCAGAAAGGTCGTATGGCAGCCCTGAAAATCGTCCGGGATACCTGCATCACGGCTGATCTGAGCCAGATCGTGGGTCGGCTTCACCTCGACTGTGAAGCCATTCTCGCGCAGGTAGTCCGCATAGCTCTCGCAGCATCCGCATTGCGGGTTCTTGTAGAGCGTGGCCTCTTGCGCTGCGGCAGGCGCGGCATTCAGGCTCATTGCAAGTATAGCGGCAGCACCTGCGGTGCCAAGATTGGCAAGTCCAATTAGTTTCTTCATCGGTTCTTTCCTTTCGTGGTGATCGTTACGTGAGATTGTTTCAGGTTTTGGTCGTGCCAGGATCGACACGTATGATGCCCATCATGCCGGCCGCCTGGTGCTCCAGGATGTGACAATGGAACATCCAGTCTCCCGGATTGTCCGCCACGAAGGCGATCTGGACCCGTTCCTCGGGCGCCATCAGGACGGTGTCCTGCCATTCGCGGTGCCGTGTCGGTTGCCCGTTCCGTGTGATCACACGGAACGAATGTCCATGAAAATGCATCGGGTGATGCCACGCGGTGCGATTGTCCATCTGCAGCACATGCGACGTGCCCTGCGGCAGGACCAGCAAGGGATCCATCATGTGCCCCGTTGCTGCTTTGCCGTTGATGAACCACATGTTGCCTTCGCGCATCTGCTCCATCATGGACCCCATGCCGCCGCCCATCATCATCTGCCCCATCATGCCGCCGTTGAAGACGATCTGATGCCGCGCAGCCGACGCCATATCCGGTTCGGCCAGCGGGTTGGGCGACAGGTCCATCGACCAATCCGGCACACTGTCCCGCAGCCTGTCAGGCCCGTAGGCGAGATCGACCAGACGGTATTCCAGATCCCTGTAGAAGACATCGGTGACGGTCACGCTCTCTCCGGGCTTGCCGGTCATGTCGATCACCAGATCGACACGCATGGCCGGGCCGACCACCACGGCGTCACTGTCTGGTGCATGAGGTGCCACGGGTTGACCGTCCAGAGCGACCACGACCGGCGCAAGCCCCCCGAAATCCAGCCCGAATATCCGGGCATTGGCTGCGTTGACCAACCTCAGGCGGATGCGTTCTCCGGATCGCACGGCGATGCGGTCCGGTATCTGGCCGTTGATGGTCACGGAATTGCCGATACGCCCGCCGTGCGCGGCGTCGTGCCGACTTCCGAAATCTGTCGCAATCTGTCCGTCGCCGGTCATCCGCCAGTCATCGAGCATCCAGGTCAGATCGCGATCTACGCGGATCGGGTTTGCTTCCTCGACGATCAGCGGCCCGTAAAGCCCGCGTCCGACCTGTTCGGAACTGCGTTGGTGCGGGTGATACCAGAACGTGCCAGCATCCAGTGCATCGAATTCATAGAGAAAATCGCCACCGACGGGGATCGGGTCCTGTGTTAGGAACGGCACACCATCCATCGCATTGGGTGTGCGAATGCCATGCCAGTGGACCGTCGTCCCCTCATTTAGCCCATTCCGGGCCAGAACCCGAATTCGGTCTCCCTGCCGCACCCGGATCTCGGGGCCGGGGAGGGATCCATTGTAGCTCCAGACGTCGGTAGAGCCGTAGGGTGCCGGTCGCAGGGCGGCTTGTCCGGCCGCAGCGCGTAGCAAGAATGGGTCCTCTGTCGGACCTGCCATCGCTACTCGAGCCGGTGACAGAGCGGATATGGCCGTGAAAGCGGCACCGGTGCGCAGCACGTGCCGTCGTGAAATCAGTCTGTTGAGGGTCATCACTTCTGCCTTGATCTGAAGGGGTCGCGCTCAGCCAGCTTCGGCCAAGGCAACGGTCAGGCCCCGCAATAAGCTAGGCCGTTATCAGGTTCAGACAGGCAGCTTGGGAGGGAATGGATCAAGCGAGGGAATCGCGCCAATCGGGATCACAGGTCCCGCGACCGGGATGACAACACCGAAGGCCATCTCAAGCGTCATCGCTGACGTACGAGCTACGATACCGGCCGAACTTCCCGCGCCACATGGGACCGTACACCCACCCTCGCAGGATATCCCGTCAGCAAATCCGATCGGATCGCATCCGCCGCAATGGTCGTCCGCGCTTTCGGCGCCCACCATCTGAACCATTGCTGCCTCAGCCGCATTCGCTGCCGATACATCCGGCGCAACCACGGCACCGAAGCTCAATGCAAGAATCAAAATGAGGCGAAAAACGCGGATCATGCAATTCTTATGCAAGCTTCCAGTAGGGGGAGGTCAAGAAGTATCCTGTAACATAGGCGTGACATTGCCACGTGGGTACTCACTGATTGGCCAACGGATGCCCGAGGTTGGTTTCAAGGGAAAATCTGAGGCGAGACTGCGGACTCATCCAAGGTCTGTTTCGGAGCCAGGCAGCCACCCGCATCTTTTCATGCGGGTGGCTGCCCTTGTGTCAACTTGCGTCTTTGAATTCGGTGTATTGGCCGCGCACCTGGACAGTCACGGTTGCGGGCTGGCTGTCCCGATTCCGCCAGAACCATCCGTGTTCGCCGTCAAATGCCGCGATGATCTCGCCCTCGTCGCCGGTCGAACCGCGGCCCTTTTCATAGGTCACCGACTGACCGCCGCCGTGGCCGTGCATGTCGAAATTCACCCGACCGCCATCGACCAGCATTCGGTATTCCACTGTCTGGCCCACTTCCATGACCAGCTTCCACTCGGCGCTGTCGCCGGGTGCCAGCGTAAAGGTGGTTTCGTCGCGCCAGACTTCGGCCTCCTGTGCATGTGCCGTGCCGACAAAGAGTCCAAAGATATCGTTCATAAGGCTCGACTGCTCTTCGGCTTCGATCTCCAACAGCCTGTCGGCTTCGGCCTCCTCCGCAAGCTGGGCTTTGATCTCCCCCATCTCGCTCAGCCCGAGAACCCCGCCGATCCCGGTCGGGTCGATGTTGTATTCGGCAGGCAGCACGACGGTCACAAGGATCGCAACGGCGCTGGCCGCCGCAATGGCAGTGGAACGGATAAGCTGCGCGGAGCTGGGAAGCTCATCAAGGCTCGGTTTTTTTGCGTTAAACATTTTGGTCTCCTAACTTCTCAGGTGGCTACGAAGTAGCCGGTGATTTGCAGGCCCATGAGGATGAATCCCATGGACATCATGACGACGTTGGCGGTGTAGGCTTGGCGGAAGAAGTTTGGGGATTTCCGCCAGAATCCCATGACGATGAGGATCACGGCAAGCGCCATGATCTGGCCAAGCTCGACGCCCACGTTGAACGCCAGAAGATTGGCCAGCAGCCCGTCCGAAGCGATTTCATACTCTAGGATTTTCGTGGCCAGGCCCGTGCCGTGGAAAAAGCCGAAGATCAACGTTGCGGCCTTAGTGTTCGGCTGGAACCCGAACCAGCGCTGATACGCCCCGAGATTGTCGAGCGCCTTGTAGACGACCGAAAGGCCGATGATCGCGTCGATGATGTAGGCGTTGATGCCCCAGCCGAACCAGACACCGGCCAGCATAGTGGACGAGTGCCCGAGGGCGAAGAAGCTGACGTAGACGCCGACATCCTTCATCTTGTAGAGGAAGAAGACGACGCCGAGCAGGAACAGGATGTGGTCGTATCCCGTCACCATGTGTTTGGCGCCGAGATACATGAAGGGAATGATGTTGATCCCCCAGATTTCTTGGATGTAGCCCGCGTCACTTTCGGTGACATTGTGGGCAAACGCGTGGCTTGCACTCAGAACGAGTGCCGACAGCGTTATTAAGGACAGGATCACGATCCGGCGTATGCCGGGATCGGTCCAGCCCCGGTGGACTATATTCATGGATTTGACTCCGCATATGTGTTGATGATCGAATGCAGCGCGCTGTTGGCACGCAGTCGGTCAGACGCGCGGAGGTCGTTCGATTTGGTATGTCTGTAAGGTGTTCGACGTGGCCGACCTCAAAGGCCATGCGGCTCTGTAAATATCGAGCGGGTGCGGCGATCGGTCGGGGCCAGGCACAACCGCCTGACTGTGATCGTGATCGACGCTGTCATGGTTGTGTCCATGCATGGCCCAGGCAAGGTCTTCTTCCAGTCCATGCGAATGACCGTGCTCAGCAATCATTTCTGCGTGCTCTTGGAGGACGCTGAAGACTGAGGACGCGTGCGAGGTTGCGGGCACCACAGACCAGAGAAGTACGGCTAAACATAAGAGTGTCGCAAACGCGGCGTTTACAACTGTCCTCAAGGTTTCCATAGGTTCTGCCCGTCTGCCCGTCTCTAGCGTGGTGCGTCGTGGCACCATCTTGTTCTATCCTCCCGGGGGGGATAGAACTACTTTATGACAAAACATCCAGTCCATGCAACCCATCCCGCCCTTGTCGCCCGGCTGAAACGCGCTGACGGCCATTTGCGCGCCGTGATCGAAATGATCGAGGCGGGCAAACCCTGTCTGGAGATTGCTCAGCAGATGCAAGCGGTCGAAAAGGCCGTGACGAACGCCAAGCGTGCGCTGATCCATGATCACATGGACCATTGTATTGACGTTGAAAGTTCTGAAACTGATCGCGCAGAGTTGCGGGCGATCGCCCGATATCTCTGAGGCCGACCATGCTCGATATTCTCTCCGACCGCACTTATCGGCACCTCTTTCTGGCGCAAGTCGTAGCCCTTCTGGGTACCGGACTCGCCACAGTCGCACTCGGCCTGCTCGCCTTTGATCTTTCGGGCGACGGGGCGGCGCTGGTCCTCGGCACAGTCTTCACCATCAAGATGGTTGCTTATGTGGGCATCGCGCCCATTGCAGGGGCTTTCGCAGACCGCGTGCCGCGCCGCGCGCTTCTGGTGATGCTCGATCTGGTGCGTGCCGGTGTCGCCCTCGCACTGCCCTTCGTGACCGAGGTCTGGCAGGTCTACGTCCTGATCTTCCTTCTTCAATCGGCTTCCGCCGCCTTCACGCCGACCTTTCAGGCCACGATCCCGGACGTTCTGCCCGAAGAGGCGCGCTATACCCGCGCGCTGTCGCTGTCGCGGCTGGCCTACGATCTGGAAAACATCGTCAGCCCGACGCTGGCGGCCCTTCTGCTCGCGGTGATGTCCTACAATTCACTTTTCCTCGGAACGGTCCTCGGTTTCGCCGCATCGGCCCTTCTGGTTGCTTCGATCGTGCTGCCGAGTCCCCGCCCATCCGAGCCGCGCGGTGTCTATGACCGCACAACGCGCGGCATCCGCATCTATCTGGCCACGCCGCGCTTGCGCGGGCTCTTGGCATTGAACCTCGCGGCGGCGGCGGCAGGTGCGATGGTGCTGGTCAATACCGTCGTTCTTGTGCGCGGCTCGCTCGGCCTTTCGGAAAGTGCTCTGGCCTGGACGATGTTCGCCTTCGGCGCAGGGTCGATGATCGCCGCGCTGGTCCTGCCGCGTGTTCTCGATGTGTTGCCGGACCGGCCCGTTATGTTCGGCGGAGCCGCGCTGATGGTGGCTACTCTGGTCGGTCTGGCGTTGACGGTCCTTGGAGCAGGCCTTGGCTGGTCCATCCTTCTGACAGCCTGGCTGCTAGTGGGGTTGGGGTATTCCACCGTTCTCACCCCCTCGGGCCGGTTGCTGCGCCGTTCCGCCCACGCCGGGGACCGCCCGGCACTCTTCGCGGCGCAATTCGCGCTGTCCCACGCCTGCTGGCTTGTGACCTATCCGCTGTCGGGATGGCTGCTGACGGTCTATGGTGTCGTTCCCGCACTGATCGGACTGGCCCTCATCGCCGCCTTCGGTATGCTCGCAGCGCTGAAACTCTGGCCGTCCGGCGATCCCGTTGAGCTTGAGCACACCCACAAAAATTTGCCACTCGACCATCCCCACCTAAGGGGACATCGCAGGCACAGCCATGCCTTGATCATTGACGAGAGCCATCCTCGCTGGGCCACGCATTTATAAATCGCAGCAAGAGACGAAGACTGGACACGGGCGGTTCGTTTTCATCTGTGCGGACATTCGTGCTTCGACCAACATTCGTCAAACTGGGCTAGATGCGCGAATTCTCTGCAAGTTTGGCGGACAGAGGCGTTGACTCTAGCCTAAACTGTCGGCCCCCCGACAATAAGGACGGCCTAAGTTGCGACCCTCCACATCCGATACCGCCCCTGCCCGGTCATCTCGTGGATTAGACCACGCGCTTCCATCCAAGCAAGGTTGCGCTGGACGGCAGCCCGGCTGGCGCCGATCAGGGCCTCGGCCATCGGAGCGGACACGAGCGGCCATTCGGTAAGTACCGCGCACAAGGCCGGGGGCGTGCGGCCGGAAAGCGGGCTCATCTCGGCTTCCGCCCTCGCCGACCATGCCTCGATATCATCGAGGTGACGCATTGCGGTCAGGCATGCGGTCTCCATCCCGTCAAGCCAACGAGACAGACGGTCAGCGGGTGGGCCACCGGAGCGCAATCCCCCTGCCCCGCCCATGGCCAAAGGCACGAAGAGCGCCCCCTTGCCCTCACTGGCCACGATCCGTGCAGCTGTGACCGCCGCTTCCATCCGGTCGCCGTGCTGCCCGAGGCCCGCGAGACTCCAGAGATGGAAGCCCATGCAAGCGCGCGTGATTGGGTGAAGATCGGCGGCTTGCGCCATGAGATCGAGCCAACCGCCCGCGCGATCCGCGAACGGTTCGGCTTCAACGCCGAGGTTCTCGGGGTCGCGGCGGTCGAGGAAGGCGGACAGGTCCACTTCCGGTCCAGGGCCGCCTGTAAGACGCCGCACTGCCCATCCGACACGCGCGAGCGCCGCGGTGTCGTCCTGCACGCCGGACAAACGCATGGATTTCCAGAGCGCCAGCCGATCCGGGCCAATTCGGTCGCCTACAAACCAGCTGAGGTCTGCCGCCTCCATCAGCGCGAGCCTGTGCCGCCAACCTTTCGGGCCACGGCGCAGCCGGTCGTCCAGCGCGCCGATCCGGCCAGCCACACGGGCGAGACGCGCGGCATTGCCCGCCTCTGCCTTCCGCCAATCGTCGAGGACTGCGGTTTCACGAAGCTCTGCCCTAGGTCCGGGCGGTAGATAATCTGGCTCCTCGTCCATCGGACCGGGCAGGAACCACAGGTCGTCCTCAGACGTCTCTTCCAGCCCCTCCGCATCCACAAGAGGATCGTAAAAAATATCATACTGCATAGATACTTGAGTCTTCATGTATGCAAAATACGGCACTTTTGCATTTTACCAAAGTGTTTTGTCAGAGTGCGCCTGCACACCTTATTGTCGCGTTGCCCTTTAATCTGAGACGCGACGCGTTTGGCGACAATTTTTGCCCTTAATTGTGAGATACGGCTGTCATGGGGCCCCTGTTTCTCGCGCACCTTTGCGCGATGTGATCAACCGCGGCAAGCAATCGAGGCTCCTTCTCGAAGGCGCGCAAGAGAGCAACCCTTGCATAGTCGTCGATGCTTTTGCTGACGATGGCTGCCTTAGCCAAGGGATGAGATCGAGCGGCGGCGATTGCGGCGAGGCAGAACAGCCTAACTTCCGATCTGGGGTTCTGGACAGCGAACGACGGATCCCCGCGGAAGGTTTTGAGTGACATGGCAAAGGTGACTGCGCGCATTGCGCGCCGAAGTTGCTTGGGGCCGCGCGAGCGCGCGGCGCACTCAAGCATCTCTGCCCCGCGGCGCGCTCGGTATATCAGTTTTCCAGATATTTGTTCCTCACGGAGTTTGCCAAGGGTCTGCACAAGTCTCGTCCCGCAAACTTGGCAGTCAAATGCCCAGGCCCGCCTCCAATGCCTGAGCGAAAGACCCTCTCTGGCGCATTGCATGCAATGCTGGAATGGCATCTGAGCCGTCAGCGAGGCTTCTCGTGGCGTCATTGCCGGAAAGGTCAAAGATCGAACAACATCTGGGTTAACCCGTGCGGCGTTGGCAATCTTCGCCGCCGCAGCCGCGTCGACGTTGAAGTCCAAGGCGGTGCCATGCGCGGTATCGATTCTGAGATGAGCCAGTAGTTCCGCATCATCACAGTAGTTGGCCGCCGCCAGCCGAGACAACCAACCTGACAACAACTCGTCTGGCAGCGGCGCGACAGTCTTGGGCAGCGGGTGCGGCTTCACACCCGGGACTTCTGGAGCCGCCGATGGGGGTTCGCATGGCGCGACCAAACCGGCGTCCATTTTGCGATTGCGTCATCGGTGATGCATTCCTCGCCTGTGATAATGGCGTCGATGGAAAGATCCTTGACCAGAGCGAAGATGCGCGAGGTCACCCCACCGGTCAGTGCCAAGACCTGCTTGAGAGATTTGACCTTCAGGTTGGACTTCTTTTCCAGTGGCATGGCAGCAATAAGGGTCTGGATCATGTCCGAGAACTCGGCATCGTCGCGCCAGTTTGGCAGATGATGTTCGTCCAGCCGTCGGGCAAGCTGGATATCACCGCGAATAGCATCGACGGCCTCGCTGACCCCAAGGCAGACCAGTGACACCTCGAGTTCATTGCTGAGATACCGCAGGACATTGAGAAATCGGCGCTGTTCGCGGTGGGTCCCGGCCAAGAGATTGTGGACCTCGTCGATCATGATCATCCGCAGGCCAAGGTCGCGTAAGAGCGCGATGACACGGACTTCGAGGGAAGCCACATTTTGAGCGCGGGCGCTAAGAGCCGTCGCCGGGGCGCCGACGGCGGCCAGGATGTGCAGGTAAAACCGCCGTTCATCAGGTGCGGGCGGCGCTTGCAACAGCAGAAGCGGTGTGCGGGTGATGCCCGACGCCGGATCGTATTCTGGTGCGTACTTGCGCGACAGGTTTCGGGCAATCATCGTCTTTCCGATCCCGGAGGCGCCATGCACAAGAAGCCCAGGCATACGGGTTTGTCGTGGCGCTTCGATCATGCCCTGCAAGCGGTCCAACACCTGTTCCGCCCGAGGAAAGCCGATCCAGATATCCGATTGAATGAGGGCGATCCGGCCGTCTTCTTCAGTTGTCCCTGCCCTCAATTCACCATCTCTCCACCTTGAACAATGGGCGCGATGTATCACCCGTATTGATCGGGCGCAGCCCTTCGGTTGTCGAGACGGCCGAGTTCGTGCCCTTCAATGTCCCTTTTCTTTCACGGGTTCTGCGTTCGGCCTTCGTCAGGCCCCGGCTTTCAGCTTCGATCTGGCGTTGCTGTCGGATCAGCTCAGCCAGCACCAGCTCATTAGACCCGGACTTGCCAAGGGCACGGGCCTTCCTCATCGCTTCGCGATATTCCCAGAGCGAGACGGGCGGAATTTCCAGGTTTCTGTACCGCGCCTCAACATACCGGCCATCGTCCAGTTCGACCCAGATCATTGAGATATCGCGAGGATCGTAGCGAACGACCACCTTTCCATCCCCGCGCCCAATGTGGCCTGCAAGGGCATCGGACCAGTACCTTATCTGGAACAGATGGATGCCGTCACGCCTGATCTTGCGCAGTTCTCTCGGCAGGAAGCTCACCTGAAAGGCTTCCATCTCGAAGGGGATGTCGCCTGTCATTTGCTCTGAGAGCGCCTCCCATTTGGCAACGGGCGTGCAGCCAAGACTTGAATGAATGCTGTTGTTGTAACGGCAGATTTCCAGAGCAAACCAGCGATCGAATTCGCTCAACGTCATCGTGGCCTTGCTTTCGGCGTCATAGTCGCCCTTTGCCGCGATCGAGGATTGCGTTGTTCCCGGCAACAGGTGAACGGCCCCCATCATGGTGCCGATCAACCGTTCGATGTGACCACCGAAGTGAGGACTTGCTGGCGGTCGATAGACCAGATCGATCCCCCAATCCGCACAGGCCGACCGAAAGGCGCGCGACCGGAAATCGCGACCGTTATCGACGTGGATGCTGTGCGGTTTGCCCTGTGCCGGCCAAGGAACATCGCACGCCAATTCCGCAAGAAGTTCCTCCTTGAGGGCCACCGCCTGTGTCAGGCAAAGCGCCACTGACAGACGCGAAGGTGCCTCGAGAGAGGTGTAATATCCGGTCACCATCCGCGTTGCGACGTCGATCGCCAGCGTGACCCAAGGCCGCCCAATTGGTTTGCGTTCAAAGCCGTCGACAAGAATGATGTCCGCCGGTGTATGATCAATTTGGACGATCTCCAGTGGCATACTGGCCTTGTTCTCACCTGTGACCGGCGCAAATTTCTGGCGGGCCGCCTTTGCGCCCTCTCGTGCCTTCGCAACTTCGCGGGCATCCATCGCATCCAGACGACGCTGAACCGTTCGCCGTGTCGGCGGTTGCAAGCCCTCCTGCCAGCAAGCGCTGCGGATTTCTGTCACGACGCGCGACAAGCTCGAACGCTCCCGGCGCAAGAAATAGCGGCGAAGGTGCTCCTCGATTACCGCTTCGACTTTGCTGGATATTAACATCGTCCCGGTCGGGCGGCCCCGTTTCCGCGGAGCCAGAGCGCTGGTGCGCCCACCCTCTTCCGCCAACCGTTTTATCCAACGCCAGACCGTCGCCCTGCTGACACCAAGCTCCCAAACGGCGTCATTGATGCCACGTTCCAGGCTGCCAGTCCCATTGAGATATGCCTGAACAAGAGGGCGCAGCACCGCGGCCCTGCGCGCCTCTTCAGCACCAACGGCAACGGAGTCTTCGCCATCATCATTCATCGATATTTGCCGCAAATGTCTGTGAACCCTGTCTCAGGTTTAAGGGCAAAAATATCAGAATTAAAGGCAAAATCTCATATTTAAGGGCAAAGCTCAGCCGTTGATTTCGTTGGATTTCCCATCTCACAATTAAGGGCTACGCGACAAGTGCCATCAATCTCTCGTGGCACGCCTCGAAAGCGGTGAACGCCGGATCGACGTCGTCGAACTGGTCGTTCTGGCGCGCGCCATCGGCTTTGACCCCTTCGAGGTTTTGGCGATCGTCGAAGCCGCCACGGAGCCCGACCACAGGATTTAAGCAATTTCATCAATCGAGAGCACGGGAGCTGACTTCTCCCGTTGTGAATTCGTTACCGCGAGGACGAACAGTAACCGATTTTAACGAGGCCCGGCATATGGTTGCAGCAAACGCTTTGGATCTGAGCTGCTATCCGCAACGCCAATTTGCAGGAAGTCAGTAAACAGTGAACGAAAATGAGGTCGAAGGCGTCGCGATCGCCAATTTGATCGCAGCCGATGAAAAAACCATTGTCGGCTGGGTATATCGCTGGAACACAGGTGCTCTGGCAATCCGGTGGGACATGCATGGCCCACAGCGCGTCTCAAGGATTTACCCGGATCTTAGCGATGCCGATAAAGCTGAAATCGACTTCGCGTCTCTCACGCAGCTGCCCTGTCGCGACGACTGACATGGAAGACTATGGCCTTTATGGCCGTCGATTGTGTGCTTGTGCCTGCGTTACAGGTTTAATCTTTACAAGGCTCTGTGCGACGTCGCGGCGCCTCAACAGTCAGTAATTGACCTGCTCGAAGCCGTAATTCCCGCTATAGTCACGCCACTCCGCGAAGACGGATCTGTGATAAATGCTCGGACAGTGCTCGCCCCATCGCTCGAGACCGGCATGCGCAGCAGGCAGCGCTGCGGGTGACGACGCCCTCCAGGAAAAATCGCCCTGGATCCCGTAGGTGCCGAGGACAACGACGGCACTGCGGTTGCAGTCGCCATCTCGCCCGGATTCGTGCTGGCGAGCATAACGAACGTCAAAGACGCGAATAGAGCGCACGAAATTGAATTCCGGCCCGCTGATATCGATGTCGGCGCGGTCTTCTACGAGCTGGAGGGCGTAATCAGCCCTTACGAGGTTGTCCCAAGCCGCGTTGGAGCCTTTCAGCCCGAGCATTCCGCCTGCCTCGGCTGCCTGATCAAAAAGCGGGGTTGAAGAGTTTGGTGGGGTTCCTGAACCACCATATAGGGCATCGAAGATCCGGTCCGTGGGGCGCGACCTGGCAGGACCATCGTAAGACGCACCCATGGGGCAGCGCCAAATCTGAAGCGGCGGCTCCACCGGCCAAGGTGTGATGCGCCGGATGAACTCGGCCCGCGCGCGTGCGCATGGCACAGAAGCCGGCCAGCCACCGGACAAACACAGCAAGATGGCGCAGTCGATCGGATAGGTTTGGGCGCGGGCTTGCGTGGGAACTGTTGGGCCGGACAAGGCGAGAGCTAAAAAGGCCGCCAGAGCGAGGTTTTTGAATTCGAAACGCATGGCAAGGACCCTTGACAATCTTCACCCAGCATACATACGAAAATATACTATTGCAACATTGATGATGCGTATAACAGTTGCGGTGATCAGCAAGATCGCGAGCTGACAGCGTCGGCTTGCCCACCCTGAGGAAACCATGCGTTCCAGCGATTAGCCTTGATCGCATTGATTGCGATGATTACACTCCTATCAGGAGGAGATCATGGCAAGCATTACCATCCGGAACCTTGACGATGACGTGAAGCGCCGCCTTCGCATCCGTGCGGCTGAGCACGGCCGTTCGATGGAAGAGGAGGCGCGCGAGATCTTGCGCCATGTTGTCGGCGAAGCGAAGCCATCCCACGATCTTGCCGCGGCCATCCGCGAGCGGGTCGCGCCTCTGGGTGGCGTTGATCTCGACCTTCCGCAGCGTGAAGCCATGCGTGAACCGCCCGCGTTCGACCAGGCCTGACGCATGATCATCCTCGACACGAATGTCCTCTCTGAGCTGTTGCGCCCGGCTCCCGAGCCGAGGGTCGAGCAATGGCTGTCGGCGCAGGACGGGCTCAACGTCTACCTGACCTCGATATCGGAAGCGGAACTGCGCTACGGCCTCGCGATCATGGGGAACGGCAAGCGGCGCGCCGCGCTGGTTGATGCAGTGGACAGCATCCTGCGTGAGGACCTTGCGGGGCGCATTCTGCCTTTCGACAGCGCCGCCGCGCAGTCCTATGCCGCCATCTCCGCCGCACGACGGTCCGCCGGGCGACCGATCACCCAGGCCGATTGCCAGATTGCCTCAATTGCCCACACCCGTGGTGCCTCCGTCGCCACGCGCAACACGCCTGACTTCGAGGGTTGCGAGATCGACCTGATCAACCCCTGGACTACCGCATGAACGCCGTTGAGATTGAACAAGCCGTTTCCGAACTCGCCGAGCAGCCCTTTGATGCGGCAGAGTTCCCCTATGCCTTCCTCATGGCCTTCGGAAACAAGGAGACGACAATCAAGCGCCTGCGCACCGGCGCATCGAACAAGTCCGACATCGGCGGCGTCCTGCAGACCAACAACATCCACCTTGCGACCTGCGTCCCGGGCGAAATCGCGGCAACCCTCGCCGCCCTGCGCGAAAGCCCTGCCACCTCCCGCGCCAAGGCGAAGTTCATCCTCGCCACTGACGGCATCGACCTCGAGGCCGAGGACATCACCACCGGCGAGACCATCGCCTGCCGCTACACCGATTTCCCCGATCACTTCGGCTTCTTCCTGCCGCTCGCCGGCATCTCTACCGTCAAGCAGATCCGCGAAAGTGCGTTTGACATCCGCGCCACCAGCCGCCTCAACCGGCTCTATGTCGAGCTGATCAAGGACAACCCCGACTGGGGCAGCGCCGAAAAACGCCACGACATGAACCATTTCATGGCGCGGCTGATCTTCTGCTTCTTCGCCGAAGACACCGACATCTTCGTCAGCGACAACCTGTTCACCGCCACCATCGACCAGATGGCGAACCGCGACGGGTCGAACACGCACGAAGTCATCGGCGAGATCTTCCGTGCGATGAACACCGCCATCCCCAAACGGGCCGAGGCCAAGCTGCCCCGCTGGGCCGACACCTTTCCCTATGTGAACGGTGGCCTCTTCTCGGGCAGCACCGATGTGCCGCGCTTTTCCAAGATCGCGCAGCGCTACCTGTCCCATATCGGCAGCCTCGACTGGACACAGATCAACCCCGATATTTTCGGCTCGATGATCCAGGCCGTCGCGGATGAGGTGGAACGCTCGGTCCTCGGCATGCACTACACGTCCGTGCCGAACATTCTGAAGGTGCTGAACCCGCTCTTCCTAGATGATCTGCGGGCAGAACTGGAGGCGGCGGGCGACAACGCCCGCAAGCTGGCCAATCTGCGCGCCCGCATGGCCAAGATCCGCGTGTTCGACCCCGCCTGCGGGTCGGGCAACTTCCTTGTGATCGCCTACAAGGAAATGCGCGCGATCGAGTATGAGATCAACAAGCGCCGGGGCGAGCCGCTGCGCCGCACCGACATTCCCCTGACCAACTATCGCGGGATCGAACTACGCGACTTCTCGGCCGAGATCGCGCGGCTGGCGCTGATCATCGCGGAATATCAATGCGACGTGACCTATCGCGGCCAGAAAGAGGCGTTGGCCGAGTTCCTGCCGCTAGACGCGCAGAACTGGATCACCTGTGGCAACGCCCTGCGGCTGGACTGGCTGTCGGTCTGCCCGCCCACGGGGACGGGGGTGAAGTTTCAAGCGGATGACTTGTTCATGTCGCCGCTGGATCAGGCGCAGATCGATTTCGCGAATGAAGGAGGCGAGACGTATGTTTGCGGAAACCCGCCTTATGTCGGCGACAAATATCAGACCAAGGAGCAAAAGGACGATCTGAACGCGCTGCTACCAGGAAACAAAAAAGTACGTGCAATTGACTACATCGCGGGTTGGTTCTGGAAGGCATCGGACTTCATCAAGTATGGCGGCTGTTTCGCGTTTGTTTCTACAAACTCGATTTGCCAAGGTGTCCAAGTTCCGTTGATCTGGCCCCGAATTTTTCAGAACGGACAAGAAATATTTTTCGGACATCAGAACTTTCTTTGGGGCAATAATGCGAGCAAGAATGCTCAGGTCACCTGTGTGATCGTTGGGATCGCCGCTGTTGGTGAACGGTCCAAAGCTATTTATGGAGCTGACTTCATGAAGTCAGTCGAAGCCATAAATGCATACCTCACCGAAGGGGCCAATATTATTGTTGAACGTGCCTCTGAACCAATTGCAGAGATAGCGACAATGTTCGGCGGCAACATACCGCGGGATCAGGGCAACCTGTTACTGTCGCCTGACGAAGCGAACGATCTCTTGGAAGGTTTCCCTCAGGCATCTCCTCTCGTGAAGCCAATTGTAGGATCGAGCGAGTTCATCAATGGGCAACAAAGATATTGTCTTTGGATTGAAGATCACCAAGCAGAACTTGCATTCTCAATACCTCCGATTGCGGAACGTTTGGAGCGCATTCGAATCTACCGACAGGGTGGGAGCGAGCGCGGCAAAGCGGGCTTGCTGACGCCGTACAAGTTCGAGCGAACAATCATTGGAGAAGTAAATTCCATCGTCGTTCCAAGCGTATCCTCTGAACGTCGAGAATACCTGCCGTGTGGCTTGATGCCCAGTGACGTTCGCGTATCCAATCTCGCTCTCGCATTATACGATGCCCCGCTCTGGAACATGGCGCTGATCGCCTCGCGCCTGCATCTGGTCTGGATCGCCACGGTTTGCGGGAAGCTGGAAACTCGATATCGCTACTCTAACACCATGGGCTGGAACACCTTCCCCGTCCCGAAACTGACCGAAAAGAACCGCGCCGACCTGACAGCGGCGGCCGAAGGTATCCTTCTGGCCCGCGAGGCGCATTTCCCCGCCACCATCGCCGACCTCTACGACCCCGAAAAAATGCCCGCCAACCTCCGCGCAGCGCATGACCACAACGACGAGGTGCTGGAACGCATCTACATCGGCCGCCGTTTCCGCAACGACACCGAACGGCTGGAAAAACTGTTCGAGATGTACACGAAGATGACGACGAAGGTGAGCGCATGAGCGACTTTAACAGCATGACGTTGATGGCAGCGGGCGAGATGATTGCTGAAATGTCGACACAAACCGCTTTCTCGTCTCTCACCCTAGGGTGGGGTGTTGACGAATTCTGTGGTTCTGGATCGGTAGCATCGAAGGCCATTGAAATGGTTCGGTTCGCAAGAAGCAGTATGGGGGGACGTTCTGTTCCGACGGTCAACGGAAACTGTGACCTAAGCAGAGCCATGATTGAGCATGCAATTACGGCATCCGAGCAAAGCAAGCGCAACAAGCCAGATGTCTGGTTGCGTCTTCTTGCTGGTCTGAAAATGGATGGCTTCACACTTGTGGAAGAGGAGGTTCCAGACCCAATGGGCAGATCTTCCATTTTCGATGACGCTCCAAGGGTCATTACACAGACTGTTCTCAGGCGGATGCTGCCTGAGGATGTACCTGAGACAGATTTTCGAGAGGCGACCAGCGAAATTGAGGCCTTACTTGGTCGGCACGGGTTGGGCGCCGCCAAGGGGCATTTGGATCAAGCGATTCAGAACTTTTCGCAAGGGAACTGGTCTTCCGCCAACGCGATGATCAGAGATTTCTATCAGGAACTGCTGGACAAAATTGCGGAGTATTTTGGATGTGATCCTAAGGTTAGCGATGACGCAAAGAGGCAATATCTTGCAGATACAAAATCGGGACCGTTCCTACTTCACGAATACAATGAGTGGGAGAACGACAGAGGCAAACCTGCGTACGTATTGGGGTTGTGGGCAAGATTGCATCCGCACGGCAGCCATCCGGGCCTGTCAGATGAAGAAGATTGTGCTTTTCGGTTTCAAATAATCCTGATCACAGCCCGCATATTTTTAAGACGTTTTGATAAGCGGGTGAGAGGTCAATGATCAAAGGTTTTCCCTCCATTTCGATTATTTATGCCACCAACGGTAGCCCGGCCAAGCCGAACGACCTGGGCCGGCGAGCAATACAGGAATGCCCCTACGACAAACGCTACCCAGGCGTGGTGGGTCAGAAAGTGGACACACTATGACCCTTGACCCTGTCATGAGCGCGGAACGCACCCGCAGGTTGGTGGACGATCTGCGTGCCAAACCAGCGGAAACCACATGGATCGAGTTCAAGGAAAACAATGCCGACGGGCCGTTGATCGGCAAGCTGATCTCTGCCTTGTCCAATGCTGCACGGCTGGCCGATCAGCACTATGCCTATGTGGTCTGGGGGGTGCGAGACGGCGATCATGCGGTTGTCGGCACGAGTTTCGAGCCGACCGTGAAAAAGGAGAAGGGGCAGCCGCTCGAACTGTGGGTGGCCAACCACCTCCAGCCGGGCATCGAGTTCCGGTTCGAAGAGGTCGATCATGACGGGCAGCGCCTGATCCTGCTGACTATCCCCGCCGCCGCAACCGCTCCGGTAGAGTTTGACCGGACCGCCTATTTGCGCATCGGCAGTGCCACGCCGCGCCTGTCCGACCATCCGGAACGCCTGCGTGCCCTCTGGAGCAAGTTGCAGCCCTACGCTTGGGAGACAGGCGTCGCGGCGCAGTTCCTGTCCGGCGACGACGTTCTTGCGCGGCTGAATTACGCCAACTACTTCGATCTTACGGGCCAGCCCTTGCCGGATAACAGGCAGGGGATCTTCGACAAGCTATTGGCAGATCGTCTGATCCAGAAAGATGTAAGCGACCGCTGGAACATTACCAATCTGGGCGCAATCCTGTATGCCAAGAAACTTTCCGATTTCGGCCCCTCTGTAGAGCGCAAAGGGGTTCGTTTCGTGGCCTATGCTGGCACCGGACGTGCAGATGACGTGAGCCACCGCCAGGACGGCCAGCGCGGCTATGCAGCGGGATTTCAGGGGCTGGTGGATTACATCGACGGCCTTCTGCCCCGCAACGAATTGATTGGTAAAGCATTCCGCGAGGAGCGTCCGCTCTACCCGTCGATAGCGATCCGCGAATTGATCGCCAACGCATTGATCCACCAGGACATGACGATCACCGGTGCCGGTCCACTCATCGAGTTATTCAGCGATCGCATGGAGATCACGAACCCGGGCGCCCCCTTGGTTAGCCCCGACCGGTTTTTGGACTCGCCCCCGCGTTCCCGAAATGAAGCTCTTGCTTCCTTGATGCGGCGCATGAAACTTTGCGAAGAACAAGGCACCGGCATCGACAAGGTGATCTCGGCGGTTGAGCTACACCAGTTGCCCCCACCGGATTTCCGCATGGAGGGAGACGCCGTGCGCGTGGTTCTGTTTGCACCACGCCGCTTTGCGGACATGACACCGGAAGAAGCCGTGCGAGCGTGTTACCAACATGCCGCGCTCAAATACGTAGGCGGTCAGAAGATGACGAACGCGACACTTCGGGAGCGGCTCGGCATCGACGACCAGAACGCTGCGCAGGCGTCGCGGGTTATTCGCGCAACGCTGGATGCTGGTCTGATCCGTCCTGCGGATGCTGAACGCCCTCGTGCTGGCTATGTCCCCTCATGGGCGTGACAGGGATAACATTTGATCGGGTTTTGATTGTGCGTATGTGGGCTAGAGGGCGTAAATTGGAAAATACATATAAATCATACTGTTACGATAGGCGTGGTGCGGTATCGCTACTTGATCGGGTTTTGATTGCCTGCCCTAAAGCGAATGATTCTGCGCCCCTCAGAAGGAAAACATCATGACAAAGCAAGTTCCTTCCGTCTCTGTCAATTACGCGGCCAATGGAAGCTCGACCAAATCGAACGAGCTTGGCATGCGCGAAATGCAAGAGGGTGCCTATGAGAAGCGGGGCGAGCAATACCTGCTGATCAAGTCGCCGCCGGCATCTGGCAAAAGCCGCGCGCTCATGTTCATAGCACTCGACAAGCTATACAACCAGGGCCTGCGTCAGGCCATCGTCGTGGTGCCAGAAAAATCCATCGGGTCCAGCTTCAACGACGAGCCACTGAGCAAGTACGGCTTCTGGGCAGACTGGACCGTGCAACCGCGATGGAACCTGTGCAACGCTCCCGGCGGGGATGATGGCAAAGTGGGCGCTGTCGGCAAGTTCTTGGCGAGCGACGACAAGGTTCTGGTCTGCACCCACGCGACCTTTCGGTTCGCCGTGGACAAGTTCGGGATTGAAGCGTTTGACGATCGGCTCATCGCGGTAGACGAGTTTCACCACGTCTCTGCCAACCCTGATAATAAGCTGGGCACGCATCTGGGCGCCCTTGTCGCGCGCGACAAGGTGCATCTGGTTGCGATGACCGGGTCCTATTTCCGCGGCGATGCCGAAGCCGTTCTGTCGCCCGAAGATGAGGCAAAGTTCGATACCTTCACCTATACCTACTATCAGCAATTGAATGGCTACAAATACCTCAAGACGCTTGACATCGGTTATTTCTTCTATTCCGGGTCCTATGCGGACGACATTCTCAAGGTTTTGGATCCGACCGAGAAGACGATCCTTCACATCCCGAACGTGAACTCGCGCGAAAGCACCAAGGACAAGCATCGCGAGGTCGAGCATATCATTGACGCCCTGGGCGATTGGCAGGGAGCGGATCCCATCACAGGCTTTCAGCTGGTCAAGACGCCCGAGGAGCGGGTGCTGCGCATCGCCGATCTGGTCGATGATGAACCGGCCAAGCGGGACAAGGTGTCCAACGCACTGAAGGACCCTGCGCATAAGAACAACCGCGACCATGTCGACATCATCATCGCCCTCGGGATGGCGAAAGAAGGGTTTGACTGGATCTGGTGCGAACACGCCCTGACGGTGGGTTATCGCGCCAGCCTGACGGAGATCGTGCAGATCATCGGCCGTGCCACCCGCGATGCCGAGGGCAAGATGCGCGCGCGCTTCACCAACCTTATCGCGGAGCCCGACGCCGCGGCCGAAGCCGTGACCGAGGCAGTCAACGATACACTGAAAGCGATCGCAGCGAGCCTGCTGATGGAACAGGTGCTGGCCCCGCGTTTCAACTTCACACCCAAGACCGTGAAAAGTGGCCCTGTCGAAGGGTTTGATTACGGTGAGGGCGGCTATGATCCCAACAAGGAAAACGTCGGCTTCGACGAGGCCAGCGGGCAGTTCCAGATCGAAATCAAAGGCCTGGTCGAACCCAAGAGCAAGGAAGCCAAGCGCATCTGCCAAGAGGACCTCAATGAGGTCATCACAGCTTTCGTTCAGGACAAGACTACGATCGAACGGGGTCTCTTCGACGAAGAGCTGGTGCCGGAGGAACTGACGCAGGTCCGCATGGGCAAGATTGTCGGTGCTAGGTTCCCAGAGCTAGATGCAGAGGATCAGGAAGCGGTGCGCCAACACGCAGTTGCTGCGCTGAACCTGACCCAAAAGGCAAAAGAGATCGCGCTGTCGAACCGCGATGACACAGAAACAACCGGCAATACCGCCTTGATCGACGGGGTGCGCAAATTCGCAATGGACGTGCGCGAACTCGACATCGACCTGATTGATCGCATCAACCCGTTCGGCGAAGCCTACTCGATTCTGGCAAAGACTATGAGCGAGGAAAGCCTTCGGCAGGTCCAGGCCGTCATCTCGGCGAAAAAAGTGCAACTGTCACCGGATGAGGCGCGCGATCTTGCGAAGCGAGCCGTCAAGTTCAAGCAAGAGCGAGGCCGCCTGCCGTCGATTACTTCACCGGACCCGTGGGAAAAGAAAATGGCCGAAGGTGTGGCTTATCTCGCGCGCATGAAGCAGGAAGCTGCCAATGGCTAAGAGTTTCACCGACGAAGATGATGCCCTCCTTGCTGAGCTTGGCGTCGAGGTCGAAGTCAAGAAGCAGCTCAGCCGCACACCACGCGAAGAACGCATCGTCGCAGGTTTTGAGGAAATCTCGCGATTTGCAGAGGAGCATGGCCAGCCTCCCCAACACGGGGAGGATCTTGATATCTTTGAACGCCTCTACGCCGTGCGTCTTGATCGGATCCGCGACTTGCAGGAGTGCCGCGATCTCCTTGCCCCACTGGACGAGCAAGGTCTTCTTGCAGAAACCTTTGCGGCCTCAACGTCGGGCGCCGAAGATCTAGAAGACGATGCCCTGCTCGCTGAGTTGGGCGTAGAAGTAGCCAAGTCACCACTCACAGAATTGAAGCATGTCCGCTCTACAGCCGAGAAAAAGGCCGCCGACGAGGTCGCCAATCGCGAAAAATGCGAAGATTTTTCGAAGTTCAAGCCATTGTTCGAGATGGTCCAGAAAGAACTGCATAGCGGTTTGCGGGAGACCCGCCCTTTCGAGATGAAAGCCGAGATTGAGAAGGGCCGCTTTTTCATCGTCGGCGGTCAGAAAGCCTATGTTACTGAAAAGGGTGAGACCATCACGAATGAGCAAGGTCGTACCGATGCTCGTCTGCGGGTGATTTTTGACAACGGCACCGAGAGCAACATGCTGATGCGCTCGCTCCAGCGCGCGTTGAACAAGGACGGCGCGGGACGCCGAATCACTGACCCATCGGCAGGCCCACTTTTTTCGGACCAGACAATCGATGGTGATGAGGCGAGCGGGATCATTTATGTGCTTCGCAGCAAATCCGATCATCCACTCGTCACGGAAAACCGGGAACTGGTGCACAAGATCGGCGTTACCAATATGAGCGTCGAGAAGCGGATCGCCGGCGCGCAGTTGCAGCCGACGTTTCTGATGGCGAATGTCGAGGTGGTCGCGACATACGAGCTCTACAACATCAATCGGTCCAAGTTGGAGAACCTGATCCACCGCATTTTCGAACCTGCACGGCTCGAGATCGAGATCATGGATCGCTTTGGAAGGCCTGTGGTCCCGCGAGAATGGTTCCTCGTTCCTCTCTTTGTAATCAACGACGCTGTCGAAAAGATCAGGGACGGCACAATAACGGGCTATCACTATGATCCCCGCGCTGCCGGACTCAAACGGATTTCGGGGGAGATGCCGCAATAGATGCTGCGTGACACTCTATGGCACCTCGACCAGCGGGATGCATGGATCGGAGAAGGATTGCGCTTGAACTCGCGGAATATGGTCGAGCGCCATCACGTTCACCGGCACCCCAGCGTACCGCCAACCTTCTATCTTGCGCCTTTTGTTTTCTAACAAGAGTCGCAGTCGGGGGTAGCGCGCACCCGCGTACATGATAGATTCGCATAATGAAGTTTATGTTAATTATGAAAGTGCTCCTTCAAAAATCCGAGAGTCCATCTTATGTTAAATCTTTAATAAAATCGGCGCTGTTTGAATAGGCAACAAATTTAGAATCAAGTATTCTTCGCACCCACGCCATGGATGATTAGTTCCAGCATTTCATCTGCAATACTCTCTGGGTTAAGCGGCCCTTTCGGATTATACCAGATCGGCATCTGGTTGAAGGCCGAAAAAAGCACATGTGCGAGGCGCTTTGAGTCGCAATCGCGGATAGAACCGTCTTTGATCCCTTCTGCGATAATACTTTCAAGAAAATTCTGACCGTCTATCATTGTCTGACGCAAATTCTTCTGATTTTCTCCGGTCAGATTGCGCCGCGCTTCGCGCATCAAGGCAGAGCCGAATTCGCTCACAACCATGTTCGCATAGACTCTAAAGAATACGCGGATACGATCAAGCCCGTTACCCTGAACTTCCTTTGCCGATGTGAAGCATAGCTCGACCCGCTCCAGCGAGATGCGGGCGCATTGCATCAGGATATCTTCTTTGTTTTTGGCGTAATAATAAAGCGCGGGCTTGGTGACTGCGAGTGCCGCTGCGATGTCATCCATCGATGTCTGTTTGTATCCGACTGTTGAAAACGAATGCGCGGCCAGATTGAGCATGGCCCGCCGTTTCAGCTTTTGCTGGCCTTTGGCATCTTTGGTTTTTTTGTGCCAATGGATTCTAGTCAAAGCTACTCTTTCAAAACCAACGGGCGGAACCGAAGCACCGCCCGCATTTATCACTGACAGATTAGTAGTCGAGCCCGCGGGCCGCAATAGTCCATTTACCGTCTTCGACTTTTGCCATAATCAGACTTTCGATGCCCTGATGGTCTTCCGGGCCAAAGCTGACCGACTGGCCGCCGATCGGATCAACATAGCTAGTGATCGCTTCGGTTGCGGCCAGAAATCCTTCGGTCGTCAGATCGCGACCAGCAGCTTCGAGCGCCACGGCAATCAGGTCGATGAAAACGTAACCAAGCTGCGCTTGTGGGGCCATCTTTTCACCGTAAATTTCGCTGTAACTCTCCAGGATACGTTTTGCTTCCCCTTCGGAGTCTCCTGCGTTCGCAAAAACAAAAGGCGATACCAGATATAGACCATCCATCGCGCCATCAGCGGCAGTCGCAACTGCATCCATATAGGACACCATTCCAGTCACGAAAGTCGGTTCAAAACCAAGCTTTTTAGATGTTGCAACAACTAGAATTGTATCGCGCACCCCACCCGCCAGAAACACGATATCGCAACCGGCGTTTTTCAATGTGGTTACAGACGAGAGCATATCGGATTCGGTTGCCGAATGCTCCGTTTTGGCCGCGACTTTCATGTCATACTCTGCCAATTGCTGCGTGACGCCAAGCGCCATTGATTCACCAGCTTCATTTGCGAGTTGCGCAATGCAGGGTGTTGAGAAATCACCATTTTCCTTGAAGTATGCAACGCCCGCGCGAAACTGGTCTGTATAGCTGCGAAAAAATGCGTATTTCATCGGATCCAATGGTTCATACATCTCGACCTCGGCCGACATCGGGAACATGTTGGGAATTCCCGCTTCAATTTGTTGCGGCATGATCGCTAGGTTCATCGGTGTGCCAAGCGCGCCAACCATCGCAAAAATCTGGTCGCGGCGCATCAGTTTGTTTGCAACCTGAATCGCGCGGGGCACCTGATATTGCGTGTCCTCGATTATAATCTCAAGCTGGCGACCGTGAATGCCGCCCGCCGCATTGATCTCGTCCACGCGCATGCGCAGGCCATTCGCCTCGGGCACACCCCAGACTGCCAACGGCCCGCTTAGGTCCGTATAGGTGCCAAGCGTGATCATGTCGTCGGTCACGCCCTGCAGCCCCTCGGCCATCGCGCCGGTGGCTGTCATTGCGGTAAACGCAAGTGCTGTTGCTAGTTTCTTCATTGGTCTCTCCCTTTGGTGTTTCAATACATCGTTTCGATCAGGTCTTTGTATTTGCGCTCGATCTCGTTGCGCTTAAGCTTCATCGTCGGAGTCAGCTCGTCGTCTTCGGCTGTCAAAAGTACGTCGATCAGCCGGAATTTCTTTACCTGCTCGACCGGCGCGAAACCGCTGTTCGCCTGTTCCACCTCGCCTTCGATCAAGTCCTGGATTTGGGTGTTTGCGCACAGGGATTTGTAGTTGGAAAACGGGATACGCTTTTCCTGCGCGTATTTTTCAACGTTTTCGTGGTCGATCATGATCAGCACGCTCAGGTATTTGCGCTTGTCCCCGATGATCACCGCATCAGAAATATAGGGCGAGAATTTGAGCTCGTTTTCCAACTGCGAAGGCGTAATGTTCTTGCCGCCTGCGGTGATGATGATGTCCTTCTTGCGGTCCAGAATAGTTAGGTCACCATTGGCATCCATCGTCCCAACATCACCCGTATAGACCCAGCCATCGACCACGGTTTCCGCCGTCTTTTCAGGCTGGTTCAGATAACCCGAAAAATTGCTGGATGAGCGAATGAGGATTTCACCGTCATCGGCCAGTTTCGCTTCGACATTGCGCATTGCCCGGCCGATGGAACCGATCGGTGATCTGCCCGGTATGGTTGCAGTCACAATGCCGGTTTCGGTCTGGCCATATGCCTCTTGTACTGTCACCCCAAGGGCATTGAACCAGCTGAGCAGTCGGGCTGAAATCGGTGCCGCACCCGATACGATCGTATGCGCGCGCGCCAGTCCCAGTTCGACCCTGATATTTCGAAGCACCAGAAAGTCCAGCACCTTATGCCTAAGCCTAAGCATCGTCGGCACAGATTTTCCCGCAGCAATCAATGCCTCCCTGCGTCCAGCCGTTTTCAGGGCTTGGTCATAGGCAAACCGGCCAAATGCGGTGGCATCATTCATCACAAAATTGATACGGGAATAGAATTTTTCCCACACGCGCGGCACCGCAAAGATGAATGTTGGCGCGACTTCCTGAATGTCAGCGGCAAATGTATCGCCGCTTTCCGCGATGTTGATGGTTATGCCGTGACGGATCGGCACGCAGACAGACAGGATCCGTTCGGCCGCGTGACACAGCGGCAGGAACGTCAAAACTTCATCGCCCGGTCCGAGCGGCAATTCGGGGTAATTATCCGATTGCGCTAGAAAGAAGCGGTGCGACATCGCGGCACCTTTGGGAGCACCGGTTGTGCCGGACGTATAGATCAGCGTTGCGATATCTTCGGGATCGCCCGCATCAACGCGGCGCTCAAATTCAACGCTCAGTTCTTCGATTTTAGCGTCCGACAGTGCGAGAAATTCTTCCCAGCCTATGACTTTGTCATGCTGGAAACTGCGCAACCCTTCCATATCAAATACGATAACTTTTTCGAGATGATCAAGCTGGTCCTCCACACCCAGATACTTATCTAGCTGCTCTTCATCCTCAACGAATAGCACCTTCGCTCCGCTATCGTTCAACTGATAGGCAACTTGCTTTTCCTGCAAAGTAGGATATAGCCCGTGAGTCGTGGCCCCGATGCACTGGATGCCAAGGTCGGCAAACACCCACTCCTTGTTGTCTTCACTAATGATCGCGGCCACGTCACCTTCACGGTAGCCCAACGCCATAAGTGAACACCCGACCCTGCGCGCGGATGCGTAATAGTCCAGCCAGCTGAATTCTTTCCAGATGCCGAAATCCTTTTCGCGGATTGCGATTTTGTTGCCGAACTTCTTGCAGTTCTGCCGGAACAGTTTGGAGAACGTGTCACAGCCGTCAATCTGGACCGGCGGCGGCGTCCATCCTGCGGTGGATTGGTCTTGCATTGTGTTCATCGCCACGTCTTTCTTGCTTTCCAGCGGCGGTCGCCGCGCGCACTTTCTGCTTTGATGCCAAGGTAGAATTCGCGAATGTCAGCACTTTTCATGAGAACGTCGCGTTCACCTTCCATAACGATCCGGCCGGTTTCAAGGACGTACCCGAAATCGGCGGCCGGCAGCGCAACACTGGCGTTCTGTTCAACCAGCAACATGGTCACGCCTTCTTCGACGTTGATCCGTTTGATGATCTGGAAAATCTCGGAAATCAGGAGCGGTGACAGGCCCAGCGACGGCTCGTCCAGCAACATCACGCGCGGACGCTGCATAAACGCGCGACCCAAAGCCAACATCTGTTGTTGCCCGCCAGATAGATAGATCGCCTGCTTTTCCAGAAAGGTGCGCAGCACGGGAAACCAGCCCAGCACCTTTTCCAAGTCACGCGCCACTTCATCGCGATCCTTGCGGCAATAGGCACCCATCATCAGGTTGTCCTTGACCGACAAGAGGGAAAACACTTCGCGCCCTTCGGGTGAATGGGCGATGCCGACGCGCGCGATGACATCTGGGTCAAGCGCGGTGATATCGCGCCCTTCAAATTCCACCTGCCCCTTGAACGGATCAAGCGCGCCGGAGATGGTTTTCAAAATCGTCGTTTTGCCCGCCCCATTGGAGCCCATGACCGTAACGACCGACCCTTCCTTGACCGTCAGGCTGATGCCGCGAATGGCCATCACCCTGCCATACATCGTTTCGACGTTGCTGGCGCGCAGTACCTCGGTCATGCTGCCTGCCCTCCCAGATATGCCGCCTGAACATCGGGATCGCTTTGAACTTCGGATGCGCTGCCGCTTGCAAGAAACCGGCCTTCGTTGATGGCCAGCACCATGTCCGAAACTTTGTTCACCAGTTTCATGTCGTGTTCGATCATAACAACGGTGACACCCAGGACCTCGCGGATATCTTCAATCACAAAAGCAGTATCGTCGGTTTCCTCGCTGGTCAGTCCGCTTGACGGTTCGTCCAGCAACAGGATCTTTGGCTCCGACACCAACGCGCGGGCCATTTCGGTCTTTTTGCGCACGCCATACGGCAAATCCGCAACCCGTGCATGACGGTAGCCTTCGAGATCAAGAAACTCGATTATTTCTTCGGCTTTGCGGCGGTGGGCCAGTTCCTGACGCATCTGCGAACGGGTAAAAAACAGCTCACTCAGAGGCCCGAATTTGCCGTGACGGATGCGCCCGATCAGCAAGTTATCAAGCAATGACGCATGTTCGAACAGTTCGATATTCTGGAACGTCCGCGCAATGCCGTGGTTGATTACCTCATGGGATTTCGCTTTTCGCAGGCTTTTGCCGTTGAACCGGATGTCGCCTTGCGACGGATCGTAAATCCGGCAGATGAGGTTGAACACCGTGCTTTTGCCCGCGCCATTGGGGCCAATGATGGTGAACACCGACCCCGGTTCAACTGAAAAGCTCAAGCCATCCACCGCTTTCAAACCACCAAAGGAAAGCGATACGTTATCTATCTCCAACCCGTTCATCTTAAACGCTCCGTTTTGAGGAATGTCTTCTGACGCTGGAAACTGCGCTTCTTGTACATCGGGAACACGTTGAAATAGTGATGGATCTTGGTCCAGCGTCCATAAAGTCCGTCAGGTTCGAACAGGATGAACCCCAGCAGGATCAGACCGAATGCAAGACTATCGAAACCGCCGGACGTGGCGACTGCACTGGGCAGCACGATCTTGACCCAGCTCAACACGGTTGGCAGCAGCACGATAAAGAACGCCCCAAAAACCGCGCCGTGGATGGTTCCGATCCCGCCGACGACGATCATCAACAGCAGACGGATGGATTCCCCCATTCCGAAGGTTTCCGGCGTGATGTAGAAGAAGGCGTGCGCCAGCAGCCCGCCCGCGAGGCCCGCAAAAACTGCCGAGATGAAGAACGCATATGCCTTGAAGAAGGCCACATTGGTTCCCAACGCCCGCGCCGACACTTCGGAGTCGCGGATCGCAATCATGGCGCGACCCGACCTTGTGCGTGTCAGGTTGCGAACGATCAGGATACAACCCACGAAGATGACAAAATTCAGCAGATAAACTTTCCAGCTTTCGTCGATGGCCAGCCCGAGAATATTGATTTCCGGCACCGAAAGGCCACGATGACCGCCTGTGAAATCGCCCGCACCACCGATGAGCCGTTCGGTCACAATCGCAATCGAAAGCGTGGCAATCGCCAGATACAGCCCGTGCATCTTTCCGCAGATCCGTCCGACGGCCAACCCGACCAGCCCAGCCACCAACGCCGCTATCGGCAGCGACAAAAGCCACGGCACGCTGTAACGGGTCAGCAGGATCGTGTGAGTGTAGGCACCGATTGCGACAAACGCCGCCTGTCCGAAACTCACCTGCCCGGAAAATCCGGTCAGCACCATTAGCCCGAGACCCGCGATAGCATAGATGAATACGAATGAGAGTTCATCCAGAAAATAGCCGTCCAGAAACAGCGGCGCGGCCAGTGCGATCGCGGCAAACAGCAGATACCAGAATGCCTGTCCACGGTCGCGGAAAAGCTGGATGTCCTGAACATAGGATTTGCGAAAAATTACGCGCATGGCTTAGACCTTCTTTGCATAAATTTGGGCCAGCAGGCCTTGCGGACGGATCAACAGCACAAGGAACATGATCAAGTAGGCACCAATTCCTTTGAGGGTCGGGAACATGATATCGAAAAACGGTTCCGTCACACCGATCAGCAAGCAACCGATCACCGCACCGGGGATGGAGCCGAAACCACCGACAATTGCCCCTGCAAATGCCTTGAACCCGATAAAACCCATCTGCGTCGAAACCAACGTCATTGGCCCCAGGAGCAGTCCGGCAATCCCGCCAAAGATCGCGGACATTGCCCAGATCGAGGATGTCAGCCGTTTCACAGGAATACCCATGTAGAACGCTGCTAACTGGTTCAGGGACAACGCCTGCATGGCGACACCCTGCCGAGCGTAACGGAAAAACAGGTACAGCGCGCTGGCGACAACCGCGGTGACAACAATCGACAACACGCTGGCCCAAGAAATGATCACTGGGCCCAGTGTAAGATTGCCATCAACCGGAGCAGGCAACGAATAGTTGCCAAACCCCCAAATTATCCCTGCAACCGCCCTGAGCGCGATACCCAATGCCAGCGTCAGGATAAAGACAGTGAACACCGGCTGGCCCGTCAGGCGCCGCACCACAAGCGCTTCGACGCCGTAGCCGAATGCGCCCATGAAGACCAATGTCAACATCGCACCCAGCCAGTAGGGCATCCCCATCAGCACGATGAACTGATACCCGACAAATGCCCCCAGCATCATGAATTCGCCTTGGGCAAAATTCACCTGCTCAGTCGCCTTATACACAAGCACCAGACCAATCGCGATCAGGCTATAAAGGCACCCTTGTGACAGGCCGACCACAAAAAGCTGCATCGCATCGGCAAAAGACAAGGCAGTCATGCGTTGTTCCCCCAGTGTTCAAGGATTTCATCAAGGCTGATTTCTCCCGCATCTCCGGTCGTCGGTGTGTCGGGTTGTGTTCGCGAGAATCGCGGTGCGGGCGTCGGCATCTCGATGCCACCTACTGTGACAAAGCTGCCCCGGGCGCGATTATGCGCATGATCCGATGCGTCAGCCAGAGAAACCACAGGTGCGAAACACGCGTCGCTGCCTTCCAGAATATCGCACCATTCCTGTTGGGTCGCAGTCAGGAAAATCTCCGTAAGCGCGTCCATCATACTGGCCTGCGCGGTGGGTGCGTATTGATCGGCAAAGCGCGGATCGTCTGTGAGGCCCAGAAGTGCCAGAAGTTCGGCAAAAAATTGCGGTTCGAGACATCCAACGGACACATATTTGCCATCGCCCGTTTCGTAACAACGATACCACGCAACGCCGCCGTTGATAAAATCGCCAGACCGTTTATCAGACCAAGCGCCACATGCGACCAACCCGTGCTGCATGGTCATCAGCAGGTTAACCCCGTCCGTCATGGCCGTATCGACCACCTGCCCCTGCCCCGTGGCGCGCGCATGAGTCAGGGCTGCAAGGATACCAACGTTCAGCATCATCGCGCCGCCGCCCTGATCCGCGATCAGGTTCATCGGTGCAGGTGGCGGGCGGTCCGCATCGCCCAAACCCCAAACCGCACCGGTTATGGCGGCATAATTCATGTCGTGGCCCGCTGCATGTGCCAGCGGCCCTTCCTGTCCCCATCCGGTCAATCGGCCATAGACCAAGGCCGGATTGCGCGCCTGCACCTGTTCCGGACCAAATCCCAGCTTTTCCATTTTGCCCGGCCTGAACCCTTCGATCAGCACCTCGGCACGTTCGATCAACTGCCAGAGCCGGTCGACATCTCTGGCCTTTGTCAGGTCAAGTGTCAGGCTGCGGCGCGAGCGGTTGAACAGATTGTATTTCGCATCAATCGGCAACGGAAATTTCTGACCGGGCCGCGCGATGCGCACCACTTCAGCGCCCAGATCAGCCAGATGCATCGCAGCAAACGGCGCAGGGCCAAGACCTGCCATTTCAACAATGCGTACACCTTTGAGGGGACCTGAGCGTTGCAGCATCGCCCTATCTCGCCTGCAGGCGCGTGGCAGCATCAAGCCGCACGGTTTCGCCGTTCATATATGAATTCTCGATCAGAAAGGCGCAGCAATGAGCGAATTCTTCCATCCGGCCGACACGCTTGGGCGCTTCGACAGAGGCTTCGAGGTTTGCGATCACGTTGTCGGGCAGCGACATGACCATCGGCGTGCCGAACAGGCCGGGTGCAATCGCGTTGACGCGAATGCCCTTGGCACCCAGTTCGCGCGCGGCAGGCAGGTTAAGGCCCATCACCCCCGCCTTTGACGACGAATAAGCCGGCTGGCCGATTTGCCCTTCCATCGCAGCACCAGAGGAGACGTTGACAACAACACCGCGCTCTTCGCCGTTTTCGGGTTCATTCAACAACATCCGCTGAACAGCTTTGCTCATTACGTTGAATGTGCCGACAAGATTGATATCAACCGTGCGGCGGAATGTGTCGAGCGACGCGGCCTTGCCGTCACGGTCGATCACTTTCATCGGGCTGACGACCCCGGCGCAGTTGATGCACCCATGCAGCGCACCGAATTTTGAAACCACGGCGTCAACTGCCGCGTCCACGCCTTCATCGTCGGTCACATCGACGTTGCAGAACATTGCGTTTGAAGCACCCAGTTCCTTGACCAGCGCATCGCCAGCGCCCTGCGACATATCGAAAATACCAATCTTGGCACCGCGTGCTCGCAGATATTTCGCCGTCGCCGCGCCAAGACCCGATGCCCCGCCGGTGACGATGATTGTCTTGCCTTCGATTTCCATGACCGCTCCTATTTGAATGCCTGCACGCCGGTAAGCGTCCGTGCGATCAGCAATTTTTGTATTTCTGTAGTCCCGTCCGGGATCGGCCCGATAATGGCCTCGCGCGCCAGCCGTTCGACGATAAAATCGGTGGTGACACCATTGCCACCGTGGATCTGCACTGCTTGGCGCGTTGCGTTCACTGCGATTTCCGTGCCGTACCATTTGGCCATGGCACATTCCTTGTCGCAGCGTTCGCCGCGGTCGATCATGCCAGCGGCACGGAGGGTCAAAAGCCGCGCAGCATCAATCTCTGTGGCCATTACGGCGATCTTGTCTGCGATGAGCTGGTGACCCGCTATCTGCTTGCCGTGCTGGTTGCGTTCCTGCGCATATCTGATCGACTCTTCCAACGCGCGCCGTGCCAGGGAGATTCCCCACATGGCCATGTGAACGCGCGCCCGTTCAAACACCACAAGCGTTTGCTGCAAGCCGCGGCCGACCTCGCCTATCGTGTTTGCAATCGGCACACGCACGTCATCAAGAAAGATCTGTGCCGTGGATTGTGCGTTCAGACCCATTTTTTTGATGTCGCGGGTTTCATAGCCATGCTCTTTGCGATCCACTAGAATATGGGTCAGGCCCTCATCGGTGGCGCAGGTGCATATCAGGAAATCCGAAAAGCGACCATTGGTGATCCAGGTCTTTTCGCCATTGATCACCCAGTCATCGCCGTCCCGCCGCGCTCGGGTTTTGACAGCGGCCACATCGGACCCGACATTTGGTTCCGATATGCCCATCGACGCGGTAATTTCACCGGCAAGCAACGGACCGATATATTTTTTGCGAATCTCATCAGACCCGAGCTTCAGCAGAATCTCACCTGCCACCACGTTGATCAGAATGGGCAGCGCGATATCTATTGCCGTAACACCAACCTCTTCGAACAGCATCAGGTGGGTGGTCCAATCCAGCCCCATACCGCCCGCTTCTTCGGGATGCGGGGCCGATGTCAGACCGAACTCGGCAAGTCGCGTCATGAAACCCTGAATGACTTCTTTTTCGAACGGCGCATCCTTAACCTTCAGGTATTCCGGTTCGATCTGGTCATCCAGAAACCGGCGCAAGGAATCGCAAGCCATTATCTGCTCTTCGGTTTTGAACATCTTTCGCTCCTAGCGCCCGAGAATAAGGATGGAGGCCACGGCCTCTTCGATACCGATCAAACCGCCGCCATTTTCCGCGATGGCGATCCGCGCACCTTCGACCTGTCTAGGTCCACATTCACCGCGCAGTTGCGATACCAGTTCGTAAACCTGGCCCAACCCAGTCGCGCCAATCGGGTGGCCTTTGCATTCCAGCCCGCCCGACGGGTTCACCGGCACCCGCCCGCCGATGGAGGTGTCACCGCGCTCGGATGCAGCACCCCCTTCGCCAAATGGGAACAGCCCAAGGTTTTCGATCTGGATCAACTCACCCACCGCTGTTGCGTCATGCACTTCGGCAACTGATACGTCTTGGGGACCGATACCGGCGATTTCATATGCCCGCCGTGCCGCAATCGCGGTCAGGTGGTTCTCATAATCCTCCGGCGCGCGGTTTGATCCGGTCTGGATCACGCTGGCGCGCACTTCGATGGCACGATCCCGGCTGATCCCGAACTTTTTCAATCCGGCCTCGGTCATCAGAACCGCAGCGGCACCGCCATCGCTCATCGGGGCGCACATTGGCAGGGTCAAAGGATAAGTGATCGGTGGTGCGCTTAATATTTCGTCAACGGTATAAGGCGCGCGGAATTGCGCCTTTTCATTTTCAACCGAATGCATGTGGTTCTTTGCTGCAATCGCAGCAATCTGTTTTTGGGTCGTGCCGAACGTGCGCATATGCGCCAGCCCGAACGCTCCGTAAATCGCCATAAAGACTGAAAACGGCTTGTCCGAAGTGGTGTCATTCGGCACGTCGATGCCTTTGCCCAGCGCCATCAGTTTTTCGGTATTTTCCTCAACGGTGGACACATCCCACGCGCCATCGAAAAAGCTGAACATCTTAGCTTTGTCACCTGTCCACATTTTTTCGGCCCCAACGGCCAAAGCCACGTCACCCTCGCCTGCTTTGAGAAATTGAGCCGCAAGGTTCAACGCGGTTGACCCGCTGGCACATGCATTTTCGACGTTTACCATCGGGATGCCCTCAAATCCCATCTCGCGCAGGGTGATCTGGCCCGGGATCATCAACTGCGCCTCAAGATGTCGCTGTGTTGTGTTCGCGTAGTAGGCAGCCTGAATGTCATCCTTGCCAATGCCGGCGTCCGCCATCGCGCCATCGACAGCCTCGCAGGTCAGCGACTTTACCGTTGCCCCGTCGAGGCGTCCCATTTTGGTCATCGCGACCCCGGCAATGTAAATTTTTGTCATTTCAATCTCCGCTCATGTGCCGGTGAAAACCGGCTTTCGTTTTTCACCGAATGCGGCAAGTCCTTCGGCCGCATCGTTGGATTTCAGATGTTCGCGCAGCACGGCAAGTTCCTGTTTCAGCGCCTCCACCTGCGTCATTTCGATGGATGCATTGGCTACCCGCTTCATCTGCGACAGGACCAGCGGGCTTTTGGTCGCCAGCAACTGGCTGAACTCGTGCAGCCGCGCTTCAAGCGCGTCATCACCAACCACTTCCTGCACCAGCCCCATGCGCATCAATTCGCGCGCTGGTAGACTTTGGCCCGAAAACAAGAGGTATTTCGCGTTTGCGAGTCCGATCCGGCACGGCAAGACAGCAGCGCCGCCTGCGCCAGGGAACACACCAAAATTCGAATGAGCATCGCCAATTCTGGCGCTCTCGCCCGCAATCAGCACATCGCAACACATCGCGAGTTCCAGCCCGCCCGCAACGGTAATGCCATTCAGCCCGCCGATCACCGGTTTCGGCAAATCACGCAGCGCTTGAAACGTCGCGCCGATAGCGTCAAGAAAATCACCCTTTTGCGTATCGGCATCATCCAGACCAGCGAGGACTTCCTTCAGATTGGCACCGGCGCAAAACGCACGCCCCGCAGCCGTCAGCACAATTGCGCGCACCTGTTTTGCCACAGCGATCTCTCTTATCGCGGCGCGCAGTTCCCCAATGAGGTCGACAGAAAGTGCATTAAGACTGTTGGCCCTGTTCAACGTCAGCCACGCAACCGGACCACGGTATTCGACCAGTACATTCGCTTGAGTCATGCGTGCGTCTTTCTATTTACTTACCAGTAAGTAATCAAAAATATATAATCAAATCAAGAACTAATTTACGTTAGGTTACATAGGCTTGTAGGTTGTCGGTTTCTCCCGTCCGATTTGATCGGAGAATCAGCAATCCGGCGACATCAAGATAGTGCGTTCCCCGATGATGCGCGCGACATGAAAAAATGCCTCGCCGCGCGACACCTTGTGTTCAGGACGAACTTTTTGTGCCCAGATCCAGCGAGCCAGTCTGCATCATGCCGCCACAGACATATCCACCATCAACGACCAGTGTTTCACCGTTCACATATCGCGCATCAGGCGAGCCCAGATAGGCAACTGCCGCCGCGATATCCGCAGGGTCGGCCATGTAACCCGCCGGAATCATCGGCAACAGGCGCGCAACCGTTTCTTCGGTATAGGTGCTTTCGGTGAGCGGAGTTGTAATGGCGCCCGGTGCAATCGCGTTTGCCGTGACGCCATGCGCCGCAACTTCAAGCGCAATCTGGCGTGTCAGCCCCACCAAGGCCGCCTTGGACGTGCCGTAAGCCGTGCGCCCGACCCCTGCGCGGATGCCGCTGACCGACGTGATATTGATGATCCTGCCATATCGCTGACGAACCATTTCACGCGCAGCAAGTTGCGCGCACAACATGCTGCCTGTCAGGTTGATAGCCATAACGCGGTTCCAGTCTTCCAAAGGAAAATCGAGGAACGGATTAATCCCGACGATACCCGCATTGTTCACCAGCACATCCACGCATTTGTCCCAGCGTTCCGTCTCGTCAAATGCCGCATTCACCGATGCCGGATCCGACACATCAAGCTTTTGCCCAAGCGCTGTACCACCTGCCGCTTCGATCTGCTTGACCGTATCGGCTATGCCTGTTTCGGCAATATCAGTGACAACAACCCTCGCGCCCAACTCCGCCAGCCGCAAAGCAATCCCCTGTCCGATGCCAGAACCTGCACCGGTGACAAGTGCCACGCCGAAATCGTCACGATCTCTCATTGGTGGTTTTGTCATGCTGTAATCCTTTCATAAAGTGTAACAACCGCCGCACCGCCCAGCCCAACGTTATGCTGGAGGGCAAGCCGCGCATTATCGACCTGCCGGTTCTCTGCCTTTCCACGCAGTTGGTTGGTCAACTCAAAACACTGTGCCAGCCCCGTAGCACCCAGTGGATGCCCCTTTGACAGCAGACCACCAGACGGGTTCGTGACGTATTTCCCGCCAAAGGTGTTGTCGCCATCATCGACCAACTTTTCGCCATCACCTTCGGCACATAGCCCCAGGGCCTCGTAGGAAATCAATTCGTTCTGCGCGAAACAGTCATGCAATTCGATCACGTCGATATCGTCAGGACCCACGCCCGCCTTTTCATAGACCATGCGCGCGGCATCACGGCTCAGCCTGGCGCCAACCACTTCGATCATGTCGCCGGTTTCAGGGTCCAGCAGTTTATCCGTTGTCATTGCCTGCGCGCGGATTTGTACAGTTGTATCAAGGCCCATTTTTTCAGCGAACCCTTTGGACACCACAAGCGCCGCCGCAGCGCCGCAGGTGGGCGGACAAGCCATTGGCCGTGTCATTACACCGGGCCAGATCACCTGCGCACCCATTACATCCTGCGTGGTCATCTCCTTGCGGAAAACCGAGAGTGGGTTGTTCGCGGCATGGCGGCTAGCCTTGGCCCGAATTTTGGCGAATGTCTCCATCTTCGTACCAAATCGTTCCATATGCGCCTTGCCCGCACCGCCGAAATACCGAAGCGTCATCGGCAGATCGACGTCCCCTATCAGCCGGTCCGTGGCGGCATCAAATTCCGCCAGCGGTGACGGGCGATCGGGAAAGACAACACCCAACGCACCGGGGGCCATCTGTTCAAAACCCACCGCCAGCACACATTCTGCCACACCGCTTTCGACAGCCTGCCGTGCGAGGAAAAGCGCTGTTGAACCGCTCGAACAATTGTTGTTCACGTTGA
Organism: Sulfitobacter sp. PR48; assembly: GCF_028807335.1. Taxonomy (NCBI): domain Bacteria; kingdom Pseudomonadati; phylum Pseudomonadota; class Alphaproteobacteria; order Rhodobacterales; family Roseobacteraceae; genus Sulfitobacter; species Sulfitobacter sp. PR48. Next base: position 10,176 of record NZ_JARAMM010000012.1, on the reverse strand, counting down.
TAATCGGGATGCCCGTCATGCCCACGCGGTAAATCACACGCTGCCCGCTTGTGCTGTCGCCGTAAACATAGCTGGCATAGGCCTGTTGCACGTCTTCGAACGCGATACCGGCGTCATCCAGTGCAAGACGGATCGCCACCTCGCCCATCTCGTCGTAAGGTGCCGATGCGCCCGGTTTTGCAAAAGGGATCATGCCGACACCGGCAATAATGGCAGTCATTTTGGGTCTCCTTTTTTATGGTTTTTCGAATTGTGTATCGGGGTCGGTCAGCATCTGGCGCAACTCTGTCTTAAGTATTTTGCCGTAGCTGCTTTTGGGCAGTTCGAGAACAAAGCAATAGGCCTTGGGTCGCTTGAACCGCGCTATGTTATCCAGACAAAAACGGTCCAGCGCCTGTGCGGTCACGCCCGGCTCTGCCACGACAAACGCGATGACTTCCTCGCCCCATTCGGCCTCCTCGCGGCCAACAACATTAGTTTCGACCACGCCGGAATGACGCAGCAGCACCTCTTCGACCTCGCGCGGATAAATATTTGACCCGCCAGAAATGATCACGTCCTTGGACCGGTCCTTGAGCGTCAGGAAACCGTGGGCGTCCACGCTGCCAATGTCGCCGGTATGGAGCCAGCCGTCCCGCAAGGCTGACGCCGTTGCCGTTTCATTGCCCCAGTATCCCGCCATCACCACATCGCCACTGACGATCACTTCGCCCGCGACATCTGGGGGGCATTGTGTGCCTGTTTCATCCACCACACAGACCGTGACGCCGGTGCGTGGAATGCCGACGGATCCCAGCCAACTATCCGGAATTTCCCAGCTCAATATATGCGGTGGTAGATAAGTGATCGTACATGGTGCCTCGCCTTGTCCGTATCCGATCCAGATGCGGTTGCCCAACAGCGCCATCGCCCGGCGCAGGTCTGCGACATAAATCGGCGCACCGCCGCAGAACAACAGATCAAGGTTTTCGATGGCCGCCGTGTCAAGCGCAGGACAGGCCGTCAGACGCGTCAGCATCGTGGGTGCGACAAAAAAAGATGAATGGGGATATTCATGCAGCAACGTCACGATTTCATGCGGATCGAATCCACCGCTTTGCGGCACAACATTCGCCGCGCCCCGCTGCGCAAACGGTAGCATAAACAGCCCTGCCGCATGAGACAGCGGTGCCGGATGCAGCGCCGCCGACATTTCCGTAACCGGACACATATCGGCCAGAAAACTCGTGGTCATGGTCCAGAGGTTGCGGTGGGTCAGTATCGCCCCTTTCGGGCGGCCCGTCGTGCCGCTGGTATAAAAAATCCATGCCGGATCGGTTTGCGCAGCGTGTGCAGGCTGCAAATCCGCTGACGCTTGTAACGCCGCATTATATTCCGGTCCACCGACCGCAATGACTGCTGAAAACCCTTCGACGTCTTCCGGCCGGTCGGTAAAGGCAAGTGCGGCATCACAGTTAGCATGGATATAGGTCACTTCGTTAGGGTGCAGTTTGGCATTCAACGGAACGGCAACACATCCGGCAGTCCAGATGGCAAACAGGATCTCGATATATTCGGGCCGGTTGCCCATGAAGATCAGAACACGGTCACCTTTTACCAGATTGCGCTGTTTCAGCGCAGCGGCCAAGGCCGCGCTGCGGTCCTGTAATTGGGTGTAGGTGCTGAACGTCGACAACCCCAAGCAGACGGCAGGTCGATCGCAATAGGCGCGCGCGGACTGTGTCAAAATGTACGCGATGTTCATAATTCTGCTCCCTAAATTCTGCGCGCTTGCCCCTGCCAGAACGTATCCCTGATGTCCTTTTTGCGCACTTTCCCAACGGGGCTGCGCGGCAGTTCATCCCAGAAGTCAACCGTTTTGGGGGCCTTTACGCTGCCAAGGTTTTCCTTGCACAATGCAATGATTGCTTCGGGTTCCACCGTTGCATCGGGTTTGAGTTCGATCACCGCCTTGATCGCTTCACCCCATTTTTCGTCAGGCACACCGATCACCGCGCAATCCTGCACGGCAGGATGCGACCAGATCACCTGCTCGACTTCCGAGGGATAAACGTTGAAGCCGCCCGAAATGATCATGTCTTTCTTGCGGTCCACGATATAAAGGTAACCCTCGTCATCCAGATACCCGATGTCGCCGGTATGGTGCCAACCGAACTGGGAAACCTCTGCGGTTGCTTCGGGGTTTTTGTAATACCCCTTCATCACCAGATTTCCGCGCACAACAATTTCACCATGCTCACCACGCGGCATAATGTTACCGTCATCATCCATGATCGCCATCGGTGTCAAAAGTGCGGGCCTGCCGCAACTTGCAAGCCGGTGTTCGCGGGCCGGATCTCCGATAACATTGTGATCCTCTGCCGTCAGCAGCGCGCAGAACATCGGCGATTCTGCTTGTCCGAAACACTGCGCCATGACCGGCCCAAAAATCTTCAGGCATTGGCGCAGCTTGTCAATGGCCATAGGTGCGGCGGCATAAAGAAAGAACCGCAATGACGGAAAGCTACGTTGCGCAACTTCCGGTTGCGACAACAGCATGTAAACGGCGGTCGGCGGCAGGAACAGATGGGTCACTCCCTCGCTTTCAATTGTGTCTAGAACGTTGGCGGCATCAAATCCCGGCAGGATGACGCTGCGCGCACCAGCGGCCATCAACGCAATGGCAAGCACCCCTGACGCGTGGGTCATAGGCGTGATCAGCAAATGCACAGGGTCAGGTCCGGCATCAAAACTGGCATAATAGTTCGCGATTAGCGTGGTCCAGTTCAACTGCGTCAGCATGATCCCCTTGGGCCGCCCCGTTGTCCCACCAGAGGATAAAATTCCGACAAGATCATCAGGGCCAAGCGGCACATCGGGATCGGTTGAAGGGGCCGCGGCCATCCAGTCTTCCAGCCATGGTGCCGCGCCGTCTTGTTTATCCAGACAGATGAATTTTTGTATCTTTGGGCAAAGTTCACGCAATTGTTCCAGCGCCGGTGCAAGATCGCTGTGATAAAACAGAATCTCCACATCATTATGATCCAGGATATACGCGTTTTCTTCTACGCCGTTCTTGGCATTGACGGGAACCCAGATCGTGCCGGCACGAAACAAGCCCAGCATAACTTCAAGGCCGCTCACGCAGTTGGGGCTGTAAACGCCGGCCATCTTGTCGCGTCCGTACCCTTCGGCAGTGATGGCATTGGCGAAACGATATGTGCGTTCCTGAACTTCGCCGTAACTCCGGCCGATTTTAGCATCTTCCAAAGCGATCACGTTAGGGTTGATTGCGACACCCCTGTCGAAGAAATCGATCACACGCATAACGGTTTCCTATCTTGGTTTCCGGGATTTTCCCGCCTTGCCAGTCTGAACTCATACACTGATGAGCTTTTCGATCTCTTCGCGGTTGGCCAGCAAATCTGCTGTCGTGCCGCTCCACTGGACGGTCCCGTTGTCGACAACGTACTGTCGATGGGCCAATTTCATCGGCACGCGCAGGTTCTGTTCAACCAGCAAAAGCGTCATACCTTCTTCGTTGATCCGCCGCATCGAATCGACCAATTCATCAACGATCAGCGGGGCAAGGCCTTCAGTCGGTTCGTCCAGCAGCAACAGTTCCGGATTAGTCAAAAGCGCGCGCGAAATCGCCAGCATTTGCTGTTCGCCGCCCGAAAGCGTGTTTCCCGCCTGTGACGCGCGATCAAGCAGCACCGGAAACATTTCAAAAATCCGGGTTTCGGTCCATGCGCCAGTGCGTCCCATGACGGTTGCGATGCGCAGGTTTTCATGCACTGTCAGATTGTCAAAAATGCGCCTGTCTTCGGGGACATACCCAATGCCCAGACGGCCCAGTTGGTTCGGGAGTCGCGCGGTAACGTCGTCCCCTTTCCAGACTCTGCGCCCTGAAACCGGTTGCTTTAAACCGATGATCGTCTTGAGAATGGTGCTTTTGCCTGCGCCATTGCGCCCGATCAGCGAAACAACTTCGCCCTGTGCGACTTCGATCGACACGCTATGCAACGCCTGCGCCTTGCCATAAGTGACATTGCAGCTTTCCAACGCAAGCAGCTTCATTCCTCTTCTCCCAGATAAGCCGCTCGCACCTCGGCGTTTGCGCGGATTTCTTCAGGGCTGCCAGACGCCAGAATTTGCCCTTGAACCATCACGACCAAAGCACTGGAGACCCGCATTACAACGTCCATGTTGTGTTCGATCAGCAGCACGGTGCGGCCCTTGACGATCCGTTTTATCAGCTCCATCGCAGGCCCGATCTGGTCATGTCCAACACCGGCCAATGGTTCATCGAGCAACAGGACCGATGGGTTGCTCAGCAATGCCAGCCCGACTTCCAATGCGCGTTGATCGCCGTGAGACAAGGTTTCGGCGGGGCGGTGCGCCATCACCGTCAGGCCGATCTCTTCGAGAACGCTTTCGGCCCGTTCCCTGACTGCAGGAAAGCGGCCCGCCGGAAGCCAGAAGGGCTGCAACCTGTACAGATGCGCAAAAGCAGCAAGTTGAAGGTTCTCAAGCACCGACATGCCGGCGAAGATCTTGGTGATCTGGAAACTGCGGCCCAGACCGATGCGGGTCCGTTTATGCACCGACAGGCCCGTTACATCGCGCCCGTCCAGCATCACTTGACCACCGCTTAGCTTGGCATGACCCGAAAGCGCATTCATCAACGTGGTCTTGCCCGCACCGTTAGGTCCGATAATCCCGTAAAGCTGACCCGGCTGGAAGTCGAACGTCACACCGTTGACAGCTTTCAACCCGCTGAAGGAGACCTGAATATCGTTGCAACTCAATGATCCGGCAGTCATTGCATGTCTCCTTCGTCCTGATCACCTTGGAACATTCCGGCAATACCGTTGCGTAGGAAGATGGTGGCAAAAATGAACACCAGACCAAGGATGCCGTACCAATATTGGGTGATTTGGCTCAGTTCTTCTTTCAGTAATTCAAACAAGGCCACGCCAAGAATCGGACCTAGCAATGTGCCTTTGCCGCCCAGCACGGTCATGATCAAAACGTCGCCCGATGTGGACCAATGCAGCATTTGCGGAGAGATGTAGAAGATCAACGATGCCAGCAGGGCTCCTGCAACACCTGCATACGCACCCGAAACGATAAACGCCGATTGGCGCAAGCTATGGACGTTGTATCCGAGTTGCGCGGCGCGCACGTCGTTCGCCTGTACCGCGCGCAATGCCCGCCCGAATGGCGACCCACGCAGCAATGCCATCAGCGCCAGTCCGATCAGGAAAACCGCCACGATAAACCCATAATAGTTGTGGTTGTCGTAGAAATTGATCCCGAACAAGTCAGGCCGCGGCACGCCTGGAATACCGTCCAATCCGCCGGTGATTGCGCGCAGCTTGTTGGACGCAAGGATGTACATCATCTGCGCCAGGGCCAGTGTCAGCAGTGCAAAAAAAAGCCCCGAAACCCGAAGCGCAAAAAGCCCCATCAGGTAAGCCAGCACCGCTCCGACAATCGCCGCTGCAAAAAGGCCCGGTATAAAACCGACGCCATAGCTGAGGGTGAGGATTGTGAGCGCATAACCCCCTGCCCCGAACAACGCCGCATGGCCGAATGACAGCATACCTGTCACCCCGAAGACCAGATCAAAGCCGATTGCGAACAAGGCCCAGATCAGGATCAGGCTGACAAGGTTCACCCATTGCTCATCCTGCACAAAAAACGGAACGATAATCATAACTGCGATAATAATGCCCATCAGGGCCTGACCGATAATCCTGCGTGTCATGCCGAACGCCCCTTTGTGCTAAACAAGCCCGCAGGCCGGAACATCAGCGTTCCGATCAACAGGGCAAAGGTAAGTAGTTCGACCCATTCAGTTGCGTAGGTATATCCGGCCGCCCGCGTCATGCCCAACAGCAACGACGCAAGGATTGCGCCGCGAATGTTCCCAAGCCCGCCGATAATCACCACGACAAAACAGTCGATGATAACGCTGAATCCCATGCCCAGTTCGATCGGCACCAACGGTGCGCTAACCACGCCACCAAGAGCCGCAAGATACGCACCAAGCGCAAAGACGCCGGTGCGAACCCGGTTTACATTTACACCGAGTGTCTGAGCCATTTCCGGATCGGAACTGGCGGCGCGAATAATCATGCCCCATTTGCTACGGTCCAGCAGCAAGAACAGTGCCAGAGAAACCGCTGCACCAAAACCGATTACAAAAAGCCGGTATGACGGTATTTGACTGCCAAACATGGAAATCGGTGCCATGAAGATTTCTGGTGTCGGCACTTGCTTATAGTCAAATCCCCAGATCATCTTTGTCGCGTCGTCGATGACCAGAATGAATCCGAAAGTGAGTAAAAGCTGAAAAATGTGGTCGCGGTCATAGACCTGTTTCAGCGCCAAAATTTCGATCAGCGCACCAACACAGGCGACGATCAGCGGCGCAAACAGCAGTCCCAACCAGAACGATCCGGTCATATGAACAATTTGATACCCGACAAACGCGCCAAGCATATAAAGCGCGCCATGGGCAAAGTTGATCACCCCCAACATGCCAAAAATAAGGGTCAAGCCCGCTGCCAGCAGAAACAGCAGAAAGCTGAGACTCAGCCCGATCACGATAATGGACATATTCAGGGTTCCTCAGTTTCACCCCAAAAAAGCGGGCGACGCATGTCGCGAGGGAACAGCGCCGCCCAGTTCAGGGAGGATCGATTAACAGTCGCTAAACAGGCTATTTGCCGAAAACTCTTCGGTGATTTTCATGGTGAGGTCCGGCAATGGTGCCTCGCCCTTCACAACTTCACCCCAAAGACCGACCTGTTTGGCCTGATGGTCACAAGCGCGCATTTCCTTGCGCCCTTCGACCGAATTTTCATAGACCGATGTTTCAAATGCATCGACCCAGGTTTCCACATCCCAGCTGTCAGTCGCTTCGATGACATCCATCCACCAGCGAAGACCGTCAAATGCCTCGCCCGCGAAGGCCGAAGGGTAGTCACCGTTTGCGTCACGGTAGGCCGTCACGAATTCGGCGTTTGCCGGATTGTCGAGCGAGAAGTGATAACGCACGCCGGAGTTCACGCCCAATGCGGCCTCGCCTGTCGCGGCTGCAAAGATTTCATCCTGAAGCACGGGGCCGAACAGCACTTTGTTCTGACCCATCCCAACCTGACCTGCCTGCTTGCAGAAGGTGACGCCGTCATTGCCCGTTGCCACAACCAGAATACCATCGGCGTCCGAACGCGCCATCTTGTCGATGATGACCGAAAAGTCGCGGTTGCCAAGCGGGGCAAAGTCATTCCCGACGATCTCGACACCGGCGGCTTTTGCTTTTGCGGCAAAGTCGTCAAAGGCGCTGCGCGTGGCCTGATAATCAGCCGTGACCGCGTATACTCTCTTGATCCCGCGTTTCTTTACGAATTCAACACACATGTTCATTTCCATGGCCAACGTGTTGGACGTACGGAATGAGTAACGCGCACCGTCCATCTTGGTAATGCTGTCGTCTGCGGAAATCGTGACCAGATGCGGCACCTTGCGCTGTGTGGACAGGCTTTGCAGTGCCAGAGTCGACGCTGAGCTGACCGCGCCAAACATCAATTGCGTGCCTTCCGCCAACAGCCGGCTTGCTTTTTGTACGGCGGGCTGGGGTTTGGTTTCATCGTCTTCCCAGCTGAAGCGGACTTTTTTGCCCAACAATTCGCCACCCCGCATGGCCACGGCAAGTTCCGCGCCTTTGCGCATGTCATTGCCGATCAAGCCGTATGCGCCCGAGAAAGACAGAATGCCCGCAATGTGATAATCTTCGGGCGTTGCGGCCCGCAGAACCATTGGCGCAGGCAAGGTACTGGCCAAAGTTAGCGCCCCGGCGCTGCGTAGAAAATTCCGACGTTTCATAGTTTTCCTCCCGGTTTCACGCCCCAAGAAGTTTCTCCTGCAAGGCGAATGATGCGCTGCCCGGGATAAATCGTTCCCGGAAAAGCAGAATACTATCAGCAAGTTTGGCGGGTTTTATCATACGTCGGATCAGCAATCGGGCGGTAACAAATCATGGATTTGCAAATGGCGCAAAAGTGCATCTGATCGCGACCGTGTCCCTAACCCTCCCCCATCTCTTGCATCAAGCATCGCAGGGTTAGGACTGGCAGGGAATGTCCGAAAACGCCACAAATTTGACATTTTCTGCCAAATCGATATTATTTACCCATCAGTAGAATTTTGAGGTCATCGTCATGAAGGTGGGCTTGCTCCAAAACCTGCGTCTTCCCAAACATAGCATCCAGTTCATGTGTGACGTGCTGATCGAACACGGCATTGATCCTGACCCATTGCTCAAAGAAGCAGGTTTGCAGCTCAGCCTTCTCTCGGATCCATGGGGCACGCTGGACGGTATTCAGGAACTCACATTCCTGCGTGCCTTTTGCCGGAGTACAGCGCATATTGAAGGTGTCGCTTTTGTCACCGGTCTGCGTTACAGCCTGATCTCGTATGGCCCTATCGGGCTTGCCACGCTAGTTTCAGAGAATGTGACAGCGGGGCTGAGGGTTTTCACGCAAATGCAGGGGCTGGGATACGCACTGCTGGCATATGACATCACAGAGGACGATGAAGGTTTTGCAACAGGGTTTGTTGCCGACGACCAGTATGTACCGCCCGATCTTCTGGATTTTGTTCATGAACGGCTGCTTGGGTCCGGCCCGACCTTCTTCCGGGACCTGCGTCAAGAAAACCTGCCCATCCGTCTGATCGAATGCCCGTTGGACCGCCCGAAAGGCTGGATGAACCTAGAAGCGCGCTGGCAAACCGAAATCGTGTATCGCGCACCGCGCAGTTGCATTCACTTTCATCCTGGAACAGGCGCGCTGAAACTGCCGCTGGCGAATGCCCTTCTTGCGGTAAACTATCGTGTTTTGTGCGAGAATATGCTTGAAACCGGCCCCAAGCATACCGGAACAGCAAATTCGGTTTATCAGGTGTTGATGCAGGTGCGCGGCGTTTTTCCCAATGCGCCGGAAGTGGCCGAAACGCTTCATTTGTCAGAACGCTCTTTACATCGAAAACTTGCCAGTCAGTCGATGAGCTATCGCCAGATTATCGATAGCGTGCGCTTGCGCCGCGCACGGGAGCTTCTTGATACATCCGACTTACCGCTGGCTGAAGTTGCAGATCGCCTCGGTTTTTCGGAAACTGCCAGCCTGTCGCGATTTTTCCGGCGGGTTTCAGGGGATTCGCCGTCCGCATATCGAAAAACCAGCAAAGGGTTATTCGCCAGTTCACGTTAGGATTAGACGACGAGACGCTAACACGACCATATATCAGAACGGAGTGACGCCATGAACAAGTCCGATGACGAAACGCTCACCTTCAAAGAGATGGTCGGGAAATTCGACGTCACCCCCCGAACCCTGCGGTATTACGAATATCTCGAACTTCTCAAACCCACGCTACAAGGGCGTGAACGAAGTTATGATCGCAAACAGATCGCGCGGTTCAAGCTGATCTTGCGAGGTCGTCGGTTCGGAATGAAGCTTGAAGATATAAGAGTTTGGTTAGAAATATATAAAAACAGGGGCTCAAGAGCGCAGCTTCGCGAATGGGCAAGGATATCAAAAATCCTCGAAAATAAGCTTCGCGCCGAGATAAAAGAAAGAGAGGAAGCTCTGGCAGAATTACGAGAAACCTCAAAGCTCGCCAATGAATTGAATTTCAAAAAGTGATCCCGAAACCCAACGCACCGACCAAATAGATGGCTGGTTGATGCAAACACCCATAATTTGGAAGCGAATGGATGGAGCTAGCTCTAAAACACAATCGACAAAGTGCTGGGACGTAAAATTCGCTTTTACAACATACAGCGGGTCCCTGCGCATTATTTGCCATAAGCGCGCTTATGCGTGTTTCTGCCCACATTCCAGGCAAATACTAAGTTGCAATCCGCCACATTCGAAACCGCCCCAGCCCTGTCACCTCACGAACCAAGTCCTTTTCCTCCATCAAGGCAAGGTTTCGCTGCACGGCTGCGCGGCTGGAACCAATCTGGGACTCAGCCATTGGAGCAGACACAAGGGGCCATTCTGCAAAGAGAGCTCGTAAGGCGGGAGGGGTTTTGCCGTGTGAACAGGCATGCAATTTTGACCCCGTAGCGGGGTGATCGGCATCCAAAAATGACCCCCTTACACTGATGTGGATAATGCCCCC
>NZ_JARAMM010000011.1:0-194115 GCF_028807335.1 Sulfitobacter sp. PR48 | reverse complement strand
CCGAATGCGCGTCTCAATGCGCCCTCCCAGGCTCGGGCGCGGCCCTTCGTTCGAAAACGTAACGCTGAGCGCAGAAGAACGATTTACTTCCGGCGGCAGCCGTTTCAGGGTTTGTCAGCAATCTCAGGGCCGCGATGAACGCGGCCCCCGTGTTTTTGACGGAATCGGTGCTTAGGCGTCGCCGGTCCAGGCCATCCGTGCCGGATGGTATTCAAAGCCGATGTGGTGCGCGGCACCCACCAGGCCTTCCCGGGTGTGGTTGTAGAGCGACCGCCAGTAGGGCTGGATCGTCACGCCATCCTCCTGCAGCATCGCTTCGCCTTTGGCCATCAGCTCGCGGCGCTTGTCCACATCTGCTGTTGCCAGCGCCTCGGACAGGAGCGCGTCGAATTCGGGGCTGGAATAGCCGAACTCGTTCCACGCTTCGCCCGTGCGATAGGCCAGCGCCCAGATCTGTACGCCCAGCGGACGCGCGTTCCAGTTGGTGGAGCTGAACGGATACTTCGTCCAGTCGTTCCAGAAGGTGGAGCCGGGCAGGATGGTCCGCTTGACGTTGATGCCCGCGTCCCGCAGCTGCGCCGCCACCGCGTCGGTGGTGTCCTTGCGCCAGGCATCGTCGATGGAGAACAGCTCGTGCTCGAAATCGCCGTAGCCTGCTTCGTCCATCAGCGCCTTGGCGGCGGCGGGATCGACCTTGAGCGGCGGCAGTTCCGCATACTCCGGGTGCATCGGGCCGACGTGGTGGTTGGCGGCGACGATGCCGCGCCCGGCATAGCCGAGTTCCAGCAGGATCTCGTTGTCTACCGCCATCGCGATGGCCTGGCGGACACGCTTGTCCTCGTAGGGGCGCTTGCCATCGACTTCGGCCAGCTGGTTGGGCCGGATGACGATGGTCGCGGCGGTCGCGATCTCGTTCTCGACCCAGCCGTCCAGCGTGCTCATGATGTCGATGTATTCGCCTTCCATGGAATAGAAGGCATCGACTTCCTCGGCCTCCGCCGCGGCAATCCAGGCCGAAGGATCGGTGCCGTAGTCGATGTATTCCAGCCGGTCGATGTAGGGCCCGCCATAGACCTCTGTACCCCACCAGGTGTGATCGGGGTTCTTCACCAGCACACCCTTCACGCCCACTTCGAGCGATTCAGGCAGGTAGGGGCCGGTGCCGACGGGGTTGTCGACCATGTTGTTGGCGTCAAAATCCGCGGGCACGATGGCCGCTGGATAATCGGCCATGCCGGGGATCAGGGTGATGTCGGACACCGGCAGCTTCAGCTTGACGGTGTGGCTGTCGACCACTTCGATTGCGCCTTCGAGGGCCTGACCGGTTTCTTCGTCGATCAGCGACGCGAAACGGCCCGCCATGGAGTTGCCTTCGAGCGACTTGTCGCACCAGCCGGTGATGTTGCGCGCCACGTCTTCGGCGGTGAAATCGTCACCGTTGTTCCACTTGACGCCCTGACGGACGTTCAATGTGTATTCGGTGGCGTCGTCGTTGATTTCCCAGCTTTCCAGCAGGGCGGGGCTGAATGTACCGTCGTTTTCCCAGATGGCGAGGTATTCCAGCCAGCCGCGCGAGAAGTTTGCGATCTGCGACCAGTCGTAGGTGCGCGGGTCCTTGAGGGCGCGGACTTCCATCTGCATGCGGACGGTGCCGCCCTCTTTCATGTTGGCATGCGCATCGGCATAGGCCGGTGGCGTCATTCCGATCATGCCATAGGCGGTGGCGGCGGTCGCACCGAATGCGCTGGCGAGCGCCAGGAATTCCCTGCGGTTGACCGGATCTCTTTTTGCGGCCTCAGCGGAATCCAGAATGGATTGCGGCAGCGGTTTACCGGTACGTGTAAGATGCTTCATTGTCTTCCTCTCTGTTGTCAGCGGGATGTCGATGTCCCGCCAATTTGATGCCTGTTCGGACACCGGGTGATACAGTTGACCTGCATGTTTTATGTCAAACCCCGCAGGGTGCCAGCAGAGTGTCACGCACTCCCCCCCGTAAGGTCAAGCCCATCGGGCCTTCCGTCCCGCCGCTGCGGGCGCGTGACATGTACAATCGGGTTGCCGATCTGAAAGCATTGCGCGCGCTGGCCGATTGCAAGGATGTTCCGAACAGGCCGCTACGGCGTTCTTTGGCGGCAGCGGCATAGGGAAAGCGTCGTTTCAGGCGGTCTGGCTGTCGCCCAGAGGCAAGTCTGCCAGCGCAGTTCTGACAATCGCCTGCGCGGGATCGGGCGGTGGTTCGGCCTTTGCCGCCGCTGAGGGGGCGGCCGGGTAACATCAGAAAAAATGTCTCGAATGTGGCGCCATCGCCGGTTGTTGCCGGTCTTGCCGGCGCAGCTGGCGAATCTGCACGCGGTATCGTCTTCTGGTCGGTACTTTACCCGGCCCGGAAAATTTGTCACCGATGCGGCATGAATGATCAACTCAAGGGCCTGCTCATCACGTTGTTCGGCGTGCTGTGCGTCGTGCCGGATTCCCTGTTCGTGCGCCTGATAGACGCCCCGGCGCTGACTGTCGCCTTCTGGCGTGCCTTGCTGGTGGGTCTGCTGATCTTTGCAGCCCTGCTTGTCTGGCAGGGGGCCGCGCCGTTCCGCGCGTTCTGGCGGACCGGATGGCCCGGGCTGATCTATGTGATCGCCATCGGCGCAAGCGGTGTCATGTTCGTGATCGCGGTCAGCCTCACCTCGGTTGCCAATGTTGTTTTCATCATCGCCTCGCTGCCGGTTTTTGCGGCCCTGTTCAGCCGCGTCGCACTGGGCGAACGGCTGAGCCTTCGCATGTATCTGACCATGGCGGCAGTGCTGCCGGGACTTGCGGTAATCGCCTATGGCTCGGGCGAGACGGCGAATGCATCGCTGGCAGGCGACCTGCTGGCGCTGGCGGTTTCGGCGGTCTTCGCTGCCGGGCTGACCGCGGTGCGGCTGGTCCGGCAGGTGTCGATGGTGCCCGGCGTGGCGCTGGGTTACATGCTGGGGGCGCTGGTGATCCTGCCCTGGGCGCAGCCCGGTGCAATACAGCCGGAGCAGGCGCCGCTGGTGGCAATGCATGTGGGGTTCATCCTGTGCAGTTCGGTGCTTTTGGCGCTGGGTCCGCGCTACATCACCTCGGCCGAGGTGGGGCTTCTTGTCTTGCTGGAATCGGTGTTTGCACCGCTGCTGGCCTGGTTCTTTATCGGCGAGAACCCGGGCGGCTATGCATTGCTGGGCGGCGGCATCGTGGTCGGTGCGCTTTTCCTGTCGAACCTTGTCGTGCTGGCGCGGCGGCGCAGGGCGTCTTCGGCAGGGTCCTGACCCTTGCCACGCGCGCAGGGCCTCTGAACAGGGCAGATCGCCCGGCCGTCGAAAGGGGGCCTGATGGCTGACCATCCCCCTTGATCCCTGCGGTCATCCCCCCTATACCCCGCCCATCCGGAATCGCGTTTCTGCGGCTCCGGTGCTTTGCGTTATGCGCAAGCGACAAGGAAAGACGATGTTACCTCCGGTGGGCCACCCCCTTGAAGGGATCACGGTGCAGACCCGACAGACAGACCGAAGCTCTTGGATCGGACAATCAACTTCGTGGCATACCACGAGCACATTTAGGAGAATGGTCAATGGACCTGATCGCACAACTAGAGGCGGAACAAATCGCCGAACTGGGCAAGGAAATCCCCGATTTCCGCGCCGGTGACACCATCCGCGTCGGCTTCAAGGTTACCGAAGGCACGCGCACCCGTGTCCAGAACTACGAAGGCGTCTGCATTGCACGTAACAACGGCCACGGCATCGCCGGGTCCTTCACCGTGCGCAAGATCAGCTTTGGTGAAGGCGTCGAACGTGTGTTCCCGCTGCATTCCACCAACATCGACAGCATCACCGTGGTGCGCCGCGGTCGCGTGCGTCGCGCAAAACTCTACTATCTGCGCGCCCGTCGTGGCAAATCCGCGCGGATCGTCGAGAACGCGCATTACAAGCCCAAATCTGGCGCCGAAGCGTAAGGAGAGCGGTCATGAAAGCCGATACACATCCCGAATACCACACGATCAACGTCAAGATGACCGACGGCACCGTTGTGGAAATGAAATCGACATGGGGCAAGGAAGGCGACCAGCTGTCGCTGGACATCGACCCTTCCGTCCACCCGGCATGGACCGGCGGCACCAGCCGTCTGATGGACACCGGTGGCCGCGTGTCGAAGTTCAAGAACAAATACGCCGGTCTGGGCTTCTAAGCCTGCCAGCAGTTATGACGAAGGGCGTGGCCAGCGATGGCCGCGCCCTTTTTCGTTTTGGGGGGATGCACCGCGCGCTCTGCTCACGCGACCTTAATCCGTCGGCGGCATCCTTGGCCCCGTTGCAACACCCGCCGGTTCGGGCCATCAACCCGACCGGCATCCCATAGGACCAGAGGCGCGCAGGCCGCGTCATATCTGAACGGTTCAGACATGCAGGGATAAAATCCTGTCTCACACTCCGATCTGGCGGCGCCGCCTTTTTTACGGCCTTCCCACGATCCATATCAGATGAAACGGAATAACTGCCCAGGAGTGTCCCGGCGCAGACATTCCGCGTTGCCTGCCGTTTGCAATGAAACGCATGGCCCGCAACAAGGTGCAGCGCCCGACCGCCCGTCGCACCAAAGGTGCGCCGTAAATAGTCGGCACGCCTCTGGCGTGATGGGCGGGCGCTTTCTCACCGTCTTGCGTTTCTTCATCCCCACGCCAAAGACTTGAAATAAATAGGTGCCCACCGACGTTGTGATGCCCACCCGCAGTCGGGCGCTGCCCTTTGTGGTGGGCCTCCCTGCCGCAAATGCGTCACTAACACTGTCATTTTTGCCAGCTTTGCGCCTCTCCCTGCTTTTCACAGGTCGATCCACAACATATAGTGTGCCAAAGAAGGCAAACCGCACAGAAACCGCGGATGCAAGGGGACAGGCATGGCGCATATCATCGTTGTCGGAAACGAGAAGGGCGGCGCGGGGAAATCAACCGTGTCGATGCATGTGGCCACCGCACTGGTCCGGATGGGGCACAAGGTCAGCGGGCTGGACCTCGACCTGCGGCAGCGGACATTTGGCCGCTATGTCGAGAACCGGATTGCGTTCCTCAAACAGGCCGAGCTTGAGCTGCCCAGCCCGATCCTGCACGAGCTGCCCGTGATCGAAGCCGGCGCGCTGCGGCCCGGCGAAAACATGTATGACCACCGGCTGAGCGCGGCTGTCGCGGCGATGGAGCCGGACAGTGATTTCATCCTGATCGATTGTCCCGGTTCGCACACACGTCTCAGCCAGGTGGCCCATTCGCTGGCCGATACGCTGATCACGCCGCTGAACGACAGTTTCATCGACTTTGACCTGCTGGCCCATACCGATGCCAGCGGCGACAAGATTACCGGGCCGTCGGTCTATTCCGAAATGGTCTGGAATGCGCGGCAGTTGCGCGCGCAGGCCGGGCTGGCCCCGATCGACTGGGTTGTGGTGCGCAACCGTCTGGGCGCGCAGCGCATGGTCAACAAGGAAAAGATGGAACGCGCGGTGGCCAACCTGGCCAAGCGCATCGGGTTCCGCGTGGCCCCCGGCTTCAACGAGCGGGTGATCTTCCGGGAGTTGTTCCCGCGCGGTCTGACCTTGCTGGATCTCAAGGACATCGGGGTCAAGCAGTTGAACATATCCAACGTTGCGGCGCGGCAGGAGCTGCGCGACCTGATCAAGGCGCTGAAATTGCCCGGCGTCAACGCGGACTTCTAGGGCCGGGTCCTAGGGCTTCTTGTAGCGCGCCCAAAGGTCCGGGCGGCGCGTCTGGGTCAATTCCTGTGACTGCGCCTGACGCCATTTCGCGATTTCGCCGTGATTGCCCGACATCAGCACGGGGGGAATGTCATGGCCTTCCCAGGTGGCGGGGCGGGTGTATTGCGGGTGTTCCAGCAACCCGCTTGAATGGCTTTCCTCGACCGTGCTTTCCGCATTGCCAAGCACACCGGGCAGCAGGCGCACGGTGGCGTCGATCATCGCCTGTGCGGCCAGTTCGCCCCCGGTCATCACGAAATCGCCAAGCGACACCTCGGTCACGTTGTAATGTTCAAGCACACGCTCATCCACGCCTTCAAACCGGCCACAAAGCATGGTGACACCGGCACAGCTGGCCAGATCGCGGGCCATGGATTGGGTAAAGGGCCGGCCGCGCGGCGACATGTAGAGGATCGGCCAGCGCCCCCTTGCGTGTGATTGCGCCTCTTCAATCGCGGGGCCCACGACATCGGCGCGCAGCACCATTCCCGCACCGCCGCCTGCCGGGGTGTCATCCACATTCCGGTGCTTGCCGATGCCATGTGTCCGCAGATCGTGGGTGTGCAATTGCCACAGCCCGTCGTTCAATGCCTTGCCGGTCAGGCTGGCCCCCAGCACCCCGGGGAAAAGCTCGGGGAACAGGGTGATGATCCTTGCCTGCCAGACATCGGCATAGTCGGGCGCTTCCTGCATCAGCTCGCGCGGCTTCAGCGTGGCGCGGACGGATTGGCGGCCGTGGGACCGGGGCGGTTTCATCGTGGCTGCGCCTCTTTCAGGATATGGGCCTTGGCGGCATTGCGTGCCGCGGCGCTTTCATGGGTGCGGTTGGCCTGCAACATGGCCTGCAGAACGTCTTCGCCCAGCCGGGTATTTGCGGGCGGCACGGCTGTCAGTTCTGCACGCAGGCTCAGCGGTATGTCGCAAAGGTCCAGCAGCGGGTCGGCGGGACCAAGCGGCAGATCGGTACAGCTTTCAAGCGCGCGGTGATGTACCGGCACAGGCACGCGGCTGGCGACCTCTGCGACCATGCCGTCAAGGTCTGATGCACCCCGGTAGCGCGCGGCGAAATCGTCGAAATCCAGGGTCATGTTGGAGGCCTTGACGTGCTCGGCATAGGCAGAGGCCAGCCAGGGTTCAGGCGCGCGGGTGGACAGATAGATCATGATCTCGGCCTCCGGGTATCGCGCGCGGGCGATCTCCCAGAAAGCATAGAGCAGGATCGGCGCGGCGGAATAATCCTCCAGCGCGCCGCGTCCGGGCAGGTGGCCGGAAAGCTCTTCGGCAGAGATGACAAGCGTGCGTCGTGGCATGCCGGGCAGGCCTTCCATCAGCCTGGTGAAACGATCCTGCACCTTGATCAGCGTCAGCGGGTCGCGCCAGGTCGAATAGCCCCGGGTGGCGGCGACAAGGTCTTTCATGTGCCAGCGCAGGCGCAGGGCGACATGTTTCTTCAGCGCCACCCGGTTTTCGCGCAGCGTGGCCTGGATCGACGTCGTGCCGGTCTTGTGAAAGCCTGCGTGGATTATGATCCGGCGCGGCATCAGTCGCGGGCGTCGGGCAGGATGCCCTCCGGCGGATCGGCGATGATGCGTCTGGCCGCCAGGTCCACCGTGGGCACTGCCGCTTTGGTGAAGGGCAGGAAGGTGGTGGCCGAATTGCCGGCCAGTTGCAGTTCCAGCAGGTCGTCCGCCCCGTGGTTCTGCACGGTCTTGACCCGGCCCAGCAGGACGCCGCCGGTGTCATAGACATCCAGCCCGATCAGGTCGGCATGGTAGAATTCATCATCCGGCAGGCTGGGCAGCTGATCCCGGTCGGCATAAAGCGCCGTGCCGCGCAGGGCGTCGGCGTCCTCCTTGGTGGCGACCTGGGGTATGCGGGCGGCAAAGCCGTTCTTGATCGGGCGCAGGATGGCCAGCGCGAACTGGCGGCTGCGGTCCTCGGACCAGAGCGGGCTGTAGGTTTCGATGTCCTCCGGCACCGCGCAATAGCTTTTCACCCGCAACTCGCCGCGCACGCCGTAGGCACCGGCAATGGCGCCGACGCAGATCATGTCGGTCATTGAAGCAACTCCGAATTGACGCAGATGGTGCCGGTCCAGCCGCCTTCGCCGGCAGCGCATTCCTTGCGCATCTGCCAGCGGTCATAGCTGACCCCCATGCTGAAACCGATGGCGAGTGTGATGACAATGGTGATCAGGCGAAACATCAGCGGTCCTCGATATGAAGGGCGGTGGCCCGGGTTTCCCAGCCCCTGGTTTCCAGTTCCGGCGTCAGGCTGTCTTCCTCGGGCCAGCCCAGGCACAGGTAGGCAACCAGCGACCAATCCTCCGGAATTGCAAGATCGCGGTTGAGGCGCGCCGGGTCAAGGATGGAGACCCATCCAATGCCCAGGCCAAGGCTGCGGGCGGTGAGCCACATCATGGTGATCGCACTGACCACGGAATAGCGGCGCATTTCGGGCATGCTGGCAGCCCCCAGGCCGGATCCCTTGGGGGTGGCATCGTCGCAGTAGATCGCGAGATGTTCAGGGGCGTCTTCCATGCCGGAGAGTTTGAGCGAGGCATAAAGCGCGGCCTTGTCGCCGTCATAGCCTTGCAGGGCCTTGGCATTGGCGGCCTTGAAATTGGCGATGGCTTGGGCGCGGGCAGTGTCGCTGGTGACACGGCAGATGCGCCATGGCTCGCTCAGGCCAACCGATGGGGCAAGGCCGAAGGTATCGAGGCAGCGCTGCAGCAGCGCCGCCTCCACAGGTTCGCGGCGAAAGCGGCGCACATCGCGCCGCCATCGCATCAGGTCGGCAAGTCCGGCACGGAATTCGTCTGAAAACTGTTCCATGCCGGGCAGGTCGCCTTATTCTTGTGCTGCGGTTTCTTCTGCCGGGGCTTCCTCGGCAGGGGCAGCGGCGGCTTCTGCAGCGGCAGCGGCCTTGGCGGCTTTCTCCTCGACGCGGGCAGCGGCTTTCTTGCCGGGTGTGCCCTTCTTGGGGTTGTTACGCTCGGTCTTGGGCAATGCGCCTGCAGCTTCCAGCATGCGCTTGACGCGGTCGGTCGGCTGGGCGCCCTTGGCGATCCATTCCTTGACCTTCTCGACGTCCATCTGCACGCGGTCTTCGCTGTCCTTGGGCAGCAGCGGGTTATAGGTGCCCAGCTTCTCGATGAAGCGGCCGTCGCGCGGCATGCGGCTGTCGGCGGCTACGATACGGTAGAACGGGCGTTTCTTGGAACCGCCGCGGGCGAGACGAATTTTCATGGCCATTGTGTGTATTCCTTAAGAGTCAGATTGGTGGATTTGGTGGTGCCGAATGACTTCGGCGATGATGAAGTTCAGGAACTTCTTGGCGAATTCGGGGTCGAGGTCGGCCTCTTTCGCCAAATCTTCAAGCCGTGCGATCTGCGTGGCTTCGCGCGCAGGATCAGACGGGGGAAGGTCGTGTTCGGCTTTGAGTTTCCCCACAGCCTGTGTGTGTTTGAACCGCTCGCCCAGTGTATAGACAAGGATGGCGTCCAGCCGGTCGATGCTGGCACGGTGGCCTTTCAGCAGCTCGGCGGCGCGTGTGATGGCGTCGGTCATGCGGCGATCTCCTTCGGTCCGGGGTGCCGGTAAACACCCATCCTGCCGTAGACGGGGTGATGATAGTCGTCCTGCCGGGTGGCTCCCATGGCTTCGGCGACGCGCACGGAGGCGTCGTTGCCCACAGCGATCATGCTGACCACGGTGGTCCAGCCGAGCCTTGCATAAGCGTAGGCGCGTGCAGCGCGGCCCGCTTCGGCGGCGTAGCCCTTGCCGTTGCCGGACCAGATGTACCAGCCGACTTCGGCTTCGGGCCAATCGAGGGGGTTGTGCAGGCCGACGAGGCCGATGGCGGTGTCGTCGTCGCGCGTGGTCACGATCCAGCGCCCATAGCCGCGCATCGTCCAGTGTCCCAGCACCTGGCAGAGGTAACGCCATGTCTCCGCCTCGGTCATCGGGCCGCCCACGAACTGCGAGGCCTCTGTCGCGTAGAACGCGGCGAAGGCAGGCAGGTCGCGCGGTGCCGGGGCACGCAGCGTCAGCCGATCTGTCGTCAGCGTCGGAATAGGGGTGGTTGCAGAGGTCATTTCTTCTTTCCGAAACCGGACAGCCCCGGGGGCAGGCCCATGCCGCCACCACCAAAGGGATTCTGGCCGCCCAGACCGCCGGGCAGCTTGCCGCCCATCGCCTTTGCGGCGGCTTCAAGCTGCTTGGGGTCCATCTGGCTGGGGTCCATGCCAGCGCCACCCTTGCCCATCATGCCCTTCATCGCCTGTTTGAGCATGCCGCCTTTGCCCATCTTGCCCATCTTCTTCATCATGTCGGACATCTGGCGGTGCATCTTCATCAGCTTGTTGAGGTCGGAGACCTCCATGCCGGCGCCCTTGGCGATGCGTTTCTTGCGGCTGGCCTGCAGCAGCGCGGGGTTGGCGCGTTCCTTCTTGGTCATCGACTGAATCAGCGCGATCTGCTGGGTCAGGACCTTATCGTTCATGCCGGCGTCTTCGACCTGTTTGGCCATCTTGCCCATGCCGGGCATCATGCCCATCATGCCCTGCATGCCGCCCATCTTGATCATCTGTTCAAGCTGCATCTTCAGGTCGTTCATGTTGAACTGACCCTTGGCCATGCGCTTCATCATCTTCTCGGCCTGTTCGGCCTCGATGGTTTCCTGCGCTTTCTCGACCAGGGCAACAATGTCGCCCATGCCCAGGATACGGCCCGCGATCCGCTCGGGTTCGAAGGTCTCCAGGGCGTCCATCTTTTCGCCCAGGCCGACGAACTTGATCGGCTTGCCGGTGACGGCGCGCATCGACAGGGCGGCACCGCCGCGGCCGTCGCCGTCCATCCGTGTCAGGACAACGCCGGTGATGCCGATACGGTCGTCAAAGTTCTGGGCGGTGTGCACCGCGTCCTGACCGGTCAGACCATCGACCACCAGCAGGGTTTCGCGCGGGTTGGCGACATTGCGCACCGCTTCGACCTGTTGCATCAGCTCTTCGTCGATGGACAGACGGCCGGCAGTATCCAGCATGTATACGTCATAACCACCCAGCCCCGCCTGTGTCTTGGCGCGTTTGGCGATGGCGACCGGGTCTTCGCCCTTGACGATAGGCAGGGTATCGACGCCGATCTGCACGCCCAGAATGGCAAGCTGTTCCATCGCCGCAGGGCGGTTCACGTCGAGCGAGGCCATCAGGACCTTCTTGCCCTCGCGCTCCTTGAGCCGTTTCGCCAGCTTGGCGGTCGTGGTGGTCTTGCCGCCGCCCTGCAGGCCGACCATCAGGATCGGGGCGGGCGGGTTGTCGATCTTGAGCGCGCCGGGCTCGCCTTCGCCCTTGAGGGTGTCGATCAGCGCGTCATGCACGATCTTGACGACCTGCTGGCCGGGGGTGACGGATTTGGTGACGGCCTGTCCGGTGGCCTGATCCTGCACCGCCTTGACGAAATCGCGCGCCACGGGAAGCGACACGTCGGCTTCCAGCAGGGCGACGCGGACTTCGCGCAGCGCGGTTTTCACATCCTCTTCGGACAGTGCGCCCTGTTTGGTCAGTCGGTCGAAGACGCCGGAGAGGCGTTCGCTGAGGTTCTCGAACATGGGCAAAGCCCCTTATCGTCGGTTGCGGAATACCCCAGATGTAGGGAGGCCGCAGTGAATACACAAATGCCCCCACGGGCGTAACACGCTGGTGGAGGGCGATCCCCGCACAAGGCAGGGACCGGAAGGCGATGCTTCCGGGGATTGCGAGGGCTTTAGGCGCTGGACGGGGCGGAGTCAAGCATGGCGGCGTTTCAGCTGAGCGGGAAGAAGAAAGCGATGGAGAGAACAGCCGCGCCGCCGACAATCAGGTTCATTGGCACGCCGATCAGCAGAAAGTCGCGGAAGTTGTAGTTTCCGGCACCATAGACCAGCGTGTTGGTCTGATAGCCGATTGGCGTGGCAAAGCTTGCCGAGGCACCGAACATCACGGCCACCACCAGCGCGCGGGGGTCGATGCCCAATTGCTGTGCAAGGGTGATGACAATGGGGGTCAGGACCACCGCCACGGCGTTGTTGGTGACAAGCTCCGTCAGAACCGAGGCGGTCAGATAGACCGCCGCCAGCAACAGGACGGGCGGGAGGGTTTCCAGCAGCGGGGTCAGGGTGCCCACGATGGTTTCGACGGCACCGCTGTTTTCAAGCCCCGTGCCGATCACCAGCATCGCAAAGATCAGGATCAGGATGCTCGCGTCGATCGACCCCCAGGCCTCATCATTGTCGATGCAGCGCAGCAGCAGGATCAAAGCCACCGCAAGGATCGACAACAGCGTGATGCTGGCCAGGTTGAGGGCGGCGAGGATCACGACAGCCAGCAATGCGCCGATGGCGATGGGGGCCTGACGCCTCCGGTATGCGCGTCCCGAAGGCCGCGAGACCGAGACGATGGTGCCGCCGCGCGCCAGCGCATCCAGCCCTGCCGCCGTTCCCTGCAAGAGCAGCCTGTCCGCCGAGCGCAGCTTGACCGACCACAGGTCGGGGCCCGGGATATGCCCGTGCCGGTTTGCTCCCAGGATGCGCACGCCATAGTCCGCGCCCAGCCCGGTGACCCCCAGCATGGTCCGGCCCTGTGCCAGACCCGGCGGCACGATGGCCTCCGCGATCAGGGGGTCTTCGTCCTCGCGGGGGCGGCCCGGGCGCCGCAGACCCACGCGCAACCCCGGAATGTCGTGCAATGTCAGCAGTTCCGACGTCGGCAGTGACAGGATCAGCGTGTCGCCTTTTGCCAGTACCGTTTCAGGCAGGTCCGACCGCTGGATGTTGCCGCCCCGGCGCAGCCCGGTGATGCGGATTGCCGTGCGGTTGAATTCGGGCGTGTCGGCAAGCGTCTGGCCGATCATCGGCGCGTCGGGCAGGATGGCAACCTCCGTCAGGAAGGTGGTTTCGGTCAACATGGACACGGCACCCTGGTCGGCACGGTCGGGCAGCAGGAACCGACCGGCCAGCACCATGAAGATCAGGCCGGTGAGGGCCACAACGATGCCCACCGGCGCAATTTCGAAAATGCCAAAGGCGTCGAGGCCATTCTGCCGCGCAACGCCATCCACCAGAAGGTTGGTGGAGGTGCCGATCATGGTGCAGGTGCCGCCCAGGATCGACACATAGGACAGGGGGATCAGCAAGCGGGTCGAAACGATGCCGACCGCATGGCTGAGGCGCAGCACCAGCGGGATCAGGATCAGCACGATCGGGGTGTTGTTGACAAAGGCCGAGGCGACCAGCGCGGCAAGGAAGAAGGTGACCAATGCGAGGGTGGGCCGCGTCCTGGCCCGTTCGACGATGAAACCTGCCATGGCGTCCAGCACCCCGGTGCGCACCAGCGCGCCCGAGACGACGAACATCGCTGCAATCGTGATCGGGGCGGAGTTCGAGAAAACGGCCATCACGTCGTCGGGGCTGACCAGACCCAAGAGGATGAACACGGCCGCGCCAACGACCGCTGTTGTGTCGGGCGGGTATTTTTCGAGGATAAAGGCGATGAACACGCAGGCCAGCAGGCCCAATGCGACAAGATCCTGGGACCCCGCAAACCAATCACTCATCTTCACCCCTTTGTGCGCTGCGGCAGAACCCGTCTGTCAACGCGGCAGGGCGGCGGGTGGTTCCGGCTGGCTGTGACCGGGTGGCAATAAATTGCGCCGGACCGACAGGGGGTGTCGGCCCGGCGTTACTGGCGTTCTTGCTGTTTGGCCTCAGGCGGCGATGGCAAGCCCGTCGACCTGGTCATTTGCCCGGGCGATGGTGCCTTCGGCATCCTTGGCCAGCGCATCTGCTGCGACGATGGTTACATCGGTCATGCCAAGGAAACCCAGAACGAATTTCAGGTATTCGGTGACGAAATCGGCAGGCGACCCTGCCGGCACACCGCCAGAGGCCATGGCGATGATGACGCGCTTGCCCTTGACCAGCCCTTCGGGGCCATTTTCGGTGTAGCGGAATGTGACGCCGACGCGGGCCACAAGGTCAATCCATGCCTTGAGCGATGCGGGCACGCCGAAGTTGTAGACCGGCGCGCCGATCACGATGGTGTCGGCGGCCAGCAGTTCGGCGACCAGCTTGTCGGATTCCTTCAGCGCCTCGACTTGCTCGGGGGCGCGGTCGGCTTCCGGTGTCGCGCGGGCAACGGCCCAGGTGTGGGTGATCTGGGGCAGCGGTTCGAGGGCGAGGTCACGGGTGACGATATCGCTGTCGCCCAGTTTGGCGACGATGCGGTCGGTGAGCTTGCGTGTCACGGAATCTGCGGTATTTGCGGAGGAGTCGATGCGGAGTATGGACATGATATGTTTTCCTGTCTTGCTGTTCTGACATCCTAAATCAGCACTTGCATTTCCAAACACAACTGGCAGAAAATGCACTTGCGTTGTTCAAATTTGCACAAGGCGATGTGAGGGATCGAATGGACAACTGGGACGAGATCAGGACCGCCTTTCATGTGGCCCGGCTGGGCACGGTCAGCGGTGCGGCGGAGATTCTGGGCGTGCATCATGCCACCGTGATCCGGCATATCGACGCGCTTGAGGGGCGGCTTGGGGTCAAGCTGTTCCAGCGTCATGCGCGCGGTTACACCGCGACCGAGGCGGGGGTGGACCTTTTGCGCGTGGCACAGGCCACCGACGATCAGTTCAACCAGCTGGTCGGGCGGATCAAGGGGCAGGGGGCCGATGTGTCGGGCGAGCTTGTCGTGACCTCGCTGGCCAGCCTGTCGCAAAGCGTCGCGCCCATGCTGGTGGCCTTTCAGCGGCAATATCCAAGGGTCATGGTGCGCTATCTGACCGGCGACCGGCTGTTCCGGCTGGAATATGGCGAGGCCCATGTCGCCATCCGCGCGGGCACCGTGCCGGACCAGCCCGACAATGTGGTGCAATCGCTCGCCTCCAGCCGCATCGGGGCCTATGCCAGCCGCGCCTATGTCGATGAATACGGCCTGCCCGAAGGGCCGCAGGACTACGCCAATCACCGGTTCATCGGGCCGGACAATGTCAACAGCCGCGCGCCTTTCTACATCTGGCTGCGCGAAAACATTCCCGCTGAGGCGATCAGCTTTCGCTGCACCGACTCTCATGCCGCCGATGCCGCCCTGCTGGCCGGGGCCGGGATCGGCTTTCTGGATGCGGTGGAAGCTGCCCGTAACCCCGATCTTGTCGAAGTCCACGCGCCGCGCGACGAATGGGCCGGGCCGCTCTGGCTTGTCACCCATGTGGACCTGCACCGCACCACCAAGGTGCAGGCGCTGGTGGCCTTCATCAAGAAACATGTGGGCGAGGCATGGGTTTGAGCCCCGGCGCACAGGGCCATCTGGCGATGCTGGCCTTCTCGGCGCTGGTCGCCGGGTCGTTTTCGCTGGGCGCGCTTGTTGCCAATGACATCGCGCCCACCGCGTTCACCGCGCTTCGTTTCTGGCTCGCGGCGCTTGTTGTCGGGATGCTGGCCTGGCGTCGCGGCTCGCTCTCGCGCTCCAGCTTTGTCGCGCCGTGGCGTTACCTGATGCTGGGAGGGTTCTTTGCCTTCTACTTTGTCCTGATGTTCGAGGGGCTGAAAACCGCGCCGCCGGTCAGCGCGGCGGCGGTGTTCACCCTGGTGCCGGTCATGGCTGCGGCGATTGCCTGGTTCATGTTGCGACAGGTGCTGACCTCCCGGATGGCGCTGGCGCTGGTCATTGGCGGGGTCGGGGCGCTTTGGGTGATTTTCCGCGCAGATCTGGGCGCCCTGATGGCGTTCGACGTGGGGCGGGGCGAGGCGATCTATTTCGCGGGCTGTGTCAGCCATGCGATCTATACGCCGCTGGTCCGCCGCCTGAACCGGGGCGAGGGGCCTGTCACCTTCACTTTCGGGACCTTGCTGGCCGGTGCCGTCTTGCTGCTGGTCTATGCCTGGGGCGACATCGCTGCCACGGACTGGACAGGATTGCCGCCGCTTGTCTGGATCACGCTGGCCTATGTGACCATCTGCGCCACGTCGATCACCGTGGTGCTGCTGTCTTTTGCGACTCTTCGGCTGCCCTCGGCCAAGGTCATGGCCTATACCTACCTGACACCGACCTGGGTGATCGTCTGGGAAATTTTCCTTGGCAACGGGGTGCCGTCGGTGTTCGTGCTGGGGGGTGTCGGGCTGACCATATTGGCGCTGCTGCTCTTGCTGCGGGACGACACGGCAAAGAATATCTGAAAGGCCGGGAACCAAAGCCGCTGATCACGCGTTCGTTATTCAATCTGAATAAAAAGGAGCGTGAACGTGCGCAGCATCATTTATCTCATTGGCCTCGTGGTCGTTGTTCTTGCCATCCTGCGCCTGATCGGCCTGGTCTGAGCGGCCGCGGATGCGTAACCTCATTTACATCGTTGGTCTTGTTGTTGTCGTTCTCGTGATAATCCAACTGGCCTTTTGAAAACACGGCGCGTGAGGGATCACGCGCCTTTTTCATCTGGCGTTGGCAGCTCCGTTTCCAGAAAACGTTCAAACGCGTCCAGATGGATCGGTTCGAACTGGCCAAAGCCCTGCATCCAGGTCGATGCGGCCTTCATCGCTTCGGGTTCCAGTTTGCACCATTTCACCCGCCCCCTCTTTTCCTGAGAGATCAGTCCAGCGCCCGTCAGCACGTTGAGGTGCTTTGAAATCGCGGCCAGCGACATCTCGAACGGTTCCGCCACATCGGTCACGGCCATGTCGTCTTCCAGCAGCATGGCCAGAATCGCGCGGCGTGTGGGATCGGCGAGGGCGGCAAAAACCTGATCGAGTGTGGGTGTCATCCCCTTTCAATAACGAAGCTGCGGGGATTGGGGAAGCGGTTCAGCTGCGGGGATGGTGGCTGTGCTGCGACGGCAGGCGCAGGCGGTGCGGTTCGAGCAACGCCAGGTCGATCCCTGCATCCCGCGCGGCGCGGTCGGTCAGATCGCGCAGATGCGGATGTTTGCGGCGTTGAAACAGGCTGCGCAGTGACTCCAGGATGCGTTTCAAATTTGCACGGGTCTTGCTTGACGTCTGGACCATTGGATATGCGATATAGGCCATCTTTGTGCCTTCCTTGCTTGCTGTTGCAGCTAATTTGCCAAAATCGCCCCGGCCCCACAAAGACAAATGGTTGACGTGAGATGTGCGAAAACTGCACAAGTAAGCATGAGCCGAACATTGCCCCCGCTGAATGCCCTGCGTGCCTTTGAGGCTGCGGGCCGTCACCAGAGCTTTTCCCGCGCGGCGGAAGAGCTGCGGGTCAGCCATTCGTCCATCAGTCGTCATGTCCGGGGGCTGGAGGACCGGCTGGGCGTGCAATTGTTCCGCGATCTGTCGCGGGGTCTTGTGCTGACCGATGACGGTGCTGCCTATCTGGCGCAGGTCTCGCCCGCGCTCGATGCCATCGGCATTGCCACCGAAGGGCTGGCCGAGACGCCGGAGGGAACGATCTCTGTCAATTCGGAACCCCTGTTCGCGACAAAGTTCCTCATACAGCATCTGGCGTCTTTCACCGGCGCGCACCCGGAGGTGAATGTGCGGCTGGAAGCGTCGCGCCACCTGGCGGATGTGGCGCGCTATGAGGCTGACCTTGCCATCCGTTTCGTGCCGCCCGGCGCGCGCTATCCGAATTCGGAGCTGCTGACCAACGCGATGTTGTACCCCTTTGCCGCGCCGGGGCTGCTGCGCACTGCCAAACCCTCTCCGCGTGACCTGCTGAGCTATCCGCTGCTTCGGGACCGGTCGGAGGGCAGCTGGGACAAGTGGTTCGCGTTGGCGGGCGGAGTCGCTCCGGCGGAAGTGCCGGCGTTTACCTGGCGGCTGAGTTCCGTTCTGAGCGTCGAGGCCGCGATTGCCGGTCAGGGCGTCTTGCTGGTGTCCGAAGAGGTGGTCGCGGGGGAGGTGGCGGCGGGGCGGCTGCTGCGCGTTTCCGACATCGGGATTCGCGAAGGGGGGTATCATCTGGTGCGCGGTCATGGGGTCCTGCGCCGCAAGGCCGTGCGCGTTTTCCGTGACTGGTTGTTTGAGCAGACAGCGGCCTGGCGGACACCGGACGAGAATGATCAACCAAAAGGTTGAATATGAAAAGCACCGCAGTTTCGGCGTGCTGGCGGGGGCGTCGTGTCGCGAAGCGATCTCATTCGACCTGTAACGCATTGTAAACGATTGCTTTATTGCCTCTCCGATCTCAGTTGACTCTAACGGCCCTGCCCAGTACCTAACGCCCAAGTCATCCCTTGGGGTATGCGGCATGAGCGATCCGGACCAGCAGCAGCAGCTTGAGCAGCTAGAGGCGCGGATCAAAGCCGTAAAGAAGCGCAGCGCGCCCAAGCCCCGTGCGGATGAACATCACTCTCAGGCACAGCTTGCCTGGCGGATGGTGATCGAACTTGTGGCCGGTCTGGGGATCGGTTTTGGCATCGGATACGGGCTGGATGTGCTGTTTGGTACATTGCCGATCTTCATGGTGCTGTTTGTCATGCTGGGCCTGGCGGCGGGGGTAAAGACGATGCTCCGCTCCGCACAGGAAATCCAGGAAAAGAAGATGGTCGAAATGACCGGGGACGCGTCCGACAAGGACGACAGGAACGAAGGAGCCTGAGATGGCGACAGAGACACACGGTGCAGAAGAAGGCGGTCTGGTCTTTCACCCGATGGATCAATTCATCGTCGAGCCGTTTTTCGGCGAGGGCGCGGTTTCCTGGTACACGGTGACCAACGCGACTTTCTGGATGTTCCTTGCGGTTGTGGCGACCTTTGCGCTGATGGTCCTGGGCAGCTCCAAGCGGGCCATCGTGCCTTCGCGGATGCAGTCGGTGGCAGAGCTGGCTTATGGCTTTGTCTACAAGATGGTCGAGGATATCTGCGGCAAGGAGGGGGTGAAATACTTCCCCTACATCATGACGCTGTTCATGTTCATTGTCTGCGCCAACTTCCTCGGGCTGATCCCGACGTCTTTCACGCCGACATCCCACTTCGCGGTGACGGTTCTGCTGGCCCTGGCCGTGTTCCTGACCGTCACGATCCTGGGCTTCGTCAAGAATGGCGCCAGTTTCCTGGGCCTGTTCTGGGTTGCTTCCGCGCCGCTGGCGCTGCGCCCGATCCTGGCGATTATCGAACTGATTTCCTACTTCGTCCGCCCGGTCAGCCACTCCATTCGTCTGGCAGGCAACGTCATGGCGGGCCACGCGGTGATCAAGGTTTTCGCAGGGTTTGCCGCGATCACCATCATCAGCCCCGTCTCCGTGGTGGCGATCACCGCGATGTACGGGCTTGAGGTTCTGGTGTCCTTTATCCAGGCCTATGTTTTCACGATCCTGACGTGTGTCTACCTCAAGGACGCGCTTCACCCGCATCACTAAGATTACGGCGGGCTTGCCCGCCACCTCTCAACTTCCAATCGTAAGGAGAATTCACATGGAAGGCGAACTCGCACACATCGGCGCAGGTCTGGCAGCAATCGGTTCCGGCGCAGCCGCAATCGGGGTTGGCAACGTTGCAGGCAACTACCTGGCTGGCGCATTGCGCAATCCTTCGGCTGCTGCATCGCAGACAGCAACCCTGTTCATCGGCATCGCGTTCGCAGAAGCGCTGGGCATCTTTGCCTTCCTCGTCGCGCTGCTGCTGATGTTCGCCGTTTAACTTCCAGGTTACGACATCCTTACGAACGGGCGGGTGTGTTGACATCCGCCCAAGCGTATAGGCCAAGTTTCCAAGGAGGCCCTGATGGCAACTGAAACACATAGCGATGGCCTTGCCGACGCCATTGGCGTCGATATGGCGGAACACGCAAGCACACCCGGCATGCCGCAGCTGGATTTCTCCACCTGGGGAAACCAGATTTTCTGGCTGGTGCTGGCGCTGATCGCGACCTACCTGATCCTGTCCCGCGTGGCGCTGCCGCGCATCGGCGCGGTTCTGTCGGAACGGCAGGGCACGATCACAAACGATATCGCCGCTGCCGAGGATCTCAAGGCCAAGGCCCTGGAAGCGGAAGAGGCCTATAACAAGGCGCTTGTCGATGCCCGCGCCGAGGCGCAGCGCATCATCGCAGAAGCCAAGGCCGACATGCAGGCGGATCTCAATGCCGCCATGGCCAAGGCAGACGAAGAGATCGCGGCCAAGACCGCCGAATCCGAAAAAGCCATCGCGGAAATCCGCGAAGGGGCGTTGGAGAACGTGGAGAAAGTCGCCAAGGACACCACAAAAGAGATCGTGGCAGCCATGGGTGGCAAGGCGGATGCAAAGACTGTCAATGCGGCCGTTGCATCCCGGATGAAAGGATAAACCATGCGTTTGACCCTGACCGCCCTCATCGCCGCTCTTGCCGCGTCACCGGCGCTTGCTGCGGGCGACGTGTTCTTTTCGCTGGGGAACACCGACTTCGTGGTGCTTCTGGCGTTCATCCTGTTCATTGCCGTGCTGTTCTATTTCAAGGTGCCCGGCATGATCGGCGTGATGCTGGACAAACGTGCCGCGGACATCCGGACCGAGCTGGAAGAAGCCCGCGCCCTGCGCGAAGAAGCACAGACCCTGCTGGCAAGCTACGAGCGCAAGCAGAAGGAAGTGCAGGAACAGGCCGACCGCATCGTTGCAACCGCCAAGGAAGAAGCGCAGCGTTCAGCCGGACAGGCGCGTGAAGAGCTGGCCAAATCGGTTGAGCGTCGTCTTGCGGCTGCGGAAGACCAGATCGGTTCCGCCCAGGCGGCAGCGATCAAGGCAGTCCGCGATCAGGCCGTGACGATTGCGATTGCTGCGGCACGCGATGTCATCGCCAAGCAGATGTCGGCAGCAGAAGGCAACAAGCTGATCGACGATGCAATTACGCAGGTCGACGCCAAGCTGCACTGATCGGCGTTTCCAGAAACGTTTGAAAGCTCCGGCCCCGCCGGGGCTTTTTTCGTTCCGGAGGTAACATCCCGGCGAAACCCGTGAGGAGCGTGCGCCCCCTGGGACTTGCGGGTTATCCCTGCGTTTCGTGCTGCAACCGCTGGCGTGCGATGCTTTCGTTCCGGTCGGCCTTTTTCTGGTTGGTCAGCGCATCCTCGACATAATCAAGATGCGCTTCGACCGCCGCCCGCGCCTGTGTTGCATCCCTTCCCTGCAGCGCATCGTTGATGGCGCGGTGCTGGTCCAGCAGGGCGGCGCGGGTTGTGCGTTGCTTGAACATCACCTGCCGGTTGTAGAACACACCGCCGCGCAGCAGCTCGTACATCGAGCGCATCATGTGCAGCATGACCACGTTATGGCTGGCTTCGATGATGGCCATGTGGAACTGCGCGTCCAGCTGCGCCTCTTCATCGCCGTTGCGCTTGCCGTGGGCGGCTTCCATCTTGTCATAAACCGCCTGCACCACGGCCAAGTCGGTGTCCGACCCATGGGTGGCGGCACGTTCCGCTGCCAGCCCTTCCATGTCGCGCCGGAACGACAGATAGTCAAAGACAGCCTCGTCATGGCGCGCGAACAATTCCACCAGCGCGGGCGCGAAGGCGCTGCCAAGGACGTCAGCCACATAGACCCCGGCACCAGCCTTGGCGCTGAGCAGACCGGCCGCCTGCAGCGCACCGATGGCATCGCGCAGCGACGGGCGGGAGACGTTCAGACGCTCGGCCAGTTCACGTTCCGGCGGCAGCCGCTCTCCCGGACGCAGGATGCCGCGCAGGATCAGTTTCTCGATCTGGCGGATCACGGCTTGGGACAGTTTCTCGGGGGTGACGGGTTGGAATGGCATGGGCTTTCCCTTGAATTGGTCAAATCATATGACCAGAGCGCCCCTGCCGCAAATGCATTATGGCGGTTTGGTCTCGCGGGCCCCTGGGGGAAAGGATTTGTTAACCCTTCCGCCCTCCACTGGTGTCATGAGATCCCTGTTTGCTGTTTGTGCCGCGGTATTCCTGATTGCCTGCAATACCCCGTCGCCTGAATTTCGCGGGGTCGCCCCGACGCGTGTGACCGTTCAGGGCTCCACCTTCGATGTCAGGGTGCGGGGTGGCAGGGCCGAGGCCATTCGCGTCAACGCGCAATATGCGCCGAGGTTCGGACCGATCCAGTCGCGCGCCGGCACGGCGATTGCGATGGTGAGCGGTTGCGAGGTGGTGGAAGTGACCGGCGACCAGGCCCAGGCCTTTGCACGGCTGGATTGCGGCAACGGTCCGCCACCGAAAAGCCGCAGGTCGATGCCATGGGAAATCGAATGTCTTCCGGTGCCGGGCAGCGAAATCGAGATCGCCGGCGAGGTTTCGCTCGACCTGGACTGCGCGGCCTTCTGAAACCGCAATATCTTGTGGATAAGTCGCCCATGCCCCCTTGTTCTGGTGTGTTGCGGTTGACAGGATGGCCTTTCGGACCGCATTTTCCATGGATGACTGAATCATCGGGGCCATTCTAGGTGCGCTTTTCCAAACTCAGGCTGACGGGCTTCAAGAGCTTTGTCGATCCGACGGATCTGATCATCGCCGATGGTCTGACCGGGGTGGTGGGTCCGAATGGCTGTGGCAAATCGAACCTGCTGGAAGCGCTGCGCTGGGTGATGGGTGAAAACCGCCCCACCGCGATGCGCGGCGGTGGCATGGAAGACGTGATCTTTGCAGGTGCTGCAACCCGGCCTGCCCGCAACTTTGCCGAAGTGGCCCTGCATATCGACAATTCGGAACGTCTGGCCCCGGCGGGTTTCAACGATCACGACGCGCTTGAGATTGTCCGCCGGATCACCCGCGATGTGGGCAGCGCCTATAAGGCGGCGGGCAAGGACGTGCGCGCGCGCGATGTGCAGATGCTGTTTGCCGATGCCTCGACAGGGGCGCACAGCCCTGCGCTGGTGCGGCAGGGCCAGATCAGCGAGTTGATCAACGCCAAGCCCAAGAACCGCCGCCGGATCCTTGAGGAAGCGGCCGGTATTTCCGGTCTGTACCAGCGGCGTCACGAGGCGGAACTGAAGCTGAACGGTGCCGAGGCGAACCTGGCGCGGGTCGACGACGTGATCGAACAACTGGCCACCCAGCTTGCGCAGCTTGCGCGGCAGGCCCGCCAGGCGGCGCGCTATCGCGAGATCGGCGATCAGCTGCGCAGGACCGAGGGGATGCTGCTGTATCGGCGCTGGCGCGAGGCGGATGATGCCCGCGCGAAGGCGGAAGATGACCTGCGGGCGCGTGTGACGGCAGCAGCACAGGCCCAGAGCATTGTCCAGCAGGCGATCAAGGCACGCAGCACGGCGGAAGAAGCCCTGCCGCCCCTGCGCGAGGAAGAAGCCATTGCCGCCGCCGTTCTGCAACGTCTGGTCGTGCAGCGCGATACCCTTGCGGATCAGGAGGCCCGGGCGCAGACCGCGATCGAGACCTTGACGAACCGGATCGCGCAACTGACGCGCGACATCGAACGCGAAGGCGGGTTGAACCGTGATGCGGGCGAAACCATCGAGCGGCTGGAATGGGAGCAGCGCGAGCTGGCCAAGGCGAGCGAAGGGCACGAGACCGCGCTGGAACGCGCGTCAGAAGCGGCACGCGAGGCCGCGACAGTGCTGCAGGCGCGCGAGGGTGATCTGTCGCAACTGACCGAAGACGTGGCCCGTCTGGCCGCGCGGCACGGATCGGCCGAGCGCCTGCTGGAGGACAGCCGCAAGACGCAGGCAAAGTCGGAAGCCGAGGCGTTGAAGGCACAGGAAGCGGTCACCCAAAGCCGTGCCGCGCTGGCCAAGGCGGCAGAGGATTTCGATGCGGCCAAAGCTGCCGAGACAGAGGCGGTGGCCGCGGCGGCATCGGCGGATGAGGCCCTGCACCAGGCCGAGGAAGCACGCGCCGAAACGCAGGGCCGCGAGGCTGACGCGCGGGCCGAACGCTCCGAGGCTGAGGGCGAGATGAACGCGCTCAGGGCCGAAACCGGCGCGCTGGCAAAGCTGTTGGAGCGTGACACCGCGGAAGGCGGCCAGATCCTCGACCGTTTGCAGGTCGAACATGGCTTTGAAAAGGCCTTGGGTGCGGCGCTTGCTGACGATCTGCGTGCGCCGGAAGTCGACAGCGACGGCCCGTCGGGTTGGGCGATCCTGCCTGCCTATGACACGGATCAACCCCTGCCCGCAGGGGTCACGCCCCTGACGCAGCATGTGTCGGTGCCGGATGTGCTGGCCCGGCGGATGGGGCAGATTGGTCTGGTGGACCCGGATGAAGGCCCGGCATTGCAGGCGGCACTGCTGCCGGGGCAGCGGCTGGTTTCCCTGGAGGGGGATTTGTGGCGCTGGGACGGCTACCGCGCCTGGGCCGAGGATGCGCCATCTGCTGCGGCGCTTCGGTTGCAGCAGTTGAACCGCCTGGAGGTTTTGAAACAATCGCTGGAGCAGGCCAGCCAGCGCGCCGAGGGTGCCCGGGCTGCGCATGAGACCCTGACCCGTCTCATGGTGGAACAGACCGAGGCAGACAAGCGGGCACGCGAAGCCCGCAGGCAGGCGGACCGCATGGTTGCGGACGCCGGACGCGCGCTGAGCCGGTCCGAGGCGGATCGCAACCTTGCCGAAGGGCGGCTCGAAAGCCTTGGGCTGGCCGTCAAGCGCCACGAGGATGAGGCGATGGCCGCCCGTGGCCGGGTGCTGGAGGCCGAGCGGGCCCTGGCGGAACTGGGCGATCTCGCGCAGGCCCGTGCAGCTGTGGACGATATCCGCATGACCGTTGAGGCAGCCCGCATCACCATGATGTCGCGTCGTTCCGCACATGACGAGTTGCGCCGCGAGGGCGAGGCCCGGTTGAAGCGGTCGCAGGAGGTCGTCAAGGAGCTGAGCGGCTGGAAACACCGCCTTGAGACGGCTGAAAAGCGGACTGCGGAACTGGTGGAGCGCAAGACGGCCTCCGAAAGTGAATTGAAGGACGCCAGCGCGGCACCGGCCGAACTGGCCGCCAGGCGCGAAGAATTGAGCAGTGAGATTGCCAGGGCCGAAGCGCGGCGCGGCACGGCCGCCGATGCGCTGTCAAAGGCGGAAAGCGCGCTGCGCGAGGCGGCTGTGGCGGAGCGGGAAGCAGAGCGGGAGGCCTCCGAAGCGCGCGAGGCCCGCGCAGGCTCCGAAGCACGCGCCGAGGCGGCCCGCGAAAGCGTGACCGCAGCGGCGGAGCGGATTGCCGAGGACAGCCAGCTGACCCCGAACCAATTGCTGACACGTCTGGACACCAACCCGGACCAGATGCCCGGTGCCGATGCGCTGGAAGCTGACGTGAACCGGCTGAAACGCCAGCGTGACGCGCTGGGGGCGGTGAACCTGCGCGCCGAAGAAGACGCAAAGGACGTTCAGCAAGAGCATGATTCACTGATTGCGGAGAAGAACGACCTCGAAGAGGCGATCAAGACCCTGCGTTCGGGCATTGCCAGCCTGAACCGGGAGGGGCGGGAGCGTCTGCTGACGGCCTTCGAGCAGGTGAACTCCAACTTCTCCATGCTGTTCCGACATCTGTTCGGCGGGGGGGAGGCCAACCTGGTGATGGTCGAATCCGACGACCCGCTTGAGGCCGGGCTTGAGATCATGTGCCAGCCGCCGGGCAAGAAGCTGAGCACGCTCAGCCTGCTCAGCGGGGGTGAGCAGACGCTGACGGCGATGGCGTTGATCTTTGCCGTGTTCCTGG
Organism: Sulfitobacter sp. PR48; assembly: GCF_028807335.1. Lineage (NCBI taxonomy): Bacteria > Pseudomonadati > Pseudomonadota > Alphaproteobacteria > Rhodobacterales > Roseobacteraceae > Sulfitobacter > Sulfitobacter sp. PR48. Next base: position 168,761 of record NZ_JARAMM010000011.1, on the reverse strand, counting down.
CAAATCCGGCCCCGATCTGCGTGCTGGACGAAGTCGATGCGCCGCTGGACGATGCCAATGTCACGCGCTTTTGCGACCTGCTGGACGAGATGTGCCGCCAGACAGACACGCGTTTTCTGATCATTACCCACCATGCGGTCACCATGGCACGCATGGACCGGCTGTTCGGTGTCACCATGGCCGAACAGGGGGTCAGTCAGCTGGTCTCCGTGGATCTGAAAAAGGCCGAAACGCTGGTGGCCTGATAAATGTTGGCCTGAGAAAACGCCCCGAACGTAACATCGACGTGTTTTGCGTGATGGTGTTTTGACGCGGGGCAGTTGGCGCGTTACCCATGTTCATGCGTTTCCTGATCCCTCTGCTGCTGGCCGCGGCACCTGCAACTGCCGATCCCTATGCCGTTCTGGCGGGGGATACCGTTCTGGCCGCTGCCGAAGTCCATGCGCTGATCGACGGGCAGACACTGACCTATCATGATGACGGTCAGTCGCGCTATTTTGTCGGCGGCGCCTACAGCTATTCCTATGCGGGCGGGGCAACGGCCTATGGGGTCTATGATATCGGCGCCGATGGCACGGTCTGCGTGGCCTTCCACAACGGGCGCAATCGTTGCGACCGCTTTGCATGGCGCGACGGCGGCGTCGTCTTGCTGACGCAGAAGGGCGACCGCTTTCCGGTGCGCCGATGATGGTTAACCGTTCCTGAACATTCTGTCCGCACCATGCCCCGGCCGCGACCCATCGCGGTGGAAGGAGGTGATGAGGCTGGAAGAGCAATCGTTTCGAAAATGGATGGTCCTGATTGGTGTGGCTACACTGATCGTCGCGATCATCCGGCTCTGGCTCGGGGTTTGATACCCTGAAAAAGAGTGACCCCGAAGAGTAGACGCTCTGCGGGGTCTGTAGTTCAGGTGAAGAAGCTGGACTACAACTTCGTTTCGATCTTCAGAATATAAGTCAAAGCTAAACAAAATGCAAACATGCGCCTTGTCCGGCGATACCGGTTCCGGCCGGGAAACTGACTAAAGCGTTTCGGGACAAACTTGAAACATCCCACATCACTTTTCGCGTTCGACCGAAGGGAGAGGCAGCGAACAAGTGATTCAGGTATGTTCCGAAGCGCTCTAGTGATCGCCCTTCTTTTCCACCGGGCCACCGGCCTTTTCCCAGCCGCCGAAACCGTCCCGCAGGTGGGCTGCCTCAAAGCCCATCTCCTGCAGGGTGGCGACCGAAATGGCGGAGCGCCAGCCGGAGGCGCAATGGAAGACGAATTTCTTGTCCTGGGCAAAGACATCCTTGAAATAGGGGCTTTCGGGATCGACCCAGAATTCCAGCATGCCACGCGGGCAATGAAATGCGCCGGGGATGAAACCGCTGCGATCACGTTCGCGCGGGTCGCGCAGATCGACGAACTGGACATCGGGGTCTTTCAGCAGGGCGATGGCCGCCTCGCTGTCAATCTCCTCGATCTTGGCGCGGGCATCGGCAACCATCTGGGCGGATGTTTTCTTCAGAGGCATGTGGTTTCTCCTGGGTTCAAAGTTGCGATAGCAGTTCGGGCGTTGGCCATCCGTCGACTGTCAGGCCCAGCCGCACCTGTTCCGCGCGCACGGCGGCGCGGGTGTCCGCGCCAAGGATGCCGTCAACGCCACCGACATCATGACCGCGCGCTTCCAGTTTGGTTTGCAGGGCCTTCATCTGGGTGCCGTCCAGCCCGGTCCGGGGGCTGCCTGCGTCAAAGACCTGCGCACCCTGAAGCCTGGTGGCGAAATAGGCGGCGGTCATGACGTAGGTAAAGCTCTGGTTCCAGTCGAAATAGACCCGGAAATTGGGATAGGCCAGAAAGGCCGGGCCATCCTTGCCCTGCGGCAGCAGGACCGATCCTGTCAGCCCCTCTGCCAGCGGGCCGTTGCGGGGCTGCACCCCAAGCGATTGCCATTCGGACACCGGTTTCGTCGTCTCCAGGCCGGTCAGGGACCAGTCGAAATCCGATGGCATGACAACTTCGGCAAGCCAGGGCTCACCGGCGCGCCAGCCGAGGCTTTGCAGCATCCTGGCCCCGGACAGCAGCGCATCGGGGGCCGATGTCTTGAGCGAAACGACACCGTCGCCATCACCGTCCACGCCGTTCTCCAGAATATCGCGGGGCAGCATCTGGACCATGCCGATTTCCCCGGCCCATGCACCGGTGGTCCGGCGTGGATCGAACCCGCCCTGGGCAGAGAGCGTCACCGCAGCCAGCACCTGGGGGCGGAACAATTGCGGACGGCGGCAATCATGTGCCAGTGTGACCAGGGCATTGGCCGTGTTGAAATCTCCCTGGAATGCGCCGTAATCCGTCTCGAAGGCCCAAAAGGCCAGCAGGACGCCACGGTCAACGCCATATTCGGTCTCTACCCGGTCAAAGATTGCATCGTATTTCTGGGCGTTGGCCCGGCCCCGGCGCAGGCGATCTTCGGAGATCAGGCGGCGCGCGAAATCCACGAACGGGATCTGGAAGACACCCTGTTTGCGGTCTGCTGCCAGCACTGCCGGGTCCTGCCGGATGCCGTCAAAGAAAGCATCAGCCGTCGCGGGTTCTATGCCATTTGCAATTGCTTCGGTCTTCAGCTCGGAGACGAAGTTTGCAAAATTACCGCCGCAGGGCGTGTCGGCCAGGACGGGCTGGGCCAGGAGTGTCAGGGCAAGCGTACAAATAAGTCGGCGCATGAAAATCCTTCAGGACGAAATCAGTATCAATATCGCACACAGGCCCAGCATCACGCCCCAGGCCTGCCACAACCGGCGGATCGCCGCGTCCACGTCAGCGGCAGCCAGGGTGCGCCTTCCGGCGGGATGGACCCATGCAAAGTTCTGCATCGCGCCATCATATGCCCGTGGCCCGGCCAAGGCCACACCAAGCGCGCGGGCCATGGCGGCTTCGGGCCAGCCGGCATTCGGGGATCGGTGCAGGCGGGCGTCACCGGCGATGGCGCGCCAGTCGTTGATCACGCCGGAGGGCAGGGCGATCAGCAATGCGGTCAGGCGCGCCGGGATCAGGTTCAGCAGATCGTCAAGCCGTGCAGATGCCCAGCCAAAATCCTTGTGGCGCGGGGTACGATAGCCGATCATGCTGTCGGCGGTGTTGACAACCTTGTAGACCAGAATGCCCGGAAGCCCGCCGATCAGAAACCAGAAGGCCGGGGCGATGACCCCGTCGCTCAGGTTTTCGGATGCGCTTTCGATGGCAGAGCGGGCGACGGCAGAGGGCGACATATCGGCGGTGTCGCGGCTGACGATCATCGCAACCGCGCGGCGGCCTGCAGGCAGGGACAGCCGCAGGCCATCGGCAACCGCATTCGTATGTGCGACAAGGGAGCGTTGCGCCAGCAGGATCGCCACCACCAGCACCTCTACCACCGGTCCCAGCAGGCTGAGGATCTGCCCCGTTACCGCTGCGGCGACCACAAGGCCGGCGATGGCTGCAAGGCCCTTTGCCCTGCGCGCCTGGCCCGTGTTCAGTTTATCGTCGCACCAGGCAACCGCACGGCCCATGAGGACGGCGGGATGAGGCACACGCCGCCAGAGCCATTCGGGTTCGCCCAATGCGGCGTCCAGAAGCATCGCCAGGAAAAGCAGAACTGCGGTCATGCCAGCGCCCGCTCAAGCCTTTGCCAGGCATCCGGTGCAGGCAGGCCCAGCCGGAGCCAGCGCGCGTTATAGGGGAACACCCGGCTCCATATCCGATGGGAGGCCAGCCGCATCTGCCAGTCGGTGGCATTGGCGACATCGTAAAGCCGGAAGAGCGTCGTGCCACCAATGGCCTCCGCCCCGGCGTTGAGCATCAGCTGATCCAGCCGCGCCGCATCGCTTTGCAGGCGTTCGCGTGTCTTGTCGGCCCAGGCCTGATCCTCAAGCGCAAGCGCGCCGATCCGCAGCGCCGGACCGGATACCGCCCAGGGTCCGAGCCCGGCAGACAATTGGTGAACGAGTGCGGGATCGCCGATGACAAATCCCAGCCGCAGACCCGCCAGACCCCAGAATTTGCCAAAGCTCTTGAGGATCAGCGTGCCGGGCCGGGTGGCCTGATCCATCAGGGTTGCTTCTGGGGTGACGTCGCAAAAGCTTTCGTCGATGACGCGCAATGCACCGTCCAGATCACCGGCCTGCCAGATGCGCCCGTCCGGGTTGTTCGGATTGACCAGCACAGAGGCGCTGCCTGCCTGCGCCCCCACCTGCCAGCCAGCCGCTGCAAACCCGGCGGCATGTTCGTTATAGGTAGGTTCGGGGATGCGCACCCGGTCCGCCGCAGCAAGCAGGGGAATGCGCGCAATGGCTGCCGAGGCCCCGGGGACGGCGCAGATCGCTGCCCCCTTCGGTACATTCCAGAAGTGCCGGGCCGCGGTCTCAAGCCGGAGGCGGGCGTTTTCGTCGGGCAGGTCGGTCCAGTCCGAGGCGGGCAGATCAGGCACGTCATAGGGCAGGGGGTTTATCCCGGTTGAAAGGTCCAGCCAGCTGTCGCGCGTGCCGCCAAAACGCCGGGCGGCGGCGTCAACACCGCCCCCATGATCACGCTTTGCTGATTTTGGCGCTACTTGATCGACTGACATTTTCGCCTAAACTTCCCCCACTCTGCGTTGTCAAAGCTGAAAAAATCGTGATCTTCAAGGAAAGTCTGAATCGTTAATCAATTTCACCGCTTTTTAACCATTTGTTAACCTATCGGGCAGACCACCGTTATTCAGGCCATGGTGCGCCCCGCTGCCGGACGAGGACCCCATATGAAAGTGCTGATCGTCGAAAGCTGTGCTGAGCTGGGTCAGCTTTGGAAGCGGCATCTTGAGCGGCACGGGATGGACGTGGTTCTGCGCCATACACAGGACGATGCGGTCAGCTACCTGTCAGAGAATGAGCCCCAGATCATCATCCTGAACCTTGTGCTGGCTGACGGTGCCGCGCTGGCGGTTGCGGATTTCGCCAATTACAGGATGCCGAAAGCGCAGGTGATCTTTGTCTCCAACACCTCGTTCTTTTCGGATGGGTCGATATTTGCCCATGTCGCGAATGCCCGTGCCCTTGTTCCCACGGGGACCGAGCCGGAGGACCTTGCCGCGATGGTGCAGCATTATGGCCGGGAAGTGGACAGCGCCTGACCCGCCCTGATCAGCCGCGTCCGTGCGGCGCGTCAAAGTCCGGCTGCGGGTTGATCGGGATGATCCGGTAGGGATTTATCGACTCGTGGCTGTAGTGGTAGTGGCGCACGATGTGATCGAAGTTCACCGTGTCCGACACGCCGGGCCATTGGTACAGCTCACGGGTGTAGGCCCAGAGGTTTGGGTAATCGGTGATGCGGCTGCGGTTGCACTTGAAATGCGTGTGATAGACCTTGTCAAAGCGCAGCAGCGTCGGCAGCAGGCGCCAATCGGCTTCGGTCACCCGATCCCCTGTCAGGTAGCGGTTGGTCGACAGGATATCCTCAAGCCAGTCCAGGGTGTCGAACAGCGGATAGACAGCCTCTTCGTAGGCCTCCTGCGTGGTGGCAAAGCCCGACCGATAGACGCCGTTGTTGAAGGTGTCGTAGATGCGGGCGTTCAGCTCCTCGATCCGGGCCTGCAGCGGCTCCGGGTAATAGTTGTCGGTATTGCCGGTGACCCCGTTGAACGCGCTGTTGAACATGCGGATGATCTCTGCGCTTTCGTTGGAGACGATCGTGCCCTGCGATTTGTCCCACAGGATCGGCACGGTCACGCGGCCGCTGAACCTGGGGTCTGCGCGGATGTAGATGTCGCGCGCATAGGGCAGGCCGAACAGGGTGTCGCCGGTGGCACCGGGGAAATCGGTGTCAAAGGTCCAGCCCTCGCCCAGCATATCGGGGTGGACGGCGGAAATACTGATGTGATCGGCCAGGCCCTTGATCTGGCGGAAGATCAGGGTGCGGTGTGCCCAGGGGCAGGCAAAGCTGACATAGAGGTGATACCGGCCCGATTCGGCTGCAAAACCGCCGGTGCCGGATGGTCCGGGGGTGCCATCGGAGGTGATCCAGTTGCGAAACTGCGCGGCGGAACGTTCGAATTTGCCGCCTGTCTTGCTGGTGTCATACCATTTGTCGTGCCAAACGCCGTCGATCAGAAGGCCCATGTTGTTCTCCCCTTTTCAGTCCAAACCATATCTAGAGCGGTTGGAGGCTTGCGCACAGGAATCCCCGCGCGCAGCACATCTGCAACCTTGCACAGATGATCCCCGTAATGAAATATTCACTTGATTTTGTTTGGCTTTCGCCCAGTTTGATTAATCAGTTGGGTGGGGGATTTCATGGAAACGGTATTCTCGAAAGAGGTTCAGGCAGGCCTTGATGCGGCCCGCATGGCGAGCCTGAGACGCGCGTCCCGGTTGCGGATCGACGTGGGCGGGGTGACCTATCCGATTTTGCGGATGTGGAAATCGGGTTTTGCCGTGGACGCTCAGGATGCGCCAAAACTGCGCGGGCTGGTCGATATTTTCGACGGGTCCAAGCATCTGTTCCAATGCCTGATTGTCGCCACGGAAGAGGTTGTTCCGGGTGAGATGCATTATGAATTCAAGCGCGCCACACCCGTGGCGGACCATGCCGCACTTGACTTTGAAAGGGCGGACAACGCGCCCGCCGGGCTGATTACCGACAGGCGCAGGGGCTGAACGCCGCTATTGCAGATCGCGGAAGGCGTCCGTCAGGCGGTTGCAGGCCTCTTCGACACGGGCGCGGGGCGTGGCGATGTTGAACCGCATGAACGTCTCGCCCCCCTTGCCGAATGTCTCACCGTGGTTGACCGCGATGGCGGCGTCTTCCTGAACCCGCTTGATGGCCTCGCTCATCGGCATGCCGGTGTCCTCGAAGTTCACCCATGACAGATAGGTGGCCTCCAGTTTCATCGACGACAGGCCGGGAATGGCATCGATCGCCGCATCGAACAGCTTTCGGTTGCCATCCAGATAGGTCACCAGATCATCGACCCAGGCGGCCCCTTCGGGCGAATAGGCGGCGGTGGCCATGAAAAGACCGAATGAGTTGGGGGACAGGCCCAGTGCCATCATCCGCGCACCGAATTTCGCGCGCAGCTTGTCGTCTTCGATGATCACATTGCCGACGTGCGCCCCCGCAATGCTGAAGGTCTTGGTGGAGGCGGTCATCATCACCAGCCGGTCGGTGACCCCTTCGATCCGCGCCATCGGCGTATGTTTGTGGCCGGGCATCACGAGGTCATGGTGGATTTCGTCGGAAACGATGATCAGGTCGTGGCGCTTCGCGAAATCGGCCACGCCCTGCAGTTCCTCACGGGTCCAGACGCGGCCGCCGGGGTTGTGCGGGGAACACAGGACCAGCATCTTTTCGTTGCCGGTCATCTGAGCGTCCCAGCGGTCGAAATCCATCTCGTAGCGACCGTTGTCGTTGATCATCTCGCATTCGACAACCTGACGGCCCGCCGCAGAGATGACCCGGGCAAAGGCATGATAGACCGGAGTAAACAGGATGACCCCTTCGCCGGGCGCGGTGAAGCTTTCGACGCAGAGTGCGGTGCCGTTCACCAGACCGTGGGTGGTGAAGACCCAGGAGGGATCGACCTTCCAGCCGTGGCGGTTTTCCATCCACCACTGGATCGCGGCCAGGTATTTGCTGTCATCGCCGAAATAGCCGAAGAAACCGTGATCGACCTGTGCCTGCAGGGCATCGCGCACCACCTGGGGCGGCTGGAAATCCATGTCGGCGACCCACATCGCGATTCCGGTGTCGCGTGGCACGCCATAAATGGCTTCCATCTTGTCCCATTTGGCACAATGGCTGCCACGGCGGTCGATGATCTCGTCAAAACTCATGAGGCGCTCCTATAAACTTGGGGTGCAAGCTATCCTCAATTCCCGCGGCTGCAAGCCCCCGGTTGCAGAGGTGCAGGTGTTGCCCTAAATCGTGGCCATGAAACGCACGATCCTTTTGCACCCCGACCCGCGCCTGAAAAAGGCAGCAGCGCCCGTGGACGACCTGTCTGACGATTTGCGCGCCCTGGCCGATGACATGCTGAAGACCATGTATGAAGCACCGGGCATCGGCCTTGCCGCACCGCAGATCGGGGTGTCGAGCCGGTTGATCGTGCTGGATTGCGTCAAGGCGGAGGGTGAAGCACCCCGCCCGCTGGTCATGTTCAACCCCGAAGTCATCGCCTCCTCTGACCGGCTGAACACCTATGAGGAAGGGTGTCTGTCCATTCCGGACCAATATGCCGATGTGACCCGCCCGGCAGAGGTGGAGGTGCGCTGGATCGACCGGGACGGGAACGAACGGACAGAAACCTTTGACAAGCTCTGGGCGACCTGCGTGCAGCACGAGATCGACCACCTGGATGGCAAGCTGTTCATCGACTACCTCAAGCCGCTGAAACGGCAGATGATCACCCGCAAGATGGTCAAGCTGAAGCGCGAACTGGCGCGGACATGAGCATTCTGCCGATCCTGACCTGGCCTGACCCGCGCCTGACAGAGACCTGTGCCCCCGTGGCCGGGATCACGCCGGAGATCGAAACGCTGGCTGCCGACATGCTGGAAACCATGTATGCCGCACCGGGGCGCGGATTGGCCGCGCCACAGGTGGGTGCGATGCTGCGTCTCTTCGTGATGGATGTCGGCTGGAAAGAGGGCAAGCCCGACCCGCTGGTCTGCATCAACCCGATGATACAGGAGGTTGGTGAGGACCGCGCCGACACCGAGGAGGGATGCCTGAGCATTCCCGGCGTAACCGCGATGGTCAACCGTCCGACGCGGGTGCAGATGGTCTGGACCGGGTTGAACGGGGGCCGCTATGTTCAGAGCTTTGACGGTTTCGCTGCCGTCTGTGCGCAGCATGAGCTGGATCATCTGGACGGTGTGGTGACCTTTGATCACCTGGACAGCGACACAAGGACGGCGCTTTTGGCCGAGTATGAGGGGCTATGACACTGCGCAAGTGCATTGCCTGGCCGGACAAGCGCCTGCGAACCGCTGCGGAAAAGGTGCCCGAGATCACGGATGAGATCCGCGCGATCTGGGAGGACATGATCGAGACGATGGATGCCATGCCCGGTGTCGGGCTGGCCGCGCCGCAGATCGGCGTGATGCTGCAGCTTGCTGTCGTCGACGCCTCCAGGGACCGCAAGAAACGCATCCGCATGGCCAACCCACAGGTGCTGGAAGCATCGGTGAAGATGAACGACTACGAGGAAGCCTCGCCCAACCTGCCGGGGGTGTCCGCCAGGATCAGCCGCCCGCGCGCGGTCAGCGTGCGCTATATGGACGAGACGGGGACGATCAGGCGCGGCGAGTTCGTGGGGCTTGAGGCAACCTCGGTCCAGCATCAGATCGACCACCTGGCCGGGCGGATGTATTTCGATCATCTGAGCAAGGTCAAACGCGACATGCTGCTGCGGCGTGCAAAGAAACTGAACAGCTAGGGCGGGCCATCCGCCGCCCCCCGTCGGGAGACATTGATGCGTATCGTTTTCATGGGCACACCCGAATTCTCCGTCCCGGTGCTGGAGGGGCTGGTGGCCGCCGGGCATGACATCGCCGCGGTCTATTGCCAGCCGCCCCGCCCCGCCGGGCGCGGCAAGAAGGACAGGCCGACGCCGGTACATCAGCGGGCAGAAGCCATGGGGCTGAACGTCCGGCATCCTGTGTCGCTGAAATCCGAGGCCGCTCAGGCCGCATTTGCAGAGCTGAAGGCGGATGTGGCGGTGGTGGTCGCATATGGTCTGATCCTGCCGCAGGCGATTCTGGATGCGCCCGCGCGCGGATGCCTGAACATTCACGCCAGTCTTTTGCCCCGTTGGCGCGGCGCGGCGCCGATCCACCGGGCGATCATGGCGGGGGATGCGCAGACCGGGGTCTGCATCATGCAGATGGAGGCAGGGCTGGACACCGGGCCGGTGTTGCTGCGCCGGGCGGTGGATATCGGAGCGGAGGAAACCACCGCGCAGCTACATGACCGGCTGAGCAGGCTGGGCGCCGAAGCGATCACCGAGGCGCTGGCGCATCTGGACACCCTCGTGCCAGAGCCGCAGCCGGAAGCGGGCGTGACCTATGCCGCCAAGATCGACAAGGCCGAGGCGCGCATCGACTGGAGCCGGCCCGCGGCCGAGGTCGACCGCCTGATCCGGGGGCTGTCGCCCTTTCCCGGGGCCTGGTTCGAACAGGAGGGGACGCGCATCAAGGTGCTGGGGTCGCGGCTGGCTGACGGGAGCGGGCAGCCGGGGCGGGTATTGACCGAAGGCCTGCATGTTGCCTGCGGCACCGGGGCGGTTGCATTGACGCGTCTGCAAAAGGCGGGCAAGGCTGCTCAGGACGCGGATGTGTTTCAAAGCGGCGCACGGATTGCGCCCGGCACCCTGCTGGGGGAAGGTTAAGCGATGTTTCTGGCACTTTTCGGCACCGTGGTGATTGCAGGGATCGTTGGCTATGTCTCTGAAAAGACCGGGTGGACCCACAACGGTATATTGCAGAGCATCATCATCTGCATCGGGGGTGCCTTTCTGTTCTATTTTGTGCGGATCATGTTCGGGATCGGTTTTGCCAGCCCGGGCATGAATGCGATCGTGTCCTCCATCGGGGCGCTGATCATCGTGCCGTTCCACTGGCGCAGGTAGTTGGATGGCCCTGCGGGCCATTGCCTCCGGCGGGGAATATTTAAGGCCAAAAAGAACAGGTTCAGGACTTTGGCGGGGTGCTCTTGTAGACAGGCAGGTGCCAGCCGAAGGCAAGGGACCCGGCACGCAGAACCCAGGTGGTCACGGCGCAGGCCAGCAGGGTGATGAGCAGGTCAAACCCGTAATAACGAGACAGCGCTGCAGCCGCGGAACCGGCAAAGGCGGCGGTCACGTAGAGTTCTCCCTGTTTCAGGACCACGGGCACATCGCCCACGACGACGTCGCGCATCAGCCCGCCCATGCAGCCGGTGACCATGCCCATCAGCACCACGATGACAGCGGATTGATCCAGCGCCAGTGCCACCCCCGCGCCCGCCGCGACGGCAATCGCCAGTGCGACGCTGTCAAGCCAGACCAGCGCCCGCATCCGGCTTTCCAGCAGGTGGGCCGTGAAAAAGACCACCAGCGCCGCCCCGGCGGCTACCGCAAGATAGGTGGGGTTTGCGATCCAGAAGATCGGGTTGCGGTCCAGCAGAAGGTCGCGGATGGTGCCGCCGCCCAGGGCCGTGAGGCAGGCGATGAAGGCAAATCCCACAAGGTCAAGCTGGGCGCGGCTGGCCACCAGTGCTCCGGTGATCGCAAAGACCAGAACCGATCCGTAATCCAGTACCGCGAGCAGGGTCATTTCTTGAAAGGGGCCATGCCCGCTCGCGCCAGCGCATCCGCGCGTTCGTTCTCGGGGTGGCCGGCGTGGCCCTTGACCCATTCCCAGGTCACCCGGTGGCGGGCATTGGCGGTGTCCAGCCGCTGCCAGAGTTCGGCGTTCTTCACCGGTTTCCTGGCCGCGTTCTTCCAGCCGTTCTTTTTCCAGCCGTGGATCCAGCCGGTGATGCCGTTCTTGACGTAGTTGCTGTCGGTGACGATGGTGATTTCACTGTCCCGCTCCAGCGCCTCCAGCGCGTGGATCGCGGCCAGCAGTTCCATGCGGTTGTTGGTGGTGGCCGCTTCGCCGCCCTTGAGCTCGCGTTCCTTGATCACCCGGTCGCCGTCGCGCGCCTGCATCAGCGCGCCCCAGCCGCCGGGGCCGGGATTTCCTGAACAGGCACCATCGGTATATGCGTAAAGTTTAGCCATTTGCGTGGATCACGATCCAGCCGTCATATTGCCCGGCCAGCCCTTTGCCATAGCCGGTCCAGTGCTGTGCCGGCGAGAATCCTGCCGTCTGCAGCAATGTCTCCAGTTCTTCCTGGCTGTAGTATTCATAATGTCTTCCCAGATCGTCACGTCCGCCGCCGGTGCCGGTTTTCATGCCGATGAAAAAGGTGCCGCCCGGTTTCAGCGCCTCGCGCAGGCGGGTCAGGTGGCCCGGCAGTTCGGCGCGCGGGGCGTGCAGGAGGGAGAAGCTGGCCCAGATGCCATCGTAGGCGTTCAGTTCCGTCACATCCTCGAAAAACCCATGGCGTGCCGTCACGCCGGGGATCGCCGCGGCGCGGCCTGCCATTTCCGCCGAGGCGTCGATGGCGGTGACCTTCAGCCCGGCCTCTGCAAAAATGCGGGCATAGTTCCCCGGCCCGCAGCCGAGGTCGAGCACGCTGGCCGCTTCGGGCAAGGCCGTGATGAAATGGTGTACGCGCGCGTCGGCCGTGGCTTCCGCCTGCATCATCGCGTCGTAGTCGTCTGCCTGAGCGTCGTAGACGGCGAGGGTTTGAGGATCGCTCATGCCCAGATACCGATGGCGATGCAGACCAGGACCACGACGGTCAGTTGAATGCGCAGGGCCAGCCACCAGGATGGCGTCAGTTGCCACCGGTCAAAGGCGATTTCGATCAGCAGCAGCGCGGCAAAGCCGATGGCGAGGTTGATCAGCGCGGTTTCGGCGCTGGTGCCGGGCATGAAGAACCACCACAGTGCGGGCAGGACGGAAGCGACATAGGCGGCGAAAGCCGGCAGGCCTTCTGCCCGCGTCGCAAAGGCCCAGAGGGTGCCTGCCATGAAGGGCAGGATGATCCCGCCGTAGCGCACCATCAGCAGGCGGCCGTCCCCCGCGAATACGGCAGGCAGGTTCCAGTCGGCCGCCGAGGTGAGCCCCAGCGCCAGCAGGGCGGCCCACAGGAACGGGATCAGGCCTGCAAGGGCCAGCAACAGGGCTGGGGCGGGTATGCGGTTCATCAGGTTTCAGATCCCGTTTCAGGCGTGTTCGAAAGCAAGGCGTCCTTAGCAATCCGTTGACTGCTACGCTAGGGCCAGGACCGATTAATCCTGCAAACCGGCGGGGCAGGGTGATTGCGATTTGGTTCAACTGCAGGCGAGTGAGACCGAAAAGGCACCCGCTCAGCCTGCCTTGCGCAAAATCCGGGGAACCTTGAATTCCACGTTTTCCTGTGCCGTTTCCACCAGTGTCTGGGTGACGTCAAACCGGGTCCTGAAGGCATCTATCACTTCGTCGATCAGCACTTCGGGGGCAGAGGCGCCGGCGGTGATGCCGATGGATGTGATCCCCTCAAGCGCGCGCCAGTCGATGTCATCGGCGCGCTGGACCAGCTGCGCATAGCTGCAACCGGCGCGCGCACCGACTTCGACCAGCCGCTTCGAGTTGGAGGAATTCGGGGCACCGACAACCAGTATCGCGTCGCATTTCGGCGCCATCGCCTTGACCGCCTCCTGGCGGTTGGTTGTCGCGTAACAGATGTCTTCCTTGTGCGGCCCGACGATTGCAGGAAAGCGGGCCTTGAGCGCCGCGACGATATCCGCAGTGTCATCCACGCTGAGCGTTGTCTGGGTGACATAGGCCAGCCGCTGCTTATCCCTGACCTCGATCGCCGCGACATCCTGAGATGTTTCCACCAGCAAGACCTCGCCCTCGGGCAGCTGGCCCATGGTGCCCACCGTTTCGGGGTGGCCCGCATGGCCGATCATGATCATCTGCAATCCGTTGTCGGCGTGACGCTGCGCCTCGATGTGGACCTTGCTGACCAGCGGGCAGGTCGCATCGACATAGATCATGTTGCGGGCCTGGGCGGCATTTGGCACGGATTTCGGCACGCCATGGGCCGAAAAGATCACCGGGCGGTCATCGGGGCATTCGGCAAGTTCCTCGACAAAGACCGCGCCCTTGTCGCGCAACCCGTCGACGACGAATTTGTTATGCACGATTTCATGGCGCACGTAGACCGGCGCGCCCCATTTCTCCAGCGCCATCTCGACAATCTTGATCGCGCGGTCCACGCCCGCGCAGAAACCGCGCGGGGCGGCAAGGTAGAGCGTGAGGGCGGGTTTTGTCATCGGGGTCTCCTGCGGCATGGGCCAGACTTAGGCATTCATGCGCCGCAGGTCCAGAGACCTGCCGGGTCAGGGGGCGGCATCGCCCTGGTAAATCAGCGCCGCGACCTGCGCCCGGTTGTTGACGCCCAGCTTGCGATAGGCGGATTTAGCGTAATCTGACACGGTATGCACCGAAATGGTGCAGAGTTCAGCGGTTTCCTGTCTGCTGCGGCCCTGTGCCAGAAGGTAGACAATTTCCCGCTCACGCGGGCTGAGCATCTCAAAGGGTTCCGGCAGTTCCGGCGCGATCAGGAATTTGGAGAACTCCCCGTTTTTCGATGCATCCGGCACAGGCGTGGCATTCTGCGTTGTCAGTTCTTCGAAGCGGCGGTGGACCAAAAGGCAGAACAGCCTGATCTCCTCGGCCCGCGGAAACACCTTTTCCATGAAACTGGTCTTGTCCCGGCCTGTGCCGACGATGAAGCCGCCAAAGCGGTCGGACCCCCTTAGCCGCATGGGTATCCCCAGACAGGAGCGCATTCCCGCCTCCGCCGCGCTCTCGATGAAACTGCGCTCGGTGTCTGTTACATAAGGATGGGCGTCAATGAATTCTGCGCCCAGTGGAAGGATGCGGTAGCTTTCGCAGACATAGCGCAGGAAGGGGTCTTGCTCCGGTGGGCGCTGGGCATAGACTTCGGGGGCGGTGCACCGCAGGAAAGGCGCGGTGAAATCGGATGAGACGGTGAGATAGATCGCGTGGTCGAAACCGGCACTGGCCAGTGTTGCGACTGTCGCGTCCCAAAGGGCGTCGGCATCGTCAATCCGTTCAAGCGTTGCCGCTCTGTTCACCAGCATGGTTTCCTCCCCCCCCTTTTCGGGGGATCGCAATTATTTCGCAGCAGTGTAGGAATGGCGGCGGGGGCACGGAAGCCCGTGATGTATAGTATCCCTGCCAAATTTAAGAATTTTTGCACACCGAAGGCTTTCAGAGTCTTCGGTGTGCTATTGCTGGTTGAATTCTGTAGGGAGTATTCCGATGAGCTGGGATTATTCCGGTGAATTGTCGCGAGGCGGCCGGCCGATCACTTCACGCAAGTCTTCCAGTTCGATGAAATTGTCGGCCTGGCGGCGCAGATCGTCAGAGATCATCGGTGGCTGGCTGCGGATTGTGGACACGACCGACACCCGGACGCCCTGCCGTTGCAGGCTTTCGACCAGTGGGCGGAAATCGCCATCTCCGGAAAAGATGACGATGTGGTCCACGCGGGGCGCAAGTTCCATCGCATCCACGGCCAGTTCGATGTCCATGTTGCCCTTCACCTTCCGGCGGCCCATGCTGTCGGTATATTCCTTGGCCGGTTTTGTGACCATCGAAAAGCCGTTGTAGTTCAGCCAGTCGACCAGCGGACGGATCGGCGAATATTCGTCGTTTTCCAGAAGCGCCGTGTAATAGAAAGCACGCAGCAGCTTGCCGCGCCTCATGAACTCAGCTCTCAGCAACTTGTAGTCGATGTCAAAGCCGAGTGTTTTTGCCGCTGCATAGAGGTTTGAGCCATCTATGAACAGCGCAAGACGCTCATCCTTGTAAAACATTCTGGTTTCCTTTCGGCGAGGACTTCGCCATGCAATCAAATTTGGTCTAACGTGCTTTGTGGCTCAAAATTCAACTATGACCAGAAGATCGCGCGATTAGATAACGCGCATAACTAAGGATTTTTGGCCATGCTTCAAGCCACGAGTAACGGGGAAAAGGGCGGTCGTCCGCTCATTCATGGCCAAAACGCCTTGCTGGCGCTTGGAGCAAACCAAAAGTCAGCCCTTGGTTCACCCGATCAAACCCTTTCTGCGGCGCTTGCCGCGCTTGAAGCACAGGGCACAGTGATTCGCCAAGTTTCTTCATTTTTTCTTACTCCGGCCTTCCCTGCGGGGTCAGGTCCCGATTTTGTGAATGCCGCAGCACAGGTCGAATTTTCAGGGGGAGCACAGGCCTTTCTTGACCTGTTGCACAAAATCGAGGCGGAAATGGGCAGGAAGCGCAAGGTGCGCTGGGGGCAAAGGACGCTGGATATTGATCTGCTGGCAGTTGGCGACCAGGTGCTGCCGGATCTGGATACCTACCGGCGCTGGGGCGCGTTGCCCCTTGATCAGCAGGCACAACAGGCGCCGGATCAATTGATCCTGCCGCACCCGCGCCTGCAGGATCGGGCGTTTGTTCTGGTCCCGCTTGCAGAAATTGCGCCGGATTGGATCCATCCGGTGCTGCAGAAATCCGTCAGGGACTTGTTGGCGGCCCTGCCCCGGGCAGATGTCGAGGCGGTCAAACGAATCGAATAGCCGCTTGTAAATCAGCGCGAACACGCCTAGGTAAGCCTCTTCTTACCGCCTCTTTCAGATGGGAGCACCTCAATGGCCCGCGTTACCGTAGAAGATTGTGTCGACAAGGTTCCGAATCGTTTTGAGCTTGTCATGCTTGCGGCCCACCGGGCACGCGAAATCTCTGCCGGTTCCGCCGTTACTGTGGACCGCGACAATGACAAGAATCCCGTCGTCTCCCTGCGTGAAATCGCCGAGGAAACGCAGGCGGCCGATGACCTGCGCGAGCGTCTGATCGAAAGCAACCAGAACCAGATCGAAGTGGACGAGCCCGAGGATGACGCCATGGCGCTTCTGATGGGTCAGGAGCAGGACAAGCCCGAAGAAGACAGCATGTCCGAAGAAATGCTGCTGCGTCAGCTGATGGCGGCACAGGGGCAGGGGTAACCCCGGTAACGGGCGCATGGGGCAGATGGCATGGAAAGCGCCGAGACAACTGCCGACGATCTGATTCGCCTGGTCAAAGCCTACAACCCGAAATCGAACGAGACACTGATCCGCGCCGCGTTTGAGTTTGGCGCGGAAATGCACGAAGGGCAGTTCCGCCACTCGGGCCAGCCGTATTTCACGCATCCGGTCGCCGTGGCGGCGATACTGACCGAACAGCGGCTTGACGATGCCACGCTGATCACGGCGCTTTTGCACGACACCATCGAGGACACCAAGGCATCCTATGCGGATGTGGAGAAGAAGTTTGGCCGCGAGGTGGCCGAGCTTGTCGATGGCGTGACCAAGCTGACCAACCTGCAGCTGAATTCTTCCGAGACCAAGCAGGCCGAGAACTTTCGCAAGCTTTTCATGGCGATGTCGAAAGACCTGCGCGTCATCCTGGTGAAACTCGCCGACCGCCTGCACAACATGCGCACCATCAAGGCGATGCGCGCTGACAAGCAGGGGCAGAAGGCGCGCGAAACCATGGACATCTATGCGCCGCTTGCCGGCCGGATGGGCATGCAGTGGATGCGCGAAGAGCTGGAGGATCTGGCGTTTCGTGTGCTCAACCCTGAAGGGCGCGCAAGCATCATCCGCCGATTCATCACGCTCCAGCGCGAGACCGGCGATGTGATCCAGCGGATCACCGGCGACATGCGGACCGAACTGGCCAAGGCCAAGATCGAGGCCGAAGTCTTTGGCCGTGCCAAGAAGCCCTATTCCGTCTGGCGCAAGATGGAAGAAAAGGAACAGAGCTTTGGCCGGCTGTCCGACATCTACGGTTTCCGCGTGATCGCGGAGAACGAAGAAGACTGCTATCGTGCGCTGGGCGCGATCCACCAGCGCTGGCGCGCGGTGCCGGGACGGTTCAAGGATTATATCAGCCAGCCGAAGTCGAACGGATACCGCAGCATCCATACCACCGTTTCCGGTCGGGACGGCAAACGGGTCGAAGTGCAGATCAGAACCGGCCAGATGCATGATGTGGCCGAAACGGGCGTGGCGGCGCATTGGTCCTACCGCGACGGGGTGCGGTCGAGAAACCCCTTTGCCGTGGATCCGGCCAAGTGGATTTCGCAACTGACAGAGCAGTTCGACGCGGAGGAAAACCACGAGGATTTCCTCGAAGCGGTCAAGCTGGAGATGTATGCGGACAAGGTCTTCTGCTTTACCCCCAAGGGGGACGTGGTGAAGCTGCCGCGCGGGGCCACGCCGATTGATTTCGCCTATGCAATCCACACAAGGATCGGCAATGCCGTCGTCGGGGCCAAGGTGGATCACATGCGCGTGCCGCTCTGGACCCGGATCAAGAACGGCCAGTCGGTCGAGATCATCACCGCGCAGGGCCAGACCCCGCAGGTGACCTGGCTGGATATCGCAACCACCGGCAAGGCCAAGACAGCCATCCGGCGCTCGCTCAGGGAAGTGGACCGCGAAAGGTTCATCAAACTGGGCCAGGAACTGGCACGCTCTGCCTTTGCCCATGTGGGCAAGCGGGTGACCGACAAGGTGCTGCGCACGGCGGCCAAGAACATGCGTCTTGACAGTGCCGAGGAAGTCCTGGCGCGGCTGGGCAGTTCCGAATTGTCGGGCCGCGAAGTCGTGCGGGCGGTTTATGCGGATCTCGCCCCGCGCGAGGGCGATCATATCGACAAGGCCCGCGCGGTCATCGGTCTGGAGCCCGGACAATCCTTTGACCGTGCTCCGTGCTGCAACCCGCTTCCCGGTGAGCGGATCATCGGCATCATGTTCCGTGGCCGGGGCGTGACCGTGCATGCGATTGATTGCGACCGTCTGTCGGCCTATGAGGAACAGCCGGACAGATGGCTGGACCTGCGTTGGCATGACGGCAACCATCCCGCCGTTTACGAGGCGGTTCTGGACATCACCCTGGGCAATGGCGCGGGCGCGCTGGGCCGCATCTGTACATTGATCGGAGAGGCCGCAGCCAATATTTCGGACCTGACATTTCTTGAGCGCAGGCCTGACTTTTATCGTTTGTTGATCTATGTGGAATTAAGAGACATTGCGCATCTGCATTCATTGATGCTGACGCTGGAGGCGGAAAGCGAAGTCGCGCAAATCAGCCGCTACAGGAACAAGGATCTGCCCGAAAAGGCGGATACGCAGGCATCGCTCAAACGCCAGGACAATTGAGCGGCCATAATGAAATTGGAAACTGGATTTGATTTTCAAACGCCGTGATCCGAAACCGACATTGCGCGCGATGGCCGAGTTCCTTTGGCCCCGCGGCGGATGGACACGTGCGTTTCACTACGTCAAACACCGCATGAAACGGCTGCCCGACAGCCCGGAACGTATCGCCCGCGGGATCTGGGCAGGTGTCTTTACGGCGTTCACACCTTTCTACGGCCTGCATTTCCTGATCGCCGCGCTGTTGGCGAAACTGATGAAGGGCAATGTGCTGGCCGCTCTGATGGGGACCTTCTTTGGCAATCCGCTGACCTATGTTCCGATCGGTGTGATGGCACTGCAAACCGGGCATTTCGTTCTGGGATCGCATTTGCCCGAGGGCGACCACCGATCTTTCGGCGGCAAGTTCGCCGATGCCGGGGGCGATCTTTGGTGGAACCTGCGAGCGATGTTCACGAATGCCGATATGGATTGGTCGGGCATCGTGGTATTTGTCCAACAGATTTTCTATCCCTATCTGATCGGGGGCATCCTGCCCGGCATTTTCTTTGCCACCCTGTCCTATTACCTCATGGTGCCGCTGTTGCGCGCCTATCAGAAACGGCGCAAGGGGATGATCAAGGCAAAGTTCGAGGCGCTGAAGCAAAAAACGGCACTTAAGGCTGATGCCAAGCGCAAAGTGGATTAGTTTGTGGATCAACGAGGGGGTTGGATATGGCGGAACAACAAAAGCTCAGACTGGGCGTGAACATTGACCATGTGGCGACCGTCCGGAATGCGCGGGGCGGCCAATACCCCGATCCGCTGCGCGCGGCAAAGATTGCCGAAAAGGCAGGTGCCGACGGCATTACCGCGCATCTGCGCGAAGACCGGCGCCACATCTCGGACGCTGATATCGAGGGGCTGATGGATGTGCTCTCGGTGCCGCTGAACTTCGAGATGGCCGCGACCGACGAGATGCAGAAGATCGCCCTGCGCCACCAGCCACATGCGGTCTGCATCGTGCCGGAAAAGCGCGAGGAACGCACCACCGAAGGCGGGCTGGACGTGGCGCGCGAGGAAAACAGGCTGGCCCATTTCATCGCGCCGCTGCGGGATGCGGGATGCCGGGTATCCATCTTTATCGCCGCCGATCAACGCCAGATCGAGGCTGCAAACCGGATTGGTGCGGAAGTGATCGAGCTGCATACGGGTGCCTATTGCGACGCCTATGCAGAGGGGCGGTTCGATGAGGCTCAGGAGGAATTGCGCCGCCTTCAGGAAATGGCGACCATGGCGCATGGCCTGGGGCTGGAGGTGCATGCCGGGCACGGGCTGACCTATGACACGGTGTCGCCCGTTGCCGCCTTTCCCGAAGTGCGCGAGCTGAACATCGGCCACTTCCTGATCGGGGAAGCGATTTTCCTGGGGCTGGAACCTGCCATAGCGGAAATGCGTCGGCTGATGGATGAGGCACGGTCATGAGCAAGGTCGGTGTTGCGCCGAACGGGGCGTGACCTCTGTGCGAAAGGTTTCCTCATGATCCTGGGCATCGGCACCGACCTGGCAAATATCGAACGCATTCAGGCCACGCTTGACCGTTTTGGTGACAGATTTCGAAACCGGGTCTTTACCGAAGTCGAGCAACGAAAGGCCGAACGTCGCAAGGATGTGGCCGGAACCTATGCCAAACGCTGGGCCGCGAAAGAGGCTTGTTCCAAGGCGCTGGGCACCGGGTTGCGCATGGGGATCAGCTGGCGCGACATGGCCGTCAGCAACCTTGCAACCGGCCAGCCGGTGATGGCGGTGACCGGCTGGGCGGCGGAACGCCTGAAAGAGATGACCCCGCCGGGCCATGAAGCGATCATCCATGTGACCCTGACAGATGATCATCCCTGGGCGCAGGCCTTTGTCGTGATCGAAGCGCGCCCGCTCTCCTGACCTGCGGCGTGCCGCTTCCGCTCACCCGGGCGCACCCTCCCTTGACAGTAGCGCTGTCCCTGCGCATGTACCCTCAAGCCCGAGCATAAAGGAAAGCGCCGAATGGCCGAGAAGGAAAAGACAGGCAACGCCTTTGTCGAAACCGTCAAAACAATCGTCTATGCACTGTTGATCGCAGGCGTGTTCCGAACATTGTTCTTTCAGCCGTTCTGGATTCCCTCCGGTTCGATGAAGGAAACATTGCTGATCGGTGATTTTCTTTTTGTGAACAAGATGGCCTATGGCTATTCCTATGCCTCCTGTCCCAGCCTGATGCTGCCCCGCTTTGGCATCGAGGTGGATGCCAAGGACATCTGCGGTGTCTTTGACGGCGAGAACACACGCCTGTTCGGGAGCGAGCCCGAACGCGGCGATGTGGTTGTCTTCCGCCACCCGGTTTCGGGCCGCGACTATATCAAGCGGCTGATCGGCCTTCCCGGCGATACGGTTCAGGTCAAGGCGGGTGTGCTGCACATCAACGGCGAACCCGTGGCGCTGAAAGATGCAGGGGTCTTTGAGGAAGAGATGACCGCGCAGGGCCCGCAGGGTTTGCGCCCCCGGTGCGAGAATGGACCCGTGGGCGAGGGCGGCACCTGCATCAAGAGCCGCCAGATCGAGACCCTGCCGAATGGCGTGTCCCACGCGATCCTGAACATCGGCGATCAGCAGTCGGACCACACCGGGATATATAACGTGCCCGAAGGGCATTATTTCTTCATGGGTGACAACCGCGACAATTCTGCCGACAGCCGTCTGGCGCAGCAGGCGGGCGGCGTTGGTTTCGTGCCTTTTGAAAACCTGATCGGCCGGGCGGATCGTATCATGTTCAGCTCTGCCGGCCGGTCGATGCTGTTTTTCTGGACCTGGCGCGGCGACCGGTTCTTCAAAGCGGTGAAATGAAACTGAGCGCGGACCTCAAGGCCTTCGAAGAGCGCATCGGCCACCAGTTTGCCGATCCAGCTCTTCTGGTCCGCGCGGTGACCCATGCCTCGATGTCTTCGGCCAACCGGGACGACAACCAGCGTCTGGAGTTCCTGGGCGACCGGGTTCTGGGGCTGGTCATGGCAGAGGCGCTGCTGGCGCTGGATACCGGGGCAACGGAGGGGCAACTGGCCCCGCGTTTCAACGCCCTGGTCCGCAAGGAAACCTGCGCGGATGTGGCGCGCGAGATTGATCTGGGAAAGGTTCTGAAGCTCGGCCGGTCCGAAATGATCTCCGGTGGCCGGCGCAAGCTGGCGCTTTTGGGGGATGCGATCGAGGCGGTGATTGCCGCCGTCTACCTGGATGGTGGCTTTGACGTGGCCAAGGCGCTGGTTCTGCGGCTTTGGGGCGCACGGATCGACACTGTCGAGGAGGATGCCCGCGATGCCAAGACGGCCTTGCAGGAATGGGCGCAAGCGCGCAAGCTGGCGCCGCCGCAATATGTCCAGACCAACCGCAGCGGCCCCGATCATGCCCCGGTCTTTACCATCGAGGCGCGATTGGAAAACGGCAAACAGGCACGGGCAACCGCCCCGTCGAAACGCGCAGCCGAACAGGAAGCTGCAAGCACGCTGCTCAGGCAGCTGGAGAACAACACATGACCACCCGTGCCGGATTCGTTGCCCTGATCGGAGAACCCAACGCGGGTAAATCCACCCTGCTCAACCGCATGGTGGGGGCGAAAGTCTCCATCGTCACCCATAAGGTGCAGACCACCCGGGCCCGGATCCGGGGGGTGGCGATGGAAGGGGAGGCCCAGATCGTCTTTGTGGATACGCCGGGGTTGTTCCAGCCGCGCCGCCGGCTGGACCGTGCGATGGTGGCCGCCGCATGGGGCGGGGCCGCGGATGCCGATGTGGTTGTCCTGCTGGTCGAGGCCCATCGCGGGGTTACCGAAGGGGTCGAACGCATTCTCGAAGGCCTGGGCGATATCGGCGAGGGCCGCAAGGTGGCTCTGGCGATCAACAAGATCGACCGGGTGGAGGCGCCGGTTCTGCTGGGTCTCAGCAAGGACCTGAACGCCCGCTACGACTTTACGGAGACCTTCATGATCTCTGCCGAGCGGGGACATGGCGTGGACGCCCTGCGGCAATGGCTTGCGGGTGAAGTTCCGCAGGGGCCCTGGCTGTACCCCGAGGATCAGATCGCGGACCTGCCGCTGCGCATGATCGCCGCTGAGATGACCCGCGAGAAACTGACCCTGCGGCTGCATCAGGAATTGCCCTATCAATTGACGGTTGAGACGGAGAACTGGGAAGAGCGCAAGGATGGTTCCGCCCGGATCGATCAGCTGATTTATGTCATTCGCGACGGCCACAAGGGCATTGTCCTGGGCAACAAGGGCGAGACCATCAAACAGGTCAGCAAGGCCGCGCGGGAAGAGCTGGAGGAATTCCTGGGCAGGCGCATTCACCTGTTCCTGCAGGTCAAGGTTCGGGCGAACTGGCTGGACGAGGCGGAGCGCTATACCGAAATGGGTCTGGATTTCAAAGATGGCAACGGGTGAGCCCGGCCGGGATGTTGCGCCGGAAGAGTGTATTTTTGGAACAATGAAGCGGGGGATGGCGTGCCCCGTCTGACCGCACGATTCTGGGTCGACGCCTATCTGGCGCGGTTGCGGCTGAGCGATATCCCGGCCTTTGTGGTTGCGCATGGCGATGACACCGGCGGTGCGGTGCTGGTCAAGCTTGCGACGCTGGATGGCAATGCCGTGTTGTTCCAGCGGTCATTCGACCTGATGACCGGGGAGCGTCGCTGGGTCGAGCTGAGCAGCGGTGCCGAGCGCGAGGTGGATGACACGGTGGCGCGGCAGCGGGGTTTTGACCCCGATCTATGGGTGATAGAGGTCGAGGACCGTCAGGGGCGGCACCTGCTGGATGAGATAGGCCTGGCCTGATGGAATGGCGCGGTCAGGGCATATTGCTTGGGGTGCGGCGCCACGGGGAGACATCCGCCATCATCGAAATGTTCACTGCGGCACAGGGGCGGCATCTGGGTGTGGTGCGCGGCGGCACCAGCCGCAAGATCGCGCCGCACCTGCAGCCCGGTGCGCAGCTTGACGTGGCCTGGCGCGCGCGGCTGGAAGACCATATCGGAGCCTTTACCGTCGAACCGCTGCGCAGCCGGGCTGCCCTGGTGATGTCGGACCGGCTGGCGCTGGCCGGGTTGAATGCGGTTACCGCGATCCTGTCCTTTTGCCTGCCGGAGCGTGAGGCGCATCCGGGGCTTTATCACCGGACGGAGCGACTGCTTGATCTGCTGGGGCAGAATGAGATCTGGCCGCTGGCCTATCTGCAATGGGAGCTGGGGCTGCTTGAGGAGATGGGCTATGGGCTTGATCTGTCGTCCTGCGCGGTGACGGGGACCACGGAGAAACTGGTGTATGTGTCCCCCAAATCCGGGCGGGCGGTGTCAGCGAAAGGGGCCGGCGACTGGGCCGAGCGGCTGTTGCCGCTGCCGGATGTGCTGCGCGGGCAGGGTGACGCAGAGGACATTGAGATTGCCGCGGCCTTTCGCACCACCGGATATTTTCTGGAGGCTCATCTGGCACGGGATCTTGGCGACAAGCCCCTGCCCGAAGCGCGGGCGCGTTTCGTCGAAGCCTTCAGTCGGCGGCTTTGAACGTCAGCAACACGCCGCTGTCATCCGACAATGTCAGCGTGTCACCCAGCACCTCTGACAGAGTGGCGGCCTCCAGCAGGGTGAAATAGGCGCTTTCGGCGGCAAGGTCCGGGCAGGCGCGTCGCGTGGCGAGGATCGGGCCTGCATCGAACCACGGGTAGGGCACGGTATTGGTGGTCGAAAAACCGTTACAGGGGCCCTGACCCCTGACCACGCCCTTTTCAGGGAAAGTGAGTGTGGCGGTGGCGGCAAAGGCGGCGTCCTGCAATTCGACCAGGCGCCATTCCTTGTCAGCGGCACCATGGCCACGCAGGGTTTCGTCGCTGTCGCAGGCCGCGAGGGCAAACAGCGCCAGAAGCGGCAGATGGATTTTCATCATTCGAGTGCCAATACGGTATCGACAAGGATTTCAAAAGCTGCCGCAGAGGTCTCGTCACCGGATGCCGGGACCTGAGGCAGGCCGATCAGGGAGGCCAGCAGCGCGCGGGCAAAGTCGGGGTTGCCCAGGCCCAGCTGGCGCAGCAGGTCCTCCAGATGGGACAGCCTTTCCGCGTCGATCCGGGCGAGGGCGCGGGCCACGTCGGGCATGCTTTGCGCCCAGACCCGCAGGGAGGGCTCGGTGGGGTCGGCCAGCATCCCAAGGCCAAAGTCGCGCAGCCTGCGGTTGGCGGCACCGTCCTGCTGTCGCAAATCCGCCAATTGCGCCAGCGCATCTGTCTGCCAGCGAGCGAGCAGTTCCGCGTGATAGGCGGGCACATCCTTGAAATGCCAGTAAAATGACCCTTTGGTCGTGCCCAGCCTGCGGGCCAGGGGCTCGGCGGCAAGCGCCTGCGGGCCCGCCTGCCGCAGGGCGTCGAACCCCGCCGCGATCCACCTGTCCGAATTGAGCCGCGTTGTATTCATGTGCCAGTGGATAGGGCCGGGCCACGGTCAGCGCAAGCCATCACGCGAAGCAATGTTTCCGACACGCGAATTGTCGCGTAATGCTGCGACGGGCCGGATGCCATGTGATCAAGAAACAGGCATGATCAGTCCACGCGCGCCATTGCCGCTTACCCATTTGCACCTTCCACAGGTCCGCGATTTTGCGATTCTTGCAGGGCTGGAGGCGGGGGTGCGCGGGATGCTGATGTCGGTGATGCCCCTGGTGATATACCGTGCCTATCCGGATGCCAGCCTTGTGAGCTGGATTTACCTTGGCGTCGGGATCGTGTCGCTGCTGTTCGGGCTGATGGTTCCATCGCTGGCGGCGCTCCTGATGCGGCGCTGGATGTATACTGCGGGAACGGCCTTCTATCTTCTGGGTGTTGCCCTGGCCCTGACCCAGGTGCCGGTGCTCAGTGCGCTGGCGCTGGGTGTGCTCAGCCTCGGGACGGTGACCTGTGCGGTCTGTCTGAATGCCTATGTGCTTGATTACGTGGCGCGGACCAACCTGGCGCGGTCTGAATCAATGCGGTTGCTGTTCAGCGGGCCAAGTTGGGTTGTGGGGCCGATCACCGGGGTCTGGTTGCTGAACTGGTGGACACCGGCACCCTTCATTGTCGCGGGGCTGTTTGCCCTGGTGCAGATGGCGATGTTCTGGCGGCTGCGGATGGGCAATGGCAAACAGATCACCCGCGCGCGGTCGCAGGCGCCGCAGCCGCTGGCCTACCTCGGTCGCTTTGTGCATCAACCCCGGCTGGTGGCGGGCTGGCTGTTTGCGGTGATCCGGTCCTGCGGCTGGTGGGTCTATGTCGTATATCTGCCGATCTATTGCGTCGAAAACGGGTTGGGCAATGCGGTGGGAGCGGCGGCGCTGTCGGCCTCGAACATGACATTGTTCGCGGCACCGCTGCTGATGGTGGTGGTGCGCCGGGTCGGCGTGCGCAACGCCGTCAGCGGGGCCTTCGCCGTGGGGGGTGCCTTTTTCATCGGGGGATGGATGTTGACGGCGTCGCCCTGGATGGCGGTGGCGAGCCTCTATATCGCATCCGTGCTGCTGATCATGCTGGATGTCTGCGGCTCGCTGCCGTTCCTGATGGCGGTGAAACCGTCGGAGAGGACGGAAATGTCGGCGGTTTATTCCAGCTACCGCGATGCCTCGGGCATCGTGACACCTGCGGTGGCGGGTCTGGTTCTGTTGAGCATGCCGATCGCAGGTCTGTTTGCGGTCTGCGGGGGCGGGATGTTGTGGGCGGCCTGGCTGGCGCGGGGTTTGCACCCGCGCCTGGGAGAGGCAAGGCCGAGGTTTTCTACCTAGCCAAGCAACCGCCGCGCGATGACCTGCGCCTGGATTTCGGCGGCCCCTTCAAAGATGTTCAGGATGCGGGCATCACACAACACGCGGCTGATCTTGTATTCCAGGGCAAAGCCATTGCCGCCGTGGATCTGCAGCCCGTTGTCGGCGGCGGCCCAGGCGACCCGTGCGCCCAGCAGCTTGGCCATCCCGGCTTCAACATCGCAGCGGCGCCCCTCGTCCTTTTCAAAGGCAGAGAAATAGGTCAGTTGCCGTGCAATCATGATCTCGACCGCCATCATGGCCAGTTTCGATGCCACACGCGGGAAGTTGATCAGCGCCTTGCCGAATTGCTTGCGGTCCTGCGCATATTGCATGGAGATATCCATTGCCGATTGCGCCACGCCGATGGCGCGGGCCGCTGTCTGGATGCGCGCGGATTCAAACGTCTCCATCAGTTGTTTGAAGCCTTTGCCCTCTTCGCCGCCCAGCAGGTTTTCCCCTTTGACGTGGAAACCGTCAAAGCCCAGTTCGTATTCCTTCATGCCGCGATAGCCCAGGACTTCGATCTCACCGCCGGTCATGCCTTCGGTGGGGAAGGGGTTGGCATCATCGCCGGGGGTCTTTTCGGCAAGGAACATCGACAGGCCGCGGTAGTCGGTGGTGTCAGGGTCTGTCCGGGCGAGCAGGGTCATCACATGGGTGCGCGCGGCATGTGTGATCCAGGTCTTGTTGCCGGTGATCTTGTAGTCGTCGCCGTCCTTGACCGCGCGTGTGCGCAGGCTGCCGAGGTCGGAACCCGTGTTCGGCTCGGTAAACACCGCCGTGGGCAGGGTTTCTGCAGAGGCGATGCGCGGCAGCCATTTCTCTTTCTGCGCATCCGTGCCGCCCGCGATGATCAGTTCCGCCGCGATTTCAGACCGGGTGCCAAGGGAGCCAACACCGATATATCCGCGCGAAAGTTCCTCCGAGACCACGCACATCGAGGCCTTGGACAGACCAAAGCCGCCGTATTCCTCGGGGATGGTCAGGCCAAAGACACCCATTTCGGCCAGTTCGGTGATCACCTCCATCGGGATCAGTTCGTCCTTGAGGTGCCAGTCATGGGCAAATGGTTCGACTTTTTCGACCGCATAGCGGCGGAATTGCTCGCGAATCATCTCCAACTCGTCATCGAGGCCGGTGGCCCCCATGGTGATGTTTGCGGATTGCTCTTGCATGAGTGCGACAAGACGAACCCGCGCGGCCTGCGTGTTGCCGCCCTGGGTCAGCGTCATGATCGCGGGTTCCATCAGGCCCCGCATGTCATCCTGCGACAGGCCCAGGTCCTGCAGACGCAGGATTTCGCCCTGGTTCATCTGGATGCCGCCATAGATCTGCCAGAGATATTCGCCAAATGCGATCTGGTGGATCAGCTGCTCGATCTCGCCGAACTTTCCGTTCGATTCCAGCGCTTCGGCCCATTTCTGCATCTGGCGCAGGGATTGGGCGTAGGTGGCCAGCCAGGCAAGGCCATGGGCTGCGGTCTGATTCTGTTCGATCAGATCGGCCGACACCCGGCCATCGGCGCTGACCATCGCGCGCAGGCTGACCTTGGCCTTTTCAAGGATGGTATCAACCGGGCCAACCGCTGCTGCGGTAAGAGCCAGCAGGTCGTCCAGTATCACAGGTGCATTCAGTTTCGTCAGGTCCTGACCATCATGTGCCATGTATATCATCCCTTTTCTGCTGGGTGACCACTTAGCCTCTTCGCAGTCGCAGCACAACAAAGATACGTTTCGCTGCGGAAATTTGTTCTAAAATTGCGCAGCCGATTGTTTCTTTCCTGCATGACACCAGGCAAAAAACGAGCGTTGACAGGCGGCTACCCTATCTTTGGCCGTCACGGCGGCCAAATCAATGTTGAGATTGGGTTTCGCCGCCGGGTTGGCGCCCGGCTGCTTTCAGAACAACCACGTGTCGAAACAGCGGGCGCTTGGCAAAGGATGATGCCCAAACGGGCCTGATTTATAATGAAATCTTGGGACAGCTGCAGGGGAGCCCTGCAGCCATCTTACACCTGACGTGCAACCGTGACGCCGGAAACGTCTTCGATAAAGGTGACGATCCGGGTTTTCACGGCATCGTCCTTGATGGAGGCCAGCGCAGAGACGATTTCCATGCTCGGGTCAGCATTGGGGGCGGTGTTCGCATTGTCGTGCAGCCCCTCAAAGAAGTAGGACGGCGGAACATCCAGGATTTGCGACAGTTCGAAAAGACGGCTGGCGGCAACCCGGTTTGAACCGATCTCGTATTTCTGAATTTGCTGAAACGAGAGTTGGAGCTTTCGTGCTACATCAGTCTGTGAAAGGCGGCGCAGAGTCCGAATTTGCTTAAGTTTTTTGCCCACATGGGCGTCTACAGGATGGGTCATAACTTCAAACCTCTGGTTGAACATACACTTTAATCGCGAGTTTCCCCATTTCGTTCAATTGCGTAGATTCTGTTATTTTCTGATCACGAATGTGATGTAGATGGGTGATATTTGTTGCATTAATGGGTGATTGGTTTACGATTTTCGTTGATGAATAAACCCATGACCGACATCGACGTAACACCGAATGATATCGAAAGCGCGCCGCCTGCACTGCTTTTCGAGATGATCCGGTCTTTTGTCACGCTTGCCCGAACTTTGAACCTGAGCCATGCTGTTAAGGAGTTGGGCAGCACAAGGCAGACATTGCGCCGACACATTGCCTCGCTTGAGGCGGAGCTGGGTGCGCCATTGTTTGTCGTGGATGACCGGCGTTATCAGCTGAGTGAGAAAGGCGAGGCAAGCCTTGCCGGTGCAAAGGATGTCCTTGCGCGGGGCAAGACATGGCTGCGCGGCGCGTCCTCGTCGCATGGGAACCTTCAGTTTCTACAGGCCCATGTCGGCGAATGGGATTTCTACCAGGAGCAGAAACCGATCGGCCTGATATGGGATGACTCGTCCCTCCTGCTGCGTGAAACCTTTCGGGCGTGGTCCATGTCCTGCGGCCAGATTGAGAGCGATAATCTGGCCCATGTCCGGCCCTATCTTCTCGTGTACCGCGAATCAGGGACAGAATGGCTCTGTGTCGAATTTGGTGAACGGTCGGCCTATGTGGGATGGTTTGGGCTGGATTATGCCCGTTCGAGCATCGGCCGACCCATTGCCTTGCTGCCTGCAGGCGAAGAATTCGGCCATATGCTCAATCAGGCGTTTCACGATGTGCAGGCAACGCAGCTTGCCCGGCTGGATCATGTATTCACCCGAATGCCCCGTCCGGACGGTGAAGGTTGGGTGCCAATCGCATATCAACGCCTTATGATGGCAGGCTTTTTCCCTGACGGATCACCGGCGGTCATGACCCTTGTTGTGCCTACTCCGAAGGTCCTGATTCGCAACCTTGAGCCCGAAAAACTGGCCGGTTTGGTGGATATTGGGATGCAGGAATTCGACAAAAATGAGGCAAAATTCGAGGAGATTTCCATGACTTGAACGAGTTGCTGCCTTAATTTTGACAAATTCGATTCAATTTACGGGTGTTTTTCTACTTCTTGGCGTAACCTGTGGTCAGGCGGCTAAGGAGACCAAAAGTCATGACTGTACAATTCCCAAGCAATGCGGCGCCCTTCATTGCGACAAGCGGAAACATTCTGGGGGCCAGCAAAATAGAGATCACAGTCGGCAGCGACTTTGAGATTTATAAGACCGTAGTCGAGGAAGAGCGTCCCGCGCAAAAGCTTGGCGATCCATTCAACCCTGATTACCACGATCTCGGTGCGGAAACGGGTTTCTGGCTGATCGGTCGCAACCAGTTTGGCGAATTGATCCATACCCAGGCGTTCAAGACAATCAGTCTTCAGGATGTCGCGCTCAGCACCTATCTGATGCGGAATTATCAGAAATTCCCGCCACCCATTCCCGGTGTCGATCTGGGCCGGTCGCGGTATCGGGCTTCACCCGGTGCCCATCGGATCAACGGCGATGCCGTTTACCATGGTGAGGTCTGGATGGCCCCGGACGACGGCCTGTATCGCGGCACCGGTCTGTCCAGCGTGCTGACGCGTGCGGGCATCCTCGAAGCGGTCAACCGCTGGGATCCCGACTGGATATTCGGCTTCATGTTGCGTGCCGTGGCCTTCAAAGGGTTCTCCGAGCGTGTGGGCTATATGCATACCGAACCCGGCGCGCTGAAATGGGCTGTCCATGGCCGTGAACAGCTTTTGGAGGCCTTCATGGTTTACCTCAGCCGTGAGGACGCCCGCTTCATGCTGGATATCCCGGTCGAAGAACTGGTGGCCTGAACCGGACAGACGCGCCAGTATCCAAGCCATGGTTCTTGTCGGAAACGTTGTTGCCAAATCAAAAACGCCCTCGCAACTGCTGCGAGGGCGATTTTTTTTAGCGATCGCTTCAGGGCGCGAAGCTGGTTCCGTGTTGCCCCTGGGTCGGGGTGATGCGAAACCAGAGTGCGGCCCTTAGCCGATGGCGGCTGCTTTCACGTCGTCATCGATATGCGCCATGTATTGGCCGAAGTTTTCCGAGAACATCGTGACAAGCTTGACCGCCTGACGATCATAGCTCTCCGGGTTGTCCCAGGTGCGGCGCGGGTCCAGCAGGATATCCGGCACACCGTCGACCGATACGGGGACTTCGAAGCCAAAGTTGGGGTCTTTGCGATATTTCACATCCGCCAGCGAACCGTCCAGAGCAGCGGTCAGCAGGTTCCGGGTGGCCCTGATCGGCATCCGGCTGCCGGTGCCATAGGCGCCGCCGGTCCAGCCGGTGTTCACCAGCCAGCAGGTCGCGCCGTGCTGGGCGATCTTCTCGCGCAGCAGGTTGCCATAGACTTCGGGGCGTCGCGGCATGAAGGGCGCGCCGAAACAGGTGGAGAATGTGGGCTCCGGCTCGGTCACGCCACGTTCGGTGCCGGCGACCTTGGAGGTGAAGCCGGACAGGAAGTGGTACATCGCCTGCGCGGGGGTCAACCGTGCGATGGGGGGCAGGACACCAAAGGCATCGCAGGTCAGCATGATGATGTTTTTCGGATGGCCGCCCAGGGCCTTCTTGCTGGCATTGGAGATATAATGCAGCGGATAGGCGCAGCGCATGTTGGCTGTCAGGCTGTCATCTTCGAAATCCAGTTCCTTGGTCTCTTCGTCATAGACCATGTTCTCGATCACTGTGCCGAATTTGGTGGTGGTGGCATAGATTTCCGGCTCTGCCTCCGGAGACAGGTTGATCGTCTTGGCATAGCAGCCCCCTTCGAAGTTGAAGGTGCCGTTGTCTGACCAGCCGTGTTCGTCATCGCCGATCAGCGTGCGCTGGGGATCGGCGGACAGGGTCGTCTTGCCGGTGCCGGACAGGCCAAAGAAGACCGCCGTGTCCACCGGGTTGCCGGTGGCGTGGTTGGCGGAACAATGCATCGGCATGATGTTCTTTTCCGGCAGCAGATAGTTGAGCAGGGTAAAGACGGATTTCTTGTTCTCGCCCGCGTATTCGGTGCCGCCGATCAGGATCAGCTTGCGGTCAAAGTTCATCGCGATCACCGTTTCGGAACGGCAATCATGTTTCTTTGGGTCGGCCTGGAAGGTCGGGCAGTTGATCACTGTGAAATCGGCGGTGAAATCGTCCAGGTCCGCGCGGTCCGGACGCCGCAGCATGGTGCGGATGAACAGGCCATGCCAGGCCAGTTCGGTGACCATGCGGACGTTGATCGCGTGGCGGGGATCGGCGCCGCCGACCAGATCCTGCACGAAGTAATCCTTGCCCTGCATGTGGGCAATCATGTCATCATAAAGCGCATCGAAACCTTCGGGCGACATGGCGGCGTTGTTTTCCCACCAGATCGTGTCGACGACGCTGTCGGTCTTGACCACATGCTTGTCCTTGGGGGACCGGCCTGTGAACTTGCCGGTGGTCACCAGGAATGAGCCGCCATTGCCAAGCGTGCCTTCACCACGTTTCACCGCGGTCTCGATCAGAGCTGGTTCCATCAGGTTGTAATAGACATTGCCCAGCCCCGCGATCTGTTGATCCTCAAGGCGGAACTGCGGGTTTACCCGTCCAAATGTCATGTATTTTCTCCTGCAGGCGCGCGGAAATTGCGCAAATCAAGGTTGCTCAGGCAGTCAGCCTGCGACCATCTAGGGTCATGCAGCGCCTCTTAACACGAGGTTTCAAGATAAGAACAGGCAGGTTTGTCGCAGTTAGCGCCATCATGGCAAACTTTGGCGGAAAGGGTGCTCAAAGAGGTTCCGGGCAGGCGGTGTCCGGGACGGGCAGGCCGGCTGATGTCCATGAAAAAGTGCGGCAATTTAGCCATTCCTAACCAAATTGTGGCCGAATTATGGGTGGAAGCGCGGTGATTCGTAGTTAGAGATTGATTCGGTGGCCACATTCGGGGTTCTATAAATCAAAAATCAAAAACGAATGTTGAGCAGCATAAGAAGGAAGCGGGCAATGTCTAAAATTGCATTGGTTGACGACGACAGGAACATCCTGACGTCCGTCTCGATGACTCTGGAAGCCGAAGGTTTCGAAGTGGAAACCTATAATGACGGGCAGGCGGCACTTGACGCCTTCAACAAGAAACTGCCGGATATGGCAGTTCTTGACATAAAGATGCCGCGCATGGACGGCATGGACCTGCTGCAGCGGCTGCGCCAGAAAACGGCGATGCCGGTCATCTTCCTGACCTCCAAGGATGACGAGATTGACGAGGTTCTGGGCCTTCGGATGGGCGCGGACGACTACGTCAAGAAACCCTTTTCGCAGCGTCTTCTGGTTGAGCGCATTCGCGCCCTGTTGCGCCGTCAGGATGCGGTGGAGACCGGCGAGGTCGGCGATACCGAAGAGACAAAGGTGATGGAACGCGGCGATCTGCGCATGGACCCGCTGCGGCATGCGGTCAGCTGGAAGGGCAAGGAAGTGTCCCTGACCGTGACCGAGTTCCTGCTGCTGCAGGCTTTGGCCCAACGCCCCGGTTTCGTGAAATCCCGCGATCAGCTGATGGATGTGGCCTATGACGATCAGGTCTATGTCGATGACCGGACCATCGACAGCCATATCAAGCGCCTGCGCAAGAAGATGCGGACCGCTGACGACGAATTCTCGGCGATTGAGACGCTTTATGGGATCGGCTACAGATATAACGAAGAATAGAGCGAGCCCTTGGCAATTGCCGAAAGGAACTTTGTGCGCGACACGAGCACATCTTCACGGGATGGCGATATTGTTCTAGGCGATGACTGGATCGCACCGGACAACGACGCGCCGGACGAAATGCGGGCACGCCGGGAACGGCGCGGCCTGCTTTCGTTGCGCTCGTCACCGCTGACCCGCAAGATCATCACATTCAACCTGATTGCGTTGAATGTGCTGGTCGCGGGCATCCTGTATCTGAATTCATCCCGCGACAGCCTGGCTGTTCAACGTGCCTCGGCGCTGGTCTCCGAAAGCGAGCTGATCGCAGATGTGTTCGAAGCGCAACTGCCCAGCAATGCGCCGGTGAACCTCGCCACCGGCGATGGTGTGGATGTCGCCGCCACGCTGTCCGCGCTCGACCTGCGCAGCGGCGTCGAGGTCTATGTATATGACACCGCCGAGACGCTGATTTCCCAGACCGAAGGCAAGATGGGCAGCCCTTCTGAGGTCGCAGAGCATACCTTGCTGACCGATGGCCTGAACTGGCTGTGGGCGAAATTATCGGCACCGTTTGGCGGCCCGGATGACGCGGAAATCCCTATTGAGGACAGGCTGAAGTCCATGATCCCCGGTGCGGCGGCAAGCGGGACCCAGATCGAAAACAACTTTGACGCTGACGGTGGCACCCTGTTCACCGTGATGACGCCGATCCTGCAAAACGGTCAGCCCGTCGGCTTTGTCGCGATTGCTTCGGCGGCGGGGGAGATTGACCGCCTGGTCCGGGGCGAGCGCGAGCGCGTGTTGCAGATGTTCGTTATTGCCACGCTGGTGTCCATCGGGCTGAGCCTTGTTCTGGCATCGACCATTGCCAACCCCCTCGCGGACCTGTCTGCTGCGGCGGAGCTGGGGCGTGACAAGAACGCGCGCAAGGTAAACCCCGGACGGATTCGCATCCCCGATCTGACCGCGCGACCGGATGAGATCGGCCGCCTGTCAGGGGCGTTGCGCGGCATGGTTTCGGCGCTTTACAACCGGATCGACAGCAACGAACAATTTGCCGCCGACGTGGCACATGAAATCAAGAATCCGCTGGCCTCTCTGCGGTCCGCCGTGGGGACGCTGCGGATGGTCAAACGTGACGATCAGCGCGAAAAACTGCTGGATGTGATCGACCACGACGTGCGGCGCCTCGACCGGCTGGTCAGCGACATCTCCAACGCCTCCCGGCTGGATTCGGAACTGGTCAAGGAAGAGGAAGAACAGTTCAACCTGCTCAAGATGATCGGAAACCTCAGCGAATTCCTGGGCGAGGAAGCCAGGGGCAAGGGGATCGACTTTATCACTGATCTGCCCCCGGACCCGATCCTCGTGCACGGGCTGGAGGCGCGGCTGGCGCAGGTATTCGTCAACCTGATCACCAATGCGATTTCCTTCTGCGAGGACGGTGATGCCATCCGGGTCTGGGCGCGCAAGCGGGAGAACCGGGTTCTGGTCGTGGTCGAGGATACCGGCCCCGGCATTCCGGAACAGGCACTTTCCAAGATCTTCACCCGGTTCTATTCGCAACGCCCCGAAGAGCATTTTGGCAATAACTCCGGCCTCGGGCTGGCGATTTCCAAGCAGATCGTCGAAGCGCATGGCGGTGTGATCTGGGCCGAGAACATTCGCCCGACAGAGGCGGATATCACCTCTGACCCGCTGGGCGCGCGCTTTGTCGTCGGGTTGCCGACCTGAGCGGAGAAACCGACATCCTGCATGCCAGCACGGTCCGCATCGCGGATCGCGGGGTGTTGATCATCGGGCCTTCGGGGGCCGGAAAATCCGCCCTGGCGCTGCAATTGATTGCGCTTGGTGCGACATTGGTCGCCGATGACAGAACGCGGGTTTCCCGGCGCGGTGATGGCGTGATCGCGGATGTGCCCGAAAGCATTGCCGGGATGATCGAAGCCCGCGGCCTGGGCATCCTGCGGGTGCCAGGTGCCGGGCCGACGCCGCTGGCGCTGGTTGTCGATTTGTCCCGGGCAGAGCAGGACCGGTTGCCGCCGGCCCGGACCCACCAGGTGCTGGGGTTGGATATTCCCTGCCTGCACCGGGTCGACGGCCCGCATTTCGCCGCTGCCATCTTGCTTTATCTGCGGTGCAGCATAAGTTCTGAGCAATGAACGATAGTGATTCAGCCGGGTCTGCCGACCGCCGCGCCACGCATCCGCATATCGTGCTGGTCACGGGACAAGCTGGTGCGGGGCGGTCGACTGCACTCAACGTGCTGGAAGATGCGGGTTATGAGGCAATAGACAATCTGCCCCTGCGCCTGATGCCGGCCTTGCTGGCCGCGCCTGCGCGGTCAAGCCCCATGGCACTGGGCATTGATCCGCGCAACCGGGATTTTTCGCTGGATGCGATGATGGATCTGCTGCGCCAACTGGCCGCAGCCCCGGATCTGACGTCGGAACTGCTCTATCTCGATTGTTCGACCGAAGTGCTCTTGCAGCGGTTTTCGGAAACCCGCCGCCGCCACCCCCTGGCCCCCGTGGACCAGCCGGAAGAGGGCATCCGCCGCGAGCGTGACCTGCTGGCGCCGATCCGCAACCGCGCGGATGTGCTGATCGACACGACATCCTACAGCGTGCACCGCCTGCGCGAGGATATTGAAAAGTGGTTCGTCCCCGGTGGTCAGCATCACCTTGCGGTTTCGGTGCAGTCATTCTCCTACAAGCGCGGCGTGCCGCGCGGGGTCGATATTGTCTATGACTGCCGTTTCCTGCGTAATCCCCATTATGAAAAGCAGCTCAAGGCGCTGAACGGGACAAACGCCGCTGTTGCCGATTACGTCAAGCAGGACGCCCGGTTCGATACCTTTGCGCAGAAGGTGCTGGAGCTGAGTATTTATCTGCTGCCCGCCTACCGCGAAGAGGGGAAATCCCATATTGCCATCGCCTTTGGCTGTACCGGCGGGCAACACCGTTCTGTGACCATGGCCGAAGACCATGCTTTGCGTCTTGCAGAGGCAGGGTGGCCGGTGTCAATAAGGCATCGCGAACTGGATCGCCAACGAATAGCAGAGGCACCATCTTGATCGGCATTGTGATTGTAGCGCATGGAGGATTGGCACAGGAATACCTGTCGGCGATCGAACATGTCGTGGGATCGCAAAACGGCGTGCGTGCCATTGCCATTCACGCCGATCATGACCGCGATGCCAAACAGGAAGAAATTTGTGAAGCGGCCGATGAGGTCGACCAGGGGACCGGTGTGGTTGTCGTGACCGATCTGTTCGGCGGTTCGCCCTCCAACCTGTCGTTGCTGGCCTGCAAGCAGGCCAACCGGCGGATCATCTATGGCGCGAACCTGCCGATGCTGATCAAGCTGGCCAAATCCCGCCAGATGGATGTACCGGATGCCGTGCGCGCGGCGCTTGAAGCTGGTAAGAAGTACATCGACAGCCAGAACGTGAGCGCGCAGTAGAAAGTCCAAGTCCTGAAATGACAGATATTTCCCTCAAGATTATTAACGTAAAGGGGCTTCACGCACGTGCATCCGCCAAGCTGGTGGAAGTTGTAGAAGCCTTCGACGCCCGAGCCGAAGTCAGCAAGGACGGCATGTCCGCTTCCGGTGACAGCATCATGGGTCTTTTGATGTTGGCCGCTTCCCGTGGTACCACTATTGACATCCAGACCTCCGGCCCCGATGCAGATGCATTGGCCGAGGCGCTGACCGCATTGGTTGCGGATAAGTTCGGGGAAGGCTACTGACACCGCTGATGCGCGTATGACAAAGGTGATGTTGCTTGGTGGATGAGTCACAATCATTGATAAACCGGAACACGAGTGCGAACAGCACCCGTGCTGAAACCGTTTCGTTCAACAAGTATGATCGGCGCAGTCTTTCCTATGCGTCAACTTTTGACGATCCCTGGAAGGCCCGCTTTATCAGTGTGATGGAGATGTTTACCGGGAAACTCACCATCCTGCGCATGATCCGCCAGTTCGAAAAACGTGGCGCCCCCTCGGGACAGGCGTTTTGGCGCGCGGCCCTTGATACGATGGGGATCGACCTGACGACACCGCAGGAACAATTGGAGCGCATCCCGGCGAAAGGTCCTGTTGTCGTGGTGGCGAACCACCCCCATGGCATGGTCGATGGCATGATCTTTGCCGATCTGATCGGGCGGGTCCGCTCCGACTACCGCATCCTGACACGGTCGCTGCTGACCTCGATTGACGAGGTGGCCGGCAGTTTCATGATACCGGTGCCCTTCCCGCATGACGCTGACGCGCAGCGCAAAGGGGTCGAAATGCGGGCCAAGGCGATGGCCCATCTCAAGGATGGCGGCGTTGTGGCGCTGTTTCCCTCTGGCGTCGTTGCCTCCTCCGAGACCTGGTGGGGCCCGGCGGTCGAGGCCGAATGGAACGTCTTTACGGCCAAGATGATCCGCCGCTCGGGTGCTGCTGTCGTCCCGATGAAGTTTCCCGGCCAGAACAGCCGCGCCTATCAGATTGCCAACCAGATCAGTCCGATGTTGCGTCAGGGCCTCTTGCTGCACGAGATCGTCCATTCCTGCAACAAGCCGCAGGGCCCTATTGTCGGCCACCCGATTGATCAGGCTGAAATCGACAGATACGCCGACGATCCGCGCGGGTTCATGGCCTGGCTGCGGGCGCATACGCTGGCGCTGAAAGACTGATCAGGCCGGTCCTGCGGCCGACCTAACGGGTCGGCACAGGCGTGTCGCCGCGATAATCGTAGAAACCCCGCTGGGTCTTGCGGCCCAGCCAGCCCGCTTCGACATATTTGGTCAGCAGGGGGCAGGGCCGGTATTTGGTATCCGCCAGCCCGTCATGCAGCACGTTCATGATCGCAAGGCAGGTGTCCAGACCGATGAAATCGGCCAGTTCCAGCGGCCCCATCGGATGGTTGGCCCCCAGTTTCATCGAACTGTCGATGGATTTGACAGACCCCACACCTTCGTAAAGCGTGTAGACGGCTTCGTTGATCATCGGCATCAGGATGCGGTTGACGATGAAGGCGGGGAAATCTTCGGCGCTGGCGGCGGTCTTGCCCAGCTTGTCCACCACATCGGCGCAGGCCTTGAAGGTTTCCTCGTCGGTGGCGATCCCACGGATCAATTCGACCAGTTGCATCACCGGCACAGGGTTCATGAAGTGAAACCCCATGAATTTCTCCGGGCGGTCGGTCCGGCTGGCCAGCCGGGTGATCGAGATCGAAGAGGTGTTCGAGGTCAGGATCGTCTCTGGCTTCAGATGCGGGATCAGGTCCTCGAAAATCGCCTGTTTCACCGTCTCGCGTTCTGTTGCGGCCTCGATGATCAGGTCGCTCTTGCCCAGGTCGGTCAGGGTGGTGGTGGTTTGAATGCGCGCCATCGCCGCCGCCTTGTCCTCGGCTGTGATCTTCTCGCGGTTGACCTGCCGTTCAAGGTTTCCGTCGATGATCTCGACCGCTGCGCGCAGGGCGTCTTCGGAGACATCCGTGAGTTTGACGTCATAGCCGGCCAGCGCCATCACATGGGCAATACCGTTGCCCATCTGACCTGCGCCCACGATACCGATTGTCTGGATGTCCATGGCCCGTCCTTTGTCTGAGTTCGGCACACATTAGTGCGCGCGGGGCCCGAGCCGCAAGGGCTGCAGGTGTCTAAAAGGCTCGGCAAATTCTTCCATTTACAAAATCGCAAGCGGAGGTGGTGCAGGGTGCGGATGGGTGAGTTAAATGAGGTGGGTTTATGACCTATGATGTGCTGGGGCCGGGGGCCCTTGATTATCAGCCGTGTCGGTATGCCAATTCCAAGCTTGTGTTCCGGGGGCCGCAACGCAATCTGCAAGAGCCCTATATTGCCTTTCTGGGCGGGACAAAGACATATGGCAGGTTCATCGAAAGGCCCTTTCCCGCATTGGTCGAGGAGGGGCTGCGCAAGCCCTGCGTGAATTTCGGTCTGCCCAATGCGGGCATTGATGCTTTCACGCTTGATCCCTTTGTCATTGATGCGGCAGCGCGGGCCGATGCGGTTGTGGTGCAGGTCATGGGCGCACAGAACATGTCAAACCGGTTCTACACGGTCCATCCGCGCCGGAACGACCGGTTTGTGGCGCCGTCACCCCTGTTGCAAACCATCTATCCAGAGGTGGATTTTGCGGATTTTCATTTTACCAGGCACATGCTGGGGCACCTTCATCAGGTGTCGCCGGAACGGTTCGCGGCGGTCCGCAGGGAGTTGCAGCGCGCCTGGATTGCGCGGATGAAACTGCTGTTGGGCCATGCCGGAAGGAAGTGCGTTCTGCTCTGGTTTTCCGACCATGCCCCGGCAGAGGATGACGGCGAGGGCATGGAGCGCTGCGGTGCCGGTCCCTTGTTCGTCACCCGCATGATGCTGGAGCAGGTCGCAGCGGATGCGACCGATCTGGTCGAAGTGGTCGCCTCTGCCGCTGCGGTACAGAAGGGGACAGAAGGGATGATCTTCAGCCCGTTGGAGGAGATGGCGGCGGCGCAGATGCTCGGGCCACAGGCACATGAGGAATGTGCCGCCAGATTGATCGGGAAAATGGGTTCTCTTTGACACAGAAAGGCCCGCCAGTGGCGGGCCTTTGAGCGTTCCGAAATGGCCAGCCTGGCTGGCCGGTCAGATCACAGTTTTCCCAACAGTTCCGGCACAGCCTCGAAGAGGTCGGCAACCAGGCCGTAATCGGCGACCTGGAAGATCGGGGCTTCTTCGTCCTTGTTGATCGCAACGATGATCTTCGAATCCTTCATCCCCGCAAGGTGCTGGATCGCACCGGAGATGCCGACCGCCACATACAGCTCGGGCGCGACCACCTTGCCGGTCTGGCCAACCTGCCAGTCGTTCGGGGCATAGCCCGAATCGACCGCCGCACGGGACGCGCCAACGGCGGCGCCCAGTTTGTCGGCCAGTTGCTCGATCAGCTTGAAGTCTTCTTCCGAGCCGACACCACGGCCACCCGACACAACGATCCCGGCCGAGGTCAGCTCGGGGCGGTCGCTGGCGGCAACCTTGTCTTCGACCCAGGACGAAAGGCCGGGATCAGCCGCTGCGCCCACCGTCTCGACCGGGGCAGAGCCGCCGGTCCCGGCCGCATCGAAGGTCGATGTGCGGAAGGTGATGACCTTCTTGGCGTCTTTCGACTTCACGGTCTGGACCGCGTTGCCTGCATAGATCGGGCGTTCGAACGTGTCGCCATCCACAACGCCGGAAGCGTCCGAGATGATCATCACGTCCAGCAGCGCCGCAACGCGGGGCATCACGTTCTTTGCGTCGGTGGTGGCGGGGGCGACGATGTGCTCGTAATCACCGGCCAGCGACACGATCAGCGCCGCCGTGGATTCCGCAAGACGGTGACCCAGCGTTGCATCCTCGGCGACCAGCACCTTGGACACGCCGTCGATTTTCGCGGCGGACTCGCCTGCGGCAGCAGCAGATCCGCCCGCGCAGAGAATGGTCACGTCACCAAGAGATTTGGCGGCGGTCACAGTCTTGGCGGTGGCGTCCATTGCCAGTTCGCCATTGTTGACCTCGGCAAGAAGCAGAACAGCCATTACACAACTCCCTTTTCTTTGAGCTTCGCCACCAGCGTGTCCACATCGGGCACGATTTCCCCCGCTGCGCGGGCCTCGGGCTCTTCTGTCTTCAGAATTTCAAGCCGGTTGGCGACTTCGACCCCGTAGTCGGCAGGCGTCTTCTCATCCAGCGGCTTTTTCTTGGCCTTCATGATGTTGGGCAGCGAGGCATAGCGCGGCTCGTTCAGACGCAGGTCAACCGTCACCACGGTGGGCATGGTCACCTTGATGGTCTGCAGCCCGCCGTCCACTTCGCGCGTCACAACCGCATGGTCGCCGTCAATCGAGACTTCGGAGGCAAAGCTGGCCTGCGACCAGCCCAGCAGCGCCGAAAGCATCTGGCCGGTGGCGTTCATGTCGTTGTCGATCGCCTGCTTGCCGCAAAGCACCAGGCCCGGCTGCTCTTCGTCCACGATCGCCTTGAGGATCTTGGCAACGGTCAGCGGTTCGATGTCCTGATGCACGTCGTCGGTCGCAACCACCAGGATCGCCCGGTCCGCACCCATCGCCAGCGCCGTGCGCAGGGTTTCCTGCGCCTGCTTCACACCGATGGAAACAACGACGATCTCTTCCGCATCACCCGCTTCTTTCAGGCGGATCGCCTGTTCGACCGAAATCTCGTCAAACGGGTTCATCGACATCTTCACGTTGGCAAGATCAACACCGCTGCCATCCGATTTCACGCGGACTTTCACGTTATAGTCAATCACGCGTTTGACAGGCACCAATACCTTCATGTGCGTTCTTCTCCTTGGTTGCTGCACACCCACATAGGGCGGGCGATGGAATTGTCTCGTGCTGGTTTAGCGAAACCTCAAGGGGCGAAACAGGGAAAAATCGGCATTTTCCGCAGTGAAGACGCCGCGTTCTGACCTGTTAGCGCTGGCAATGGGTCGCTCGGGTCCTAGTCCCGGTTGGCGCCCGGCACCCACAGCACGTCATCCTTGCCACCGTTGTTCGCCATCCGTGCGGCGACAAAGAACCAGTCGCTGAGCCGGTTGAGGTACTTTACCGCCGCGCTGTTCACGTCGCCCTGCTCTGCCAGCAGAACGGTCAGACGCTCCGCCCGGCGGGCAACCGTGCGGCAAACGTGCAGATGAGCCGCCAGCTTGCTGCCACCGGGCAGGACAAAGCTGCGCAGCGGTTCCAGCTCGGCATTCATCACGTCGATTTCCTGCTCCAGCCGGTCGACCTGGGCCGCGGTCATCCGCAGGGGCGGGTATTCGGCCTTGTCGTCCGATGCCATGTCCGGCCTGCACAGGTCGGCACCCAGGTCAAAGAGATCGTTCTGAATGCGGCTGAGCGCCTTGTCGGTCTGGCCTTTCGCCTCAAGCCGCGCCACGCCGACAAAGCAGTTCAGCTCGTCGCAGGTGCCATAGGCTTCCACCCGGTCGCTGTGCTTGGCAACACGGTCGCCATTGCCCAGTGCGGTTGTTCCGGCATCGCCGGTGCGGGTATAGATCTTGTTGAGGACAACCATCAGTCCGCTCCTCCGCGTAGCCAGACGAAGCCCAGGATCAGCAGGACCGCGATGAACTGCGCGAGAATCCGCAAGCGCATCAGCTTGTTCGCATTGCGCTTGTTGAATTCGCCGCCACCGGCAAAGCCGCCAAGGCCGATCAACAGGACAACTGCAACAGCCACAACAGACAGAAGCACAACGATGAACAGAGGGTCTTCAAACATGATCATTCCCTTTCCCTGGGTCGGGATGTAGCGGCGATGGCCTTGAACGCAACCTTTATCCTGCCCCCATCACCCGGTCCAGCAGGGCGGTGGGCAGCAGGCGGCGCAGCATCCCCGCCAGATAGGTCGGGGTCGTGACATAGTATCGCGCCCGGGGGCGGGTGGCTTCACAGGCATGGGTCAGGCGCTTCAGAACCGCTTCCGGCCCCAGTTCGAAACGATCCGGTCCGGACGATTCGTAGAGCCGTTTCAGCAGGCTGCCACGGTATTGTGCCGCGCGGGGGGAGGCCTCCCAATCAATCCAGCGTTCGAAATGCGGGATCGAATTGACCCGGATCTTCGAGGTCACGGGCCCAGGCTCGATCAGGCAGATGTGCAGGCCGGTGCCGTGCATTTCAAGGCGCAGGGAATCGGTCAGCCCTTCCAGTGCGAATTTCGTCGCACTATAGGCGCCGCGCCAGGGAATTGTGACCATGCCCAGCACGGAAGAACATTGCACGATCCTTCCGCGACCCTGTGTCCGCATCACCGGGATGACCGCGCGTGTCAGGCTGTGCCAGCCAAAGAAATTGGTTTCGAAGATGCTGCGCAACCCCTCGGTCGGCAGGTCCTCCACCGCGCCGGGCAGGGCGAATGCACCGTTGTTGAAAAGCGCGTCCAGCGTGCCGCCGGTTGCGGCAAGTACCTCGTCCAGTGCTGCGCGGATGCTGTCCTCATCCGCGTAGTCAAGGCGCGGGGCCTCGAATCCGGCGGCAATCAGGCGGTCGCAATCTGCCTGTTTGCGGCAACTGGCAAAGACCCGCCAGCCGCGCGCCCGCATGCCATGGGCGCAGGCTTCGCCGATGCCGCTGGAACAGCCGGTAATCAGGATGGAACGTGCCGACATGAAAAGGCCCCCGTGGTGGAGGCCTTTCTTCGCGCGGGTCGGATGCTTTGGCAAGCCGGGGTCAGCCCCCGGTCAAAAGGAAATCCGCCATCCAGCCTTCGGGGCCGCCATCAAGCGGCTGCATCTTCACCCAGCCATCGCCATTGTCCAGAACGACGCGCACGGCGTCACCTTCGGCAAGTTTTGTCACAACGCCGAAATTGGTGCCGGGCCCGCCCCGCACGTTCACACGGTTGCCCGAGACAATGCGAATGTCGCCTTCGGTGCTCGAATAGGATGCGGTGCTCAAACCATCGTTGGGATTGATCAGGCTGGGGATGATCGCGGGTGTATCGGCACTGGATGTCAGGCTGCCGACGTTCTGCGGCACACCGCTGTCATCCGCAGTTACGGCGGCATCGGTCACTTCGGGGTCGACAGAACCGCTGTTTTCCAGAATGTCGCTGATGGCGGTCAAATTCAGTGAAACCCGGGTCACGCTGTTGTCATCAGGGGCGTTCAGGGGCGGATCGGTGTCAACGAAAGCGGTTTCGGTGCCGGGCTGTTTGGCAGTACTGGTGACGACCGTCTGCTCCTGCACCTGCGGCGCCGGGTTCATGCGTGCGATCTGAACGCTGCGCGGTTCAAAGTCCGCTCCGCCGCTCATTTCGTAGAAAGCCCAACCCAAAAAACCGAAACTCAATAAAATAAATCGCTTCATGACACTCCCCAATGTACACGAGTTACAACACTAACACATAAGTCACGCGTTTAGGTTCCCTAGTTGAAAAATATTCCGGAGGGACCGGGGAAAAAGCAAAATTCGGTCCCCCGTGGCGCAACTGCCGCAATGCGGTAAAATGCGGCCATTCCAGCGCTTGCCGCCCAAGCGCCCCTTGGATAGAAAGCCCTCCATGTCAGATGTAACCGACCCCCCTCAGGCGGACCCGAACAATGTGTCCGAACCGCTGCGCCGCGCACTTGGCGACAGGTATCTGACCTATGCGCTCAGC
The DNA here is from genome assembly GCF_028807335.1 of Sulfitobacter sp. PR48. Lineage (NCBI taxonomy): Bacteria > Pseudomonadati > Pseudomonadota > Alphaproteobacteria > Rhodobacterales > Roseobacteraceae > Sulfitobacter > Sulfitobacter sp. PR48. The sequence goes on along the minus strand of NZ_JARAMM010000011.1, from coordinate 123,836 downwards.
ACGATCATGCACCGCGCGCTGCCCGACGCGCGGGACGGGCTGAAGCCGGTTCACCGCCGTATCCTTTTTGCGATGCGCGAGTTGCGGCTGTCCTCGACCGGCGGCTTCCGCAAGTCGGCCAAGATCTCGGGCGACGTGATGGGCAACTATCACCCGCACGGCGATGCAGCGATCTATGACGCGATGGCGCGTCTGGCGCAGGATTTCAACGTGCGCTACCCGCTGGTCGACGGGCAGGGCAACTTTGGCAACATCGACGGCGATAACCCCGCCGCCAGCCGTTATACCGAGGCGCGGATGACCGCCGTTGCCGAGGCGATGCTGGAGGGGTTGAACGAGAATGCTGTCGATTTTCGCGAGAATTACGACGGCACGCTGACCGAACCGGCGGTACTGCCCGCGCAGTTTCCGAACCTGCTCGCCAACGGGTCCAGCGGGATCGCTGTGGGCATGGCCACGAATATTCCGCCGCATAACATCGCTGAGCTTTGCGATGCCTGCATTCACATGATCAAGGTGCCCGATTGCCGGGATGATACCCTGCTCAACTTTGTGCCCGGCCCGGATTTCCCGACCGGGGGCGTCATCGTGGAACCGGCCGAGAATATTGCGCAGGCCTATCGCACCGGCAAGGGCGGCTTTCGCCTGCGCTGCCGCTGGGAAGTGGAAGACCTGGGCCGGGGTCAATGGCAGATCGTGGTCACGGAAATTCCCTATCAGGTCCAGAAATCCAAGCTGATCGAAAAGATCGCCGAGCTGATCCAGGCCAAGAAGATCCCGATTCTGGGTGATGTCCGCGACGAATCCGCCGACGACGTGCGTCTGATCATCGAGCCGCGCTCGCGCTCCGTGGATCCGGATGTGCTGATGGGGATGCTGTTCCGCAATTCCGATCTGGAAGTGCGGTTTTCGCTGAACATGAACGTGCTGATTGATGGCGTGACGCCAAAGGTCTGCAGCATGAAGGAAGTGCTGCGAGCCTTCCTTGATCACCGCCGGGAAGTGCTGCAGCGCCGGTCCGCGCACCGGATGGAAAAGATCGACCATCGGCTTGAGGTCCTGGAAGGGTTCATCGTTGCCTTCCTCAACCTGGATCGCGTGATCGACATCATCCGCTATGACGAAGACCCCAAGGCCGCGCTCATGCGTGAGGACTGGGGCAAGGACCACGTCCGCGCGATGGACGAAAAGGACTATGTTAGCCCCGCCCCGGGCGAGGGCGAATTGTCCGAAGTGCAGGTCGATGCGATCCTGAACATGCGCCTGCGCTCCTTGCGGCGGCTGGAAGAGCTGGAGCTGCTGCGCGAGCAATCCGAACTGATGGAAGAACGCGCCGGGCTGGAGGATCTGCTGGAAAGCGAAGACCTGCAGTGGGACAGCATCACCGAACAGCTGCGTGCCACCAAGAAGCAATTTGGCAAGGACTGGATCATTGACGGCGTCGATTGCGGACAGCGGCGCACCACTTTTGCCGAGGCAGGCGTGGTGGAGGACGTGCCGATCGAGGCCATGATTGACCGCGAGCCGATCACCGTTGTCTGTTCGGAAATGGGCTGGATCAGGGCGATGACCGGCCATATCGACCTGACCCGCGAATTGAAATTCAAGGACGGCGACGGCCCCCGGTTCATATTCCACGCCGAAACCACCGACCGGCTGCTGGTCTTTGGCTCCAACGGGCGGTTCTACACGATCTCTGCGGCCAATCTGCCCGGCGGACGCGGCATGGGCGAACCCCTGCGTCTGATGGTGGACCTGCCCAACGAGGTGCGCATCGTCGATCTGTTCATTCACCAGCCCGACCGCAAACTGCTGGTCGCCTCGACCGCAGGCGACGGGTTTGTCGTGCCGGAAGCGGATGTCGTGGCGCAGACGCGGAGCGGCAAGCAGGTGTTGAACGTGCGGGGCGATGTGAAAGCGCTGGTGTGCAGGCCCGTCACGGGCGACCGTGTCGCGGTGGTGGGCGAGAACCGCAAGGTGCTTGTGTTCGGTCTGGACGAACTGCCCGAGATGGGTCGGGGCAAGGGCGTGCGGCTGCAGAAGTACAAGGACGGCGGCATGTCCGACGCCACCACCTTTGACGGTGCCACGGGCCTGACCTGGCTTGACCCCGCTGGCCGCACCCGGACAGAGATCGAATTGACCGAGTGGACCGGCAAACGGGCCTCCGCCGGTCGTATGGCACCGCGCGGCTTCCCCCGTGACAACAAGTTCACCTGATCCGGGTTGCCTGGCATGAGCGATACCGCCGTGCCAGACAGCCCCTGGGCCGCCCCACCGCAGGCAGCACCCGCGCAGCTGCAGCCGGATGGCATGCAGGTTGAATTCACCGGCCGCCGCTGGCCGCTGTTCTGGCTGGCGCTCAAGACCGGTTTCTTCACCATCCTCACCCTGGGGTTCTATCGCTTCTGGATGAAAACGCGGCTGCGGCGCTGGTACTGGTCCGCGATCCGGCCCGGCGGGCATCCGTTGGAATACGTGGGCGATCCGCTGGAAAAGCTGCTGGGATTCTTCATCGCGGTTGTGGTGCTGACATTTTACATCGGCATCGTGAACCTGCTGCTGATGTTCGTCAGCTTTTCGGTCTTCAATTCTTCCTGGCTGGGATATCTTGCCAGTTTCGCAGGGGTCATCCCGATCTGGTTCTACGCCCGTTACCGCGCCCGGCGCTATGTGCTGGCCCGGACCCGCTGGCGCGGCGTGCGCTTTGGCCTTGAAAAAGGGGCTTGGGGCTATGCCGGGCGGGCGCTGGTGCATTGGGCGGTCACGATCCTGACGCTGGGCATTCTCTGGCCCCGGATGACATTCGCGCTGGAGAAATACCGCACCGACCGGACGTTCTTTGGATCCGCCCGGCTGGTTCAGCAGGGACGCTGGCAAATGCTCTACCGTGCGGCGGTGCCCTTTATCGCGGTGGTGGTCGCGGGTACGGCACTGGCCCTGTGGATATTGGTGATTGACCCGATCACCCCTGATCTGCTGTCCAATCCGGGCTCCCTGCCGTCGCGGTTTGTGACAGCGCTGCAACTTGGCCGCTGGCCGCTTGGCTGGGAAAGTCCGGAGCGGCTGTGGGCGGTTCCGGTCCTCATGGCGGGGCTGGTCTACGGTGCGATACATTACCGATGGGTGGCCAAGCGTATCATGGCCAATCACAAGGCCGCCTATGGCGTGACCTTTGCCTCGCGCCTGCAGGGACCGCGCATCGCGATGATCTATACGCTGGGCACCTTCATCTCCTACCTGGTGCTGGTGCTGGGCATCGCCTTGTTGGTGGTGCTGAGCATTGCCATGTATGGCCCGACTGCCTGGCTGGAAGGGGCCAATGCTGCCGGGCTTGGCGGGTTAGGCAACCTGCCGCGCTGGTTGTCGTTTGGTATCCTCGGGGTGATCTACCTGTCGGTCTTCCTGCTCTGGGGGGTGTTGCACAATACGTTCGTCACCTTTCCGATCATGCGTCATATGGCGCGGACGACAACCCTGCCGGTCACGGCAGGTCTGCAGGCGATCAGCCAGCGCGACCGCGACGCCTTTGCCGAGGCCGAAGGCTTTGCCGAAGCGCTGGATCTGGGGGCCGCGATATGAGCATCGGATTTGACGCCATGGGGGCGGCCTTTTTCGAAGGTGACAGGCCGGTGGCCGAGGAGGTCAGCCTGCATATCGCTTCGGGCATCCTCCAGATCGGGCTGGATGACGGGCGCATTCTGCGTTGGCCCGTCGAGGATGTACGGCAATTGCCGGATACGGCTGGAAAAGGTGGCGCAGTGCTATGGCTGAAGGGTGACCCGCTCGCGCGGCTTTTCGTGACCGACACCAGCCTGCTGACACATCTGCCGAACCGGTTGCGCCGCACGCCGCCAAAGGGCCGCGGCCGGCTGGCCGCCTGGGCGCTGGCGGCGGTTGCGGCTGTGGCCCTGCAGATTGGTGTTCTGGTTCCGCTGCTGGCCGACAACATGGCGGCCTATATTCCGCCCGCGGGGGAACGGGCGCTGGGCGAGGCGACATTCGGCCATATCCGTGAGGCGCTGGATGATACCGGCCTGAACCCGGTGCCGCTGTGCGAGGCCTCCGAAGGCGTGGCCGCGCTGGAGCGGCTGGTGGCCCGCCTGGACGCGCCGACAAATGACGTGCCGCAGATCAATGTCGCGGTACTGGATCACCCGATGGTCAATGCCTTTGCGCTGCCGGGCGGCTTTGTCGTGCTGTTTCGCGGGCTGATCGAGGCGGCTGAAAGCCCCGATGAGGTCGCGGCGGTGCTGGCCCATGAGATTGGCCATGTGGTCAGCCGTGACCCCACCCGCCATGCCTTGCGGTCTGCCGGGTCCATCGGTGTGCTGGGATTGCTGTTTGGCGATTTCGCCGGCGGTGCGGCGGTATTGTTCCTGACGGAGCGGCTGATCGCCGCGCAATATTCGCAGGAGGCCGAGGCGGGTGCGGACAGTTTTGCCCATGACGTGCTGGCGCGCGCCGGTGTCAGCCCCGGCGCATTGGGTGACATGTTCGAGAGCTTTCGCCGCAAGTATGGGGACCGCGACGGCGTGGCGGCGCATTTCCTGAGCCATCCAGCCCTGGGTGCCCGCATCAAAGCGGCGCGGGCGGCGGTCGAGGCGGGAGCCGCGTATGACCCGGCGCTGAGCGGCGAGGATTGGGCCGCCCTGCGCACAATCTGCGACTGAGGCCTGGTCAACGCGACCTAGAACGCCGCCTCTACCTCTTTCATCAGCGGATGGGTCAGCCCGATCTTGCGAAACGTGTCAAAATCCTGCTGGACGACTTCTTCCCATGGATCGCCGTCGATCTCTTCGCCCCGCCCGGCAAGAAAGATTTCTTTCGCAGCGTCCGTCTCTTCCTGAAACATCAGCGCATAGGCCAGATGGGCGGCAACGCGGCGGTTGTCGGGTGCTGCCTCAAGCGCCTCCCGTGCCAGGGTTTCAGCCTTGTCCAATCGTGAAAACAGCACATCCCCGAAAGAGACAATCGCCGCCTGTCTGGCAAAGAGATCACCGGCCACGCGCAGGTCATCGGCCAGATCGCTGTCTTGCGGAAAGGCCGCCACAAGGCTGCGCGCATGATCCAACATCTCGCGATAGCCTTCCAGGGCGGCGTCATAGTCTTTGCTTTCTTCCTGAAGGGCGGCAATTTCATACAGGCTGCCCGTGACGGCGCGCCGGGTGCCGGGATCGCCGGGCAGCAGTTCTGCCGCGCGCCTGCGCCAGTCCAGCGCCTTTGCGTGATTTTGCCGGGCGCTGTCCGGATCATCCGTCTGATTGGCATGGGTTCCCAGGCTGAAGAACACCATGCCAAGGTCGCTGGCATATGCCGGATTGTCGGGCTGTGCTGACGCCAGCGTGGCAAAGATTTCGCCCGCCGCCTCAAACTGCGTTTTTGCGGCCTCGGGATCGTCCATGAGTTCGGCAAGCTGTGCCAGGCGCATTTCGACCTTGCCCAGTTCATATTGCCACTGCAGGTCGATGGGCGAGATCAGAACGAGACGCTGGATGGTGCGACGCCCCTGCTCAAAATAGGCTTTTGCCGCCGCGTATTCTCCGGCCTTCTGGTCCGCCGTGCCCGCATCGAACAGGCTGACCGCCAGATCGTGCTGCCAGCCCTCATTCAGAGGGTCGCCTTGCGCCAGGGCCCGCGCCAGGTCGAGGCGCTGTTCGAGATAGGTCCGGCTTTGATCGGCATCGCCCTCAGCCCGTGCAATAGCGGCCAGAGCCTCCAGCAGGACTGCGGTTTCATGTTTGAACGCGGCATTCTCAGGGGCCAGCCCAACCAGGGTTTCGCGTATTTCGAGCGCCTGTTCCAGCAGGTCCCGGGCCGCAGCGGGCGTGTCGCGTGCCTGAGCAAGGCTGGCCAGCGATTTCAGGCTGTCGGCATATGCGCTCTGCCAGTCCGGATTCGCGGGCTCCCGGCTGAGCAATGCGGCGCGCAGGTCGTGGGCTTGCGTGAACAGGACCTCCGCCGCACTCAGGTCATTCTCGTTCAATGCGCGTTGGCCCAGCTTGTCCAGGATCGCCGCAGTACCCGCCCCATGATGGCCCAGCGAGGGGTCCACATCGTCCAGCGTCAGGGACAGATCAAGTGCCGTTTCGTAGTGCTCCCGCGCTTCCGCAGGGTTTCCTTCGGCCATTGCAAGGTCACCTAACCGCTCTGTCGTGACCGCGAGGGCATGCTGGCGACCCGTGTGATCGGGTGTTTCCGCAAGAAGTGCCATCTGTTTGTCCCGCGCCCCCTGATAGGCTTTGCGCGAAGATTTGAGGTCGCCGGAGTGGAAGAGCGTGTCGCCGACACGGGTCTGCGTCATGGCCGCAGTTGCCCGCAAGGCGCGGTCCCGGGGAAAGTTCTGCATCAGGGTGCCGTGCAGATCCTGGGCCTGCACCAGAATCCTGCGCCTGGTGTCTGCGGGGAAGGTGGCAGAGGAGAATTCCTGCGCCAGCTCCGATAGCAAGGTGCCAGAGGCCTCAGTGGCGCTGCGCAGGGCGGCTTCGGCCATGCGTTCGCCGTCGCGCGCCGCATTGCGCTGGGTCCAGCCCACAATGCCCAGGATGCCGACAACAATCAGGGCCGCGACCGCGCCAAGGGCTGTTCTGCGTTGGCGCCGGGCCGTGGCCCTGCGGCTCTCCAGGATAAAGCGACGCTGTTCGGCCGTCGGTTGCGGCGCGTCCTCTAGTTGCTCTGCCAGCCAATCCTCGGCGGCGTGCAGTGCCGGCCCGTGCAGGGCCTGCGTGCCGGGCCGCGCCGCCGCAGTCCAGCGATGGGCCAGGGTGGCAAGGCGTGTATGTTCCCTGATCCAGCCGATATCGGTGGCCATGGCCGATCTGATGTTGTCCACCGCTGTGGCAAGATCATCGTGGTCGGTTGCATGGATGTAGTTCAACCGCGCCAGCGCTGTCGGCACCGTGCCATCAACGTGATCCACCACAACGGGGATGATGCGCTTGTTCAGGCTGTCGGCGAGGTCAAACTGCCATGCGCAATCCTCGGAAGCTGCGGACCGGGGGCTGAGGGCAAAGAGGAATATATCGCTGCTGCGGATCAATTCTTCCAGGTGCCTGCGCGATTCCGGCGCGTCCGGGCTGTCTTCGGTGCCATGAAAGACCGTGAGACCGGGCTCATCCGCGAGGGAGGCGCAGAGTGTTTCCACCTTTTCCCGGTCATCGGGGGAATAGGAAATGAAAAGTCTCGTCTCTTCCGACATGTTGCCTGTGCCCGGTTACCCGGGCGCATCTTGCGCCCTGGCCCGGGCGAAAGCCAGCAGTGATCCTGAAACGCGGGCCGCTCAGGTCTTTGCCGGTGCGTTCGCTGGTTTCGCCGTCATCCAGACGCCCCCCTCCGGGCGCAGGGTCAGGATCATCACCGGCTTCGGTTCCCTGCCCGCGACGGGGGTGAATTCGAACCGCGACAGCAGGGTCGCCAGAATGATCACCGCCTCTTGCAGGGCAAAGGAGGCACCGATGCAGATGCGCGGCCCGTCCCCGAAGGGCAGATAGGCATAGCGGTCGATTGCCTTGCGATCGGCAAAGCGTTCGGGGTCGAAACGGTCGGGGTCTTCCCACAGCAGCTCGTTGCGGCCCAGGGCATAGATCGGAATCATCACCGTATCGCCCGGGCGGATCTCCCGGCCGCAAAGCGTATCGCTTTTCTGTGCGGTGCGCGAAATGATCCCGGCAGCGGGGTAAAGGCGCAGGGTTTCGTCGATGATCATGCGGATGTAGGGCAGGTTTTCCACGTCGTCGCCAGTGCAGGCGCGGCCCTGCAATACCTCCTGCACCTCCTGTCGGGCGCGTTCCTGCACCTGCGGGTCGAAGCCCAGCAGGTACATGGCCCAGGACAGGGTGAGCGCCGTCGTTTCATGCCCGGCCACGATGAAGGTCAGCAGGTTGTCGCGCAGCTCGGAGGTGGACATCTGTCGCTTCGTCTTGGGGTCGACGCCCTCCAGCAACAGGTCCAGCAGATCCGGCACGCCCTGATGGCCCCGTTTCGCGCGGGCCTCGATGGCACTGTCGGCCATGAATTTCATTTCCTTCAGCGCGGCACCGGACATGATGCGCCCCGGGCGCGGCACCCAGTCGGGGAAACCCAGGACGTCGAACAGGCTGATCTTGCCCGCTTCGGCGATGTAATCGTCGATCGCACCATGTACCTTGTCGCGGTCAAAGGTATCGCCGCCAGAAAAGGTCACATCGCCGATCACGTCGAATGTGGTTGTGACCATCTCGTCCAGCATGTTGACGGCGCGGGGTCCTGCCGCCTCGATCCGGGCCACCGTGCGTTCGGCGGCAGCGGTCATGATCGGCGAAAGGTTCATCACATTGCGATGGGAAAACACCGGCGCGGCCGCGCGCCGTTGCCAGCGCCAATGGGCACCTTCCGCAATGAACAGGCTTTCGCCAATGGCGGGTTTCAGCAGGTTCTTGGTGACCAGTGACTTGGGGTAATCCTCCAGCCGGTCCAGCAGCACTTCGCGGATTGCACCGGGGTCCATGACCATGTGCCAGCGCTTTCCCGTCTTGCCCGAGACCATGGGCTGTCGCGTGGCGATGTCCGGGATGATGCTGAGCACATTGCGCCGTGCTTCCGAGAGGCTCTTGAAGATGCCCCAGGGTTCTGTGACCAGCGGCACGCGGACGGGCAGGGTGGTGGACATGGGGGAACCTCCTTGGGCCGGTTGACTGATAGATAGGGGGTAGGGCGCCATTCGCCAACGTGGCAATTGATTGCACCGGCGGCAACCATCGGGTATCGCCTGTGAAAGCTTGGTGCTGGAAGAGGTAAACAGATGATCCGCGTACTTGCCGTATTGATGTCCGTGGCATTTCTGACCGCCTGCAATGGCGCGGCAGACCTGAACAAGGCGCCCGTGCCGCTGGGAGACTTCAGTCTCAAGCACAATATCGCGGTGGCCCCGAAGGCCGTGAAAGGCCCCCTGAGCCGCGAAGTCACCAAGGAACAGCTGACCAAGGCGCTGACCGATGCCACCGCGGAACGCTTTGGCCGGTACAACGGCAGCCGCGACTATCACTTCGGGATGAGCGTCGAGGGCTACGTCCTGGCCCAGCCGGGCATTCCGCTGGTGTTCGCGCCAAAGTCGATCCTGATCGTCAACCTCACCGTCTGGGACGACGCGAAGAACCGCAAGCTGAACGAAAAGCCGCATCAGATCACGGTTTTCGAATCCTTCGATCAGGGGCCGGTCGTGGGATCGGGCTATACCAAATCTGCGGAAGAGCAGCTCAAGAACCTCAGCCAGAATGCGGCGAAGTCGATCGAAAGCTACCTCGTGAAGCAGAACAAGGAACAGGGCTGGTTCAGTGCAGGCCCCGGTACGGGCGCTCCTGTCGCCGAAGAACCCAACGGCTAGGGCAGGGCTGCAAGTCGGTGCGAAGTCGCGCTTGATTTTACTGGCAAGACCCAATACATCGCCCGCCAGATAGGACCGGGCCGATGCGGCCCCTCAATTCAAAAAGGGTGCTACCACCATGGCAAAGGCAAAGTTTGAACGTAACAAGCCGCACGTTAACATCGGCACGATTGGTCACGTTGACCACGGCAAGACAACGCTGACAGCGGCGATCACGAAGTATTTCGGCGACTTCCGTGCGTATGACCAGATCGACGGCGCACCCGAAGAGAAAGCCCGCGGGATCACCATCTCGACCGCGCATGTGGAATACGAGACCGATGCGCGTCACTACGCCCACGTCGACTGCCCCGGCCACGCCGACTACGTCAAGAACATGATCACCGGTGCGGCGCAGATGGACGGCGCGATCCTGGTTGTGAACGCGGCTGACGGCCCGATGCCCCAGACCCGCGAGCACATCCTGCTGGGCCGCCAGGTGGGCATCCCCACCATGGTTGTCTACATGAACAAGGTCGACCAGGTGGACGACGCGGAACTGCTGGAACTGGTGGAAATGGAAATCCGCGAGCTGCTGTCTTCCTACGAATACCCCGGCGACGACATCCCGGTCATCCCCGGCTCCGCGCTGGCGGCGATGGAAGGCCGCGATCCCGAGATCGGCGAGAATTCGATCCGCGCGCTGATGGCTGCGGTTGACGAATGGATCCCGACCCCCGAGCGTGCGGTTGACCAGCCCTTCCTGATGCCGGTCGAGGACGTGTTCTCGATCTCCGGCCGTGGTACGGTTGTGACCGGCCGTGTGGAACGTGGCGTGATCAACGTGGGCGACGAGATCGAGATCGTCGGCATCCGCGACACCAAGAAGACGACCTGCACAGGCGTTGAAATGTTCCGCAAGCTGCTGGACCGTGGTGAAGCGGGCGACAACATCGGCGCATTGCTGCGTGGTGTGGAGCGTGAAGGCGTTGAGCGTGGCCAGGTGCTGTGCAAGCCGGGTTCCGTGACCCCGCACACCAAGTTCGAAGCCGAAGCCTATATCCTGACCAAGGAAGAGGGTGGCCGTCACACGCCGTTCTTCGCGAACTACCGTCCGCAGTTCTACTTCCGGACCACCGACGTGACCGGCACGGTTCAGCTGAACGAAGGCACCGAGATGGTGATGCCGGGCGACAACGTGTCCTTTGGCGTTGAACTGATCGCGCCGATCGCGATGGAGCAGGGCCTGCGCTTTGCGATCCGCGAAGGCGGCCGCACCGTTGGTGCGGGCGTGGTGTCGAAGATCACCGACTGATCGGGCAGGCGCCCGCAAGGCGCGCTCCTGAGCACACGAACAGGCAAGGCCGCTCCCACAGGGGGCGGCCTTTGTCGTTGGGGGCGGGCATGAAAGAGGTGGTTCCGTCGCGGGTCGCGATTTGTTAAAGTGCCGGTGAAACCGATGGAGGGTGACATGACAACAACCGCGATCTGACCCAATCTTTTCCAGATCAAAGGAGCTGTCATGCCCGACTCACGACCTTTCCCCGCCGCCGACGTCCTGCATCCGGTGCCATTGCCCGATGGGAGCACCCATGCCGGAACGGTTTTTCTTGCCGCCGCCGTGGACCATCCGCGTATTTCGGTCGGCGCCTATACCTATGCAAGCGCCCACCAGCCGCCCGAGGATTGGGCGGCGCATCTTGCACCCTATCTTTACGACTTCAGCCCGGAACGTTTGGTGATCGGGAAATTCTGCCAGATTGCGGATGGCGTCACCTTCATCACCGCGTCGGCAAATCACCGGTACGACGGTATTTCCAGCTTCCCTTTTGCCGTCTTTGGCGGTGGCCCTGCCGAGGGACGGCCTTCGATGCCGGGGCCGGGGCCCGATACGGTGATCGGGAATGATGTCTGGATCGGGCAGGGCGCCCGGATCCTGCCGGGGGCGCATCTGGGGGATGGCGTGATTGTCGGTGCCGGTGCGGTGGTCGCAGGGCAAATCCCGCCCTACAGCGTCGTTGCGGGCAACCCGGCCAGGGTCCTGCGCAGGCGGTTCGAGCCGCAGCAGATCGAAGCCTTGTTGCGCGTTGCCTGGTGGGATTGGCCGATTGACAGGATACTGGCGCATGAGGCGCTGATTGTCGGGGGTGACGTCGCCGGGCTGGTGGCGGCGAGCGGCGGTTGAACCGACAGGCCCAAGGGGTGCGACACATCTGCCCTGTATCAAGCGAAAGCCCCCGATGCGGGGGCTTTCGTCGTGTTATGATTTGGTCAGCGCTTAGGCGGCGGCCTTGTTGACGCCGCCGTTGGTGGCAATATCCGTCATATGGCGATCGCCGTCATAGGTGTTGTCCAGGAGCTTTTGCAGAATGCCGGCCTCCTCGTCCAGGTTCAGACGGTTGGCAAAGGCGACAAGGGAGCCGTAGCCGGCCAGCGCGTAATGCACCATGCGCTGGTATTGCGTGATGATGACCACGTCTCGTGTCGCGTCATCAGCGAAATCCGCCTTGATCGCATGGGCGCGCGCTTCGGTCACCAGACCTGCCATGCCCTTGCAGTGCTCGCCTTCGGGGTCGATGTCATGTTTGGCGCAGATCGACTTCAGGTGATCCATGCCTTCGCTGATCCCGTTGGCCCCGGCGATCAGGGCTTCGCTCAATTCCTCGTCTGCGGCGGCGCGCCCAAGCTCTGTGGTGGCGTCGAGCGATTGTTTGCAGGCGCTGTAAAGGTCCTGCAGTTGATCGTGGTAAACGTCGTGAAGGTTCTTGAGTGTCATTGCGGTCTCCTTGATTTTGGGGCTCTTGCCCGTGTCAAAGGGTCAACGCCCCGCCCCCGAGGCAGAGTTCCATCGCGATCCGGTCAATTTCGCGGCAATGCGTGCGATGCCCCTTGATCGCGGCGGCATTTGCGACTAGTCGGAAGTCCGGCATAGGGGTTTAGCTCAGTTGGTAGAGCATCGGTCTCCAAAACCGAGGGTCGTGGGTTCGAGTCCCTCAGCCCCTGCCAATCTCCCAAATCAGAATCTATGACCTGTGCGGCGGTCGGTTGTTAACGGCTCTCCCGCAATTCCCGTGGAAAATTTTCATGCGATTGCCACAGTGAAGCTGAAGTCGTTGCAGCGCCTGAAAGAACCTCTGCCTCGTTTTTGACATATTCTCGCCAATCAACAGGCTGATTGCGTCAGTATCGAAGCGCGGACTGGCTGAGAGATGCAAAGATGACGACAGCGAACCAAAACATCAAGGAACCATCGGATATCGCTCCACAGGGGCCGGCATCGCCTACGGTGGCAGAGCTCGACCCGAGCGCCCTTGCCGCGATCCGTGATCTGCTGGCATCAGAGGAACAGGCCCCGCAACCCGTTCCGGAACCGCAGGCCGCCCCGCGGATGGCCGAAGAGCCATTGGCAGCAACAGCGCCGAGCAAGCGTGAATTGCTGGAGCAGCAGGCAATCGCGCCGCCGGAGCCGCAGGCCCCTGCCGCCCAGCCCAGGAAGAAATTGGGCCGGGGCAAAAGGGCCAAAGCTGCGCGCCCGCCGCGTTCCGAAGACGGCCGAATCGCGCGTATGAAGGCCGCTGTGCTGGGGTATCGCCCGACACCGCGCCATATCGTGATCGCTGGTGCTGTCCTGATGGTCTTCTTCCGGCCCTGGCTGGTGCTGGGGCTTGCTTTCCTGTCGCTGTTCATTCTCACCGGTATCTTCCTGATCCTCGGCTATGACGGTTTCTGGCGCCGGGCCATGGGGTTTGCACGCTGGTATGCCCGCAGGCATCCGACCCGCGCGGTGGAAATGCACCGCAAGCTCGACAGTTTCGCGATGAAGTGGGATGCAATTCTCGACCGGTTCCCGGAAGGGACCGTCGATGGCCTATACCTGCCGGACTTCGGCGATCTGGCAGAAGCGGAAAGCCGTCATGACGCCGCCCTGGACCGCCGGTTTTCCGAAATGCGCGAGAGCGAGGTCTGACAGGCCCGCATGGCAAAGCGATTGGGCCCGGCTGTTACGGCTTGAATCCGCCCGACGCACCCTTTAGATGCTTCGGGCAGACAAGCGTTAGGATATATCAGATGGCCACCACCAATCCGCTACAGTTCATTCAGCAGGTGCGTGCCGAGGTGGCGAAGGTCGTATGGCCCACCCGGCGCGAGGTGCTGTTGACCACGGTGATGGTGTTCATCCTCGCGGCACTCACAGCCGTGTTTTTCGCGATCGTGGACATCCTGATCCGCGGCGGGCTGCAAAGCATTCTCGGGATGTTCGGCTGAGCGACGCTCTGTCGGAGCTGTGCCGTGAATTCGCAATCCTCCCTTGAAAGACCTGCGCGCGCAGGGTATTGCGCAGGCCTGACCTGACAAGGGCGTGCGGCGATTCGAGTTGCGCGCCGCTTTTTTATTCAGGCTTTTTCAGGTGTGCCCCACGCGGCGCACGAGCGTTACTCAGAAGGCGGCAGATGCCGCGCAAGACAGGGACCAGAGTTCAGATGGCAAAACGGTGGTATTCGGTCAGTGTCCTGTCGAACTTCGAAAAGAAGATCGCCGAGCAGATTCGCACCTCTGTCGAAGAGCAGGGCCTTGAGGACCAGATCGACGAGGTGCTGGTGCCGACCGAAGAGGTGATCGAAGTTCGCCGGGGCAAGAAGGTGACGGCAGAGCGCCGCTTCATGCCCGGCTATGTGCTGGTGCACATGGAAATGTCCGACAAGGGCTATCACCTGATCAACTCGATCAACCGCGTTACCGGCTTTCTTGGCCCGCAGGGCCGTCCGATGCCGATGCGCGATGCCGAAGTGCAGGCGATTCTGGGCCGGGTACAGGAAGGCGAAGACGCGCCGCGTACCCTGATCCATTTCGAAGTGGGCGAGAAGGTCAAGGTAGCCGATGGCCCGTTCGAGGATTTCGACGGTATGATCGAAGAGGTCGACGACGAGAACCAGCGCCTGAAGGTCTCTGTGTCGATCTTTGGCCGGGAAACACCGGTGGAACTGGAATTCACGCAGGTCAACAAGCAGGCCTGAGTGTCGGGGCATCCGCCCTATCATTGTGGGAGGCAAGGGGGCCGCGGCACCCGAACCGGACCACGCAACCAAAAACTCTTGAGACGCGTCTCAAGGGTGTTGAAAGGAGAAGGCCAATGGCCAAGAAACTCGTCGGTACGATGAAGTTGCAAGTCAAGGCGGGGCAAGCCAACCCGTCCCCGCCCGTGGGCCCTGCATTGGGTCAGCGCGGCATCAACATCATGGAATTCTGCAAGGCATTCAACGCCAAGACAGCGGACATGGAGCCCGGTGCGCCGTGCCCGACCGTGATCAGCTATTATCAGGACAAGTCCTTTACCATGGACATCAAGACGCCCCCGGCGTCCTACTACCTGAAAAAGGCTGCCAAGATTAACTCTGGCGCGAAAACGCCCAGCCGTGAAACCGTCGGCACCGTCACGCCCAAGCAGCTGCGCGAGATCGCAGAAGCCAAGGCCGCCGATCTGAGCGCCAATGACGTTGAAGCGGCGATGAAGATCATCCTGGGCTCTGCCCGCTCCATGGGCATCGAGGTGAAGTAAGATGGCAAAGCTTGGAAAACGTACCGCCGCCGCCCGCGAAGCATTCGTCGGCAAGGAAGATGTGACTGTTGAAGAAGCGGTTGCACTGATCAAGAGCAACTCCAAGGTCAAGTTCGACGAGACCATGGAAATCGCCCTGAACCTCGGCGTTGACCCGCGTCATGCGGACCAGATGGTCCGTGGCGTTGTCGGCCTGCCCAACGGCACCGGCAAGACCATGCGCGTTGCCGTGTTCGCCCGTGGCCCCAAGGCAGAAGAAGCCCAGGCCGCCGGTGCGGATATTGTCGGCGCAGAAGACCTGATGGAAACCGTGCAATCCGGCAAGATCGAGTTTGATCGCTGCATCGCCACGCCCGACATGATGCCCATCGTGGGCCGTCTGGGCAAGGTGCTTGGCCCCCGCAACCTGATGCCGAACCCCAAGGTCGGAACCGTGACCATGGACATCAAGGAGGCCGTCGAGGCAGCCAAGGGTGGCCAGGTTCAGTTCAAGGCCGAAAAGGGCGGCGTCGTGCATGCCGGCGTCGGCAAGCTGAGCTTTGACGAGGCCAAGCTGGCTGAAAACATCCGCGCCTTTGTGGGTGCAGTGGCCAAGGCCAAGCCGACAGGCTCCAAGGGCACCTACATGAAGAAGATCAACCTGAGCTCGACAATGGGCCCCGGGATCTCCGTGGCGGTTGACGACGCGATGACCGGTCAGGCCTGATCGGCCTTGAACGGATAACTGATTGGAGAGGGGCGGTGGCAATGTCACCGCCCTTTTTCTTTTAAGGCCTGTCCTTTTCCGATCTGTCTGCTCCCGACAGATCGGCACTCAGATGTGACCCAAAGGTCGCGTTTGGGGGCATCCGCGATCTCTGCCCAATTTTTGCCATATTTCCTGCCGATTTCTTCCATCGAAGTAATTTGAAAATCGCGTCAAAAGCGATGAACGAGGCAGTATGCAGTCTGGTAAGTGGTCCGTGGTGGCCATCCTTCGCGAACCCCGCGAAGTCTTGGAACGGTTTGTCGCATGGCATTTGCATCAGGGCGCGGATCGTATTTTCCTATATTTTGATGATCCGGAAGATCCGGGTATCGCGGCGATGGACCGCTTTGGCGACCGCGTTGTCGTGACCCGTTGCACAGAGGCTTTCTGGGAAGAATTGGGCGTGCTCGACGCGGTGAATTTCACCAAGCGGCAAAACGCGGCGATCCTGCATGCATATCGGCAGATCAAGGACGGCTGGGTTGCGGTTGTTGATGGGGATGAATTGATGTGGTCCAGGGACCGGCCCCTGTCGGAGGTATTGGCGTCCCTGCCGGAAAGCGACAGGTCCGTTGTTTTCCGTCCGGTCGAATACGTCAATTTCCCGCAGCAGCCGGACAGGCTTCTGTTTCGCCGTTTCATCGACGGCGATCTGCTGGACAAGGTGTTCGGCATCTTCGCGGTCTACATGAACCGGAACCGCGGCTTTGCCGGGCATGTCACCGGCAAGACCCTGACCCGCGCCGGGCTGGAGGTTTCCCGCGCGCATCCGCATTGGTTTGTCGATGCGCAGGGCAAGCGGATCACTGACGGGTCCAAGACGCTGGACGACGGCTGCGCGCTTTTGCATTTCTACTTCCTGAATTACGCAGACTGGCGGCGCAAGGCGGATTTTCGGCTCAAGGCATTCAGGAACGGCCGGAGGGACCTGCTGTTGGCCAAGATGAACCGGCTGGTGAAACTGGGCCGCGAACGCAAGCTGCGGCATCTGTGGAGCCGGTTGCACCAGATCACGCCGGAACAGCATGACACGATGAAAGCGCATGATTTGCTGCTGGAACTGGACATGGACATGAAGGGCATCGTGCACCAGTATTTCGGCGAGGTCGAAGAACACTTGCGCATGGCGGGCTGATCCGGAATACTTCGGAAAAGGCCTGTATCCCTGCTGCGCCGGACCGCGCCAAGCGGTCTGACCGGGCTAAGTGTGCAACTTGCGCATTTGGGGGTTGGAAATCCCCCGTCAACTGTTTATCCCACCCCTCAGGTACAAAGCGCGATTCGTCGCGCTTTTGTGCTTTTCGTCCGAGACGGTGGGTGTTGAAGGCTTTTCAACATAATTCCTGCCTGAGACGGGAAACGGCAGATTTTCTTCGGACAGCCCGATGGGCGATCCGCAGCGACGCGTCCGGCCCCCGTAAGGACCCGAAAGTCGGGGCCATCAGTCCCGGCAAAACTGAGCCGGAGGGGCAACCCTCCCTTACTGGAGTGAAACTGTGGATAGAGCACAAAAAGAACAGTTGGTCGACGAGCTCGGCCAGATCTTTGAAAGCTCTGGCGTCGTTGTGGTAGCCCACTACGTCGGTCTGACAGTTGCTGAAATGCAGGACCTTCGCGCGCGTGCTCGTAACGCTGGCGGGGCCGTGCGTGTTGCCAAGAACAGGCTCGCCAAGATCGCCCTTGAGGGTAAGCCATGCGCAAGCATTGCCGACCTTCTGACGGGCATGACCGTTCTGACCTATTCTGAGGATCCCGTGGCTGCGGCCAAGGTTGCTCAGGACTTCGCCAAGGAGAACCAGAAGTTCGTTATCCTTGGCGGTGCAATGGGCGAGAACGCACTCGACGTGGCCGGTGTGGAATCCGTGTCCAAGATGCCTTCGCGGGAGGAGCTTATCTCCACCATCGCGGGCATGCTGGGCGCACCTGCATCGAACATCGCCGGGGCCATTGGCGCACCTGCAAGCAACATTGCATCCATCCTGTCCACGATCGAGGACAAGGCTGCGTAAGCAATTCGTCATATCGGCGTGCTGGTTGAAACAACACGTTGGAACACACATATCGTTAACGGAAAGAGCTAAACATGGCTGATCTGAAGAAACTGGCAGAAGAGATCGTTGGTCTGACCCTGCTGGAAGCACAAGAACTGAAAACAATCCTCAAGGACGAATATGGCATCGAGCCCGCAGCTGGCGGCGCAGTGATGATGGCCGGTCCTGCTGACGCCGGTGGCGCAGCAGCCGAGGAGAAAACTGAATTTGACGTCGTTCTGAAGAACGCGGGCGCATCCAAGATCAACGTGATCAAGGAAGTGCGCGGCATCACCGGTCTGGGCCTGAAAGAAGCCAAGGACCTGGTCGAAGCCGGCGGCAAGATCAAAGAAGGCGTCGACAAAGCCGAAGCCGAAGAAGTCAAAGCGAAGCTGGAAGCAGCTGGCGCGGAAGTCGAGCTGGCCTAAGCGGTCGCCGAGGGAGCCGATCTTTTCGAAAAGATCGGACCGGAATTTTCAAAATTCCGGCACATCCCGCAAGAATATTGGCTGGACGGGGCGATTGTCCTGTCCAGCCAAACCTGTCTTGAAGGGTGCTTTTGCGAAAGCATCCTTCTGGAGAGGTCCACAGGTCGGAAGGGGTGCGGTGGGACGCATCCCAGCATTGACCGGAAAACTCCGCTCTTAAAGCAGCGCCTCACGGCCCCGGTGAGGACGCGCTTGGTGAGAGAATCGAAAGGTGACACGACACATGGCACAATCCTTCCTTGGCCAGAAACGTCTGCGTAAATATTATGGCAAAATCCGCGAAGTGCTGGAAATGCCGAACCTGATCGAGGTTCAAAAATCGTCTTATGACCTTTTCCTGAATTCCGGCGATGCCGAGACCCCCACGGATGGCGATGGCATCCAGGGCGTGTTCCAGTCGGTTTTCCCGATCAAGGACTTCAACGAGACTTCCGTGCTGGAGTACGTCAAGTACGAGCTGGAAAAGCCCAAGTACGATGTTGAGGAATGTCAGCAGCGCGACATGACCTACAGCGCACCGCTCAAGGTGACGCTGCGTCTGATCGTGTTTGATATCGACGAAGACACAGGCGCCAAATCGGTCAAGGACATCAAGGAACAGGACGTGTTCATGGGCGATATGCCCCTGATGACGCCGAATGGCACGTTCATCGTGAACGGCACGGAGCGTGTGATCGTTTCCCAGATGCACCGTTCTCCCGGCGTGTTCTTTGACCACGACAAGGGCAAGACGCATTCCTCGGGCAAATTGCTGTTCGCCTGCCGGATCATTCCTTATCGCGGCTCATGGCTGGATTTCGAATTCGACGCCAAGGATATCGTGTTCGCGCGCATCGACCGTCGCCGCAAGCTGCCTGTGACCACCCTGCTTTATGCTCTGGGGCTGGACCAGGAAGGCATCATGGATGCCTATTACAAGACCATCACCTACACCCTGCAGAAGAACAAGGGCTGGGTTGCCCCCTTCTACCCCGAGCGGGTACGTGGCACGCGCCCAACCTATGACGTTGTTGACGCGGCCTCTGGTGAAGTGCTCTTCGAGATGGGCAAGAAAGTCACCCCGCGCGCGGTGAAAAAGCTGATCGACGACGGGAGCGTCACGGAGCTGCTGCTGCCCTTCGATCACATCAACGGCAAGTTTGTCGCCAAGGACATCATCAACGAGGAAACCGGCGCGATCTATGTCGAAGCCGGTGACGAGTTGACGCTGGAATACGACAAGGACGGCACGCTGATCGGTGGCACCGCGAAGGAGCTGATCGACGCGGGCATCACCGAGATCCCGCTTCTGGACATCGACAACATCAACGTCGGCCCCTACATGCGCAATACCATGGCGCAGGACAAGAACATGAACCGCGACACCGCGCTCATGGACATCTACCGCGTCATGCGTCCGGGCGAGCCGCCCACCGTGGAAGCCGCCTCTGCCCTGTTCGACACGCTGTTCTTTGACTCCGAGCGCTATGACCTTTCCGCCGTGGGCCGGGTCAAGATGAACATGCGTCTCGACCTCGATGCCGAAGACACCGTGCGCACCCTGCGCCGCGAAGACATCGTTGCCTGCATCAAGGCGCTGGTGGACCTGCGCGATGGCCGTGGCGACATCGACGACATCGACCACCTGGGCAACCGTCGTGTGCGTTCCGTTGGCGAACTGATGGAAAACCAGTACCGCGTCGGCCTGCTGCGCATGGAGCGTGCGATCAAGGAACGTATGTCCTCGGTCGAAATCGACACGGTGATGCCGCAGGACCTGATCAACGCGAAACCGGCCGCAGCCGCGGTGCGTGAATTCTTCGGCTCCTCGCAGCTGTCGCAGTTCATGGACCAGACCAACCCGCTGTCCGAAGTGACGCACAAGCGCCGCCTGTCGGCGCTTGGACCGGGCGGTCTGACCCGCGAACGTGCCGGCTTTGAGGTGCGCGACGTGCACCCGACCCACTATGGCCGGATGTGCCCGATTGAAACGCCGGAAGGTCCGAACATCGGTCTGATCAACTCGCTGGCGACCTTTGCCCGCGTGAACAAATACGGCTTCATCGAAACGCCCTACCGCGTGGTTAAGGACAGCAAGGTGACCGATGAGGTCCACTACATGTCCGCGACCGAGGAAATGCGCCACACTGTGGCGCAGGCCAACGCATCGCTGGATGAAAACGGTCGCTTTACCAACGAGATGGTGAACACCCGTCGGTCCGGCGACTATACGCTGGCCCCCACCGAAAGCGTTGACCTGATCGACGTGAGCCCCAAGCAGCTGGTCTCGGTCGCCGCTTCGCTGATCCCGTTCCTTGAGAACGACGACGCGAACCGCGCCCTGATGGGATCGAACATGCAACGTCAGGCGGTTCCGCTTCTGCAGGCCGAGGCGCCGCTGGTCGGCACCGGCATCGAGGAAGTCGTGGCACGCGATTCCGGCGCGGCCTATATGGCCAAGCGGGCGGGTATCATCGACCAGGTCGATGCGTCGCGTATCGTGATCCGGGCAACCGAAGACCTTGAGCTGGGCGACGCGGGCGTGGACATCTACCGCATGCGCAAGTTCCAGCGGTCGAACCAGAACACCTGCATCAACCAGCGTCCGCTGGTGAAAGTGGGTGAGACGGTGACCAAGGGGCAGGTGATTGCCGATGGTCCGTCCACCGACATGGGCGAGCTGGCTCTGGGCAAGAACGTGGTTGTCGCCTTCATGCCGTGGAATGGCTACAACTACGAAGACTCGATCCTGATCTCCGAACGTATCTCCCGCGATGACGTCTTTACCTCGATCCACATCGAGGAATTCGAAGTCGCCGCACGTGACACGAAACTCGGGCCGGAAGAGATCACCCGCGACATTCCCAACGTCGGTGAAGAAGCGCTGCGCAACCTCGACGAGGCGGGCATCGTGTACATCGGCGCGGATGTGGAGCCGGGCGATATCCTGGTCGGCAAGATCACACCGAAAGGCGAAAGCCCGATGACGCCGGAAGAGAAACTGCTCCGCGCCATCTTTGGTGAAAAGGCATCGGACGTCCGCGATACATCGCTGCGGGTGAAACCGGGTGACTTCGGCACGGTCGTCGAAGTGCGCGTGTTCAACCGCCATGGTGTGGAAAAGGACGAACGTGCGCTGCAGATCGAGCGTGAGGAAGTCGAACGCCTGGCCCGTGACCGCGACGACGAACTCGCGATCCTCGACCGGAACATCTATGCGCGTCTGCGCGAGATGATCCTGGGCAAGGTCGCTGTCAAAGGCCCGAAAGGTGTCAAATCGAACAGCCAGATCACCGAAGAGATGCTGGACGATCAGCTGTCCCGCGGTCAGTGGTGGCAGTTGGCGCTTGAGGACGAAGACGACGCGAAAATCGTCGAGGCCCTGAACGAGCAGTACGAGATCCAGAAACGGACCTTGGATGCACGTTTCGAGGACAAGGTCGAGAAAGTGCGTCGTGGCGATGATCTGCCCCCGGGCGTGATGAAGATGGTCAAGGTGTTCGTGGCGGTGAAGCGCAAACTGCAGCCGGGCGACAAGATGGCCGGTCGTCACGGGAACAAGGGTGTGATTTCGAAAGTGGTGCCGATGGAGGACATGCCGTTCCTCGCGGATGGGACCCCGGTCGATTTCTGCCTCAACCCGCTGGGCGTGCCGTCGCGTATGAACGTCGGTCAGATCCTTGAGACACACATGGGCTGGGCCGCGCGCGGTCTGGGTCTGAATGTCGACGAGGCGCTGCAGGAATATCGCCGGTCCGGCGACCTGACCCCGGTGCGCGAGGCGATGAGCCATGCCTACGGCGAAGACGTCTATGCCGAGGGAATCGAAGGCATGGATGAGGACACGCTGATCGAGGCTGCAGGCAACGTGACGCGCGGTGTGCCGATTGCCACACCGGTCTTCGACGGTGCCAAGGAAGCGGATGTGAACGACTCGCTCAAGCGGGCCGGTTTCGACACCTCCGGTCAGTCGGTGCTGTTCGACGGTCGCACAGGCGAGCAATTTGCCCGTCCCGTGACCGTGGGCGTGAAGTACCTGCTCAAGCTGCACCACCTGGTGGATGACAAGATCCACGCGCGTTCGACCGGGCCGTACAGCCTGGTTACCCAGCAGCCGCTGGGCGGTAAGGCGCAGTTCGGTGGCCAGCGCTTTGGTGAGATGGAGGTCTGGGCTCTGGAAGCTTACGGCGCCGCCTACACCCTGCAGGAAATGCTGACCGTCAAGTCGGACGACGTCGCGGGCCGGACCAAGGTCTATGAAAGCATCGTCAAGGGCGAGGACAACTTCGAAGCGGGCATTCCGGAGAGCTTTAACGTTCTCGTCAAGGAAGTGCGCGGCCTCGGCCTGAATATGGAACTCCTGGATGCGGAGGAGGATGAGTGAGGCATCAAGCGGTGCGCAGTAAATGCGCACCCTACGCAGGGCGCGCGTTCATCGCGCACCTTTCGCCAAAACCTTCCCCGCACCCTCTTACAAATGAGGAAAAGATATGAACCAGGAACTGACAAACAACCCGTTCAACCCGCTGACGCCGCCCAAGGTGTTCGATGAGATCAAGGTCTCTCTGGCATCGCCCGAGCGGATCCTGTCGTGGTCCTTCGGCGAGATCAAGAAACCTGAGACGATCAACTACCGCACGTTCAAGCCCGAGCGTGACGGTCTGTTCTGCGCGCGCATCTTTGGCCCGATCAAGGATTACGAATGCCTCTGCGGCAAATACAAGCGCATGAAGTATCGCGGTGTCGTCTGCGAGAAATGCGGCGTTGAAGTGACCCTGCAAAAGGTCCGCCGCGAGCGTATGGGCCACATCGAACTGGCCTCGCCGGTCGCGCACATCTGGTTCCTGAAATCGCTGCCCTCCCGCATCGGCCTGATGCTGGACATGACGCTGCGCGATCTGGAACGCGTGCTGTACTTCGAAAACTACGTCGTGATCGAACCCGGTCTGACGGACCTCACCTACGGTCAGATGATGACCGAGGAAGAGTACATGGACGCCCAGGACGCCTATGGCATGGACGCTTTCACCGCCAACATCGGTGCCGAAGCGATCCGCGAAATGCTGGCGGCGATCGACCTGGAAGCCGAGGCCGACCAGCTGCGTGAAGAGCTGAAAGAAGCCACCGGCGAGTTGAAGCCCAAGAAGATCATCAAGCGTCTGAAGGTCGTGGAAAGCTTCCTGGAATCCGGCAACCGTCCGGAGTGGATGGTGCTGACCGTGATCCCCGTGATCCCGCCGGAACTGCGCCCGCTGGTGCCGCTGGACGGTGGCCGCTTTGCGACCTCCGACCTGAACGACCTCTATCGTCGCGTGATCAACCGGAACAACCGTCTGAAACGCCTGATCGAACTGCGTGCGCCTGACATCATCGTGCGCAACGAAAAGCGGATGCTGCAGGAATCGGTTGATGCGCTGTTTGACAACGGCCGTCGCGGCCGCGTCATCACCGGCGCCAACAAGCGTCCGCTGAAGTCGCTCTCCGACATGCTGAAAGGCAAGCAGGGCCGCTTCCGTCAGAACCTTTTGGGCAAGCGCGTCGACTTCTCCGGCCGTTCGGTCATCGTGACCGGCCCGGAACTCAAGCTGCATCAATGCGGCTTGCCCAAGAAGATGGCGCTCGAACTGTTCAAGCCGTTCATCTATTCGCGGCTGGAGGCCAAGGGCCTGTCCAGCACCGTGAAGCAGGCGAAGAAGCTGGTGGAAAAGGAACGTCCCGAGGTTTGGGACATCCTGGATGAGGTCATCCGCGAACACCCTGTCATGCTGAACCGGGCGCCCACGCTGCACCGTCTTGGCATTCAGGCGTTCGAACCCGTCCTGATCGAAGGCAAGGCGATCCAGCTGCACCCGCTGGTCTGTTCGGCCTTCAACGCCGACTTCGACGGCGACCAGATGGCGGTTCACGTGCCGCTCTCGCTGGAAGCGCAGCTTGAGGCGCGCGTCCTGATGATGTCGACCAACAACGTTCTGTCGCCTGCCAACGGCGCGCCGATCATCGTTCCCTCGCAGGATATGATCCTTGGCCTTTATTACACCACGCTGGAACGCGCGGGCATGAAGGGCGAAGGCAAGATCTTTGGCACCGTGGACGAAGTGCAGCACGCATTGGATGCGGGCGAAGTACACCTGCACACCAAGATCAAGGCCCGGATCAAGCAGATCGACAACGAGGGCAACGAGGTCATGGTGCGCTATGACACGACCCCCGGTCGTGTGCGTCTGGGTGCGCTGCTGCCGCTGAACGCCAAGGCACCTTTCGACCTGGTCAACCGTCTGCTGCGCAAGAAGGAAGTGCAGCAGGTCATCGACACCGTCTACCGCTATTGCGGCCAGAAGGAATCGGTTATCTTCTGTGACCAGATCATGACCATGGGCTTCCGCGAAGCGTTCAAGGCGGGCATTTCGTTCGGCAAGGACGACATGCTGATCCCGGACAGCAAATGGGGCCTCGTCGACGAGACCCGCGAGCAGGTCAAGGATTTCGAACAGCAGTACATGGACGGTCTGATCACCCAGGGTGAGAAGTACAACAAGGTCGTGGATGCCTGGTCGAAGTGTAACGACAAGGTGACCGAGGCCATGATGGGCTCGATCTCTGCAGAGCGGCTGGACGAAAACGGTGCCGTGATGGAACCGAACTCGGTCTACATGATGGCCCACTCCGGTGCCCGTGGTTCCGTGACCCAGATGAAACAGCTGGGCGGGATGCGCGGCCTGATGGCCAAGCCGAACGGCGACATCATCGAGACGCCGATCATCTCGAACTTCAAGGAAGGTCTGACCGTTCTTGAATACTTCAACTCGACCCACGGTGCCCGGAAGGGTCTGTCGGATACGGCTCTGAAAACCGCGAACTCCGGTTATCTGACACGGCGTCTGGTGGACGTGGCCCAGGATTGCATCGTGCGCATGCACGACTGCGGGACCGAAGCCGCGATCACTGCCGAAGCGGCGGTCAACGATGGTGAAGTCGTGTCTTCCCTGGCCGAGCGTCTGCTGGGCCGTGTGTCGGCGGATGACATCCTCAGACCCGGCACCGACGAAGTGCTGGTGCCCGCGGGGACCATCATCGACGAACGGATGGCGGATCTGGTGGACGAAGCTGCGGTTCAGTCCGCACGCATCCGTTCGCCGCTGACCTGCGAAGCCGAAGAGGGCGTCTGCGCCATGTGCTATGGCCGTGACCTCGCACGCGGCACCCTGGTCAACCAGGGTGAAGCCGTGGGCATCATCGCGGCGCAGTCCATTGGTGAACCCGGTACACAGCTGACGATGCGGACCTTCCACATCGGCGGCGTTGCTCAGGGTGGCCAGCAGTCTTTCCTTGAGGCGTCTCAGGAAGGCAAGATCGTGTTCGAAAACGCCCAGACCATCGAAAACGCCAATGGCGAAGTGATCGTGATGGGCCGGAACATGAAGCTGCGGATTGTCGGTGAGGACGATGCCGAGCGGGCCAGCCACAAGATCGGCTATGGTACGACGCTGTTCGTCAAGGACGGGCAGAAAGTCGCCCGGGGTGACAAGCTGATTGAATGGGATCCCTATACCCTGCCGATCATCGCGGAGAAATCGGGCCTGACCAAGTTCGTCGACCTGGTGTCGGGTATCGCCGTCAAGGACGAGACCGATGACGCGACAGGCATGACCCAGAAGATCGTGATCGACTGGCGCGCGGCCCCCAAGGGCAACGAGCTGAAGCCGGAAGTGATCCTTGTGGGTGAAGATGGTGAACCGGTCCGCAACGATGCGGGCAACCCGGTGACCTATCCGATGTCCGTGGATGCGGTTCTGTCCGTTGAGGACGGCACCGACATCAAGGCGGGTGACGTCATCGCGCGTATCCCGCGCGAAGGTGCCAAGACCAAGGACATCACCGGTGGTCTGCCGCGCGTGGCCGAACTCTTTGAGGCGCGTCGCCCCAAGGATCACGCCATCATCGCGGAAATCGACGGCTATGTGCGCTACGGCAAGGACTACAAGAACAAACGCCGTATCGCGATCGAGTCTGCCGATGATCCCGACGTCAAGGTCGAGTACATGGTGCCCAAGGGCAAGCACATCCCGGTTGCGGAAGGTGACTATGTCCAGAAAGGCGATTACATCATGGACGGCAACCCGGCGCCGCATGACATCCTTGCGATCATGGGTGTGGAGGCTCTGGCCGACTACATGATCGACGAAGTGCAGGATGTTTATCGTCTGCAGGGTGTGAAGATCAACGACAAGCACATCGAGGTGATCGTGCGCCAGATGCTGCAGAAGTGGGAAGTCCAGGATTCGGGCGAGACCACGCTGCTCAAGGGCGAACATGTCGACAAGCAGGAGTTCGATCTGGCCAACGAGAAGGCGATCAAGAAGGGCGGTCGTCCGGCCAAGGGCGAACCGATCCTGCTGGGCATCACCAAGGCGTCGCTGCAGACCCGCAGCTTCATCTCTGCCGCGTCCTTCCAGGAAACCACGCGGGTTCTGACCGAGGCTTCGGTCCAGGGCAAGCGCGACAAACTGGTGGGTCTCAAGGAGAACGTCATCGTGGGCCGTCTGATCCCGGCTGGTACGGGCGGTGCGACCATGCAGATGCGCAAGGTTGCCCAGGACCGTGACAACGTGGTCATCGAAGCCCGCCGCGAAGAGGCAGAGCAGGCCGCACGCCTCGCCGCGCCGGAAGCAAGCGACGATGTGGTCGGCGGCGATGTCTTTGACACCGTGATCGTGGATGAAGAAAGCCGCGATTGATCTGATCACCCGTGACTGAAGAAAGCCCCCGGCACCCCAGGTGTCGGGGGTTTTCGTTTTTCCGGCCCCTGCGTCGGGTGGGATTGTGCATGCCCGGCGACGCGGCATAGGGTGCGCGAGTTACACTTGTCGAAGGGCGCCGAACAATGTCACCCACTCTGCTTGGCGCGTTGCTGATGACGGCCTCCATGGCGTCTTTCACCCTGAATGATGCGCTGCTGAAACTGACGGCGGGCGCGGTGCCGCTGGCGCAGCTGATCTTCATCCGTTCGCTGATCACCTGTTCGCTGATGCTGGCGACCAAGGGGCGGATCGGGACGATGCATTTCGACATCGCGCGCCGCGACTGGGTCCTGATCGGGGCCAGGGCCGCGACAGAGATCAGTATCTCTTACTTTTTCCTCACCGCATTGTTCAAAATGCCGCTCGCCAATATCACCGCGATCATGCAGGTGGTGCCGCTGGCCGTGACCCTTGCCTCGGCGCTGTTCCTGCGCGAGGCGGTCGGGCGTCGGCGCATCACGGCGATCGTGATCGGGTTTGCGGGTGTCATGCTGATCATCAGGCCGGGGGCGGAAGGGTTCAACATCTGGGCGATCTATGCGCTGCTGGCGGTGCTGGGGGTCACCGCCCGTGACCTGATCACCCGGCAGTTGTCGCCGCAGGTTCCCTCGATGACCGTTGCGCTCAGCACGGCGGTTGCGGTGATGGTGTCCTTCGGTCTGGTGTCGCTGTTCGGCCCTTGGGTTTCAATCGCGCCGGATATCTGGGTGCTGATCATCAGTTCGGCGGTGGTGATCATGGCAGGCTACTTCCTGTCCATCTGGGTGATGCGGGTGGGCGACGTATCTTTCACCGCGCCCTTCCGCTACACGCAGTTGGTCTGGGCATTGTTGCTGGGCTGGTTCGTCTTTGGCGAATGGCCCGGCTGGATGACATTGACGGGGGCGGCAATTGTCGTGGCGACCGGGGTCTTCACCTTCTACCGCGAGCGCATACTGTCAGCTGCCTGAAAAGACCCGCCTGACGTGATCCGCGTCGATGGCAAACCGTTTCCTGAACAGCTTTTCCTGTGCGCCGGTCAGCGGGGTCACCGGGATCGGCTTGACCTTTTTCTGCCGCGAATCGTTAAAGCCGTTGTGGCTGCGCACCCACATCGCGGGGTCCGAGAAACTGATCGCGGGCATGAACCGGGGGATTTTCTCATGCGCAAAGTTCATGATGGTCTGTGAACAATTGCCCTTGATGTACATGCCCAGCGAGGCGACGTAGAACTGGCGGAACATGTCCACCGCCGCAATCCCCTCCGCACCGAATTCTGCCACGAAGCCGCGGTTCCAGTCATAGGCGACGGTGCGGTTGCTGCCGATCAACGCGCTGGAATCTGCCACCGCGCGGCGCAGCTTTTCGATGAAATCGACAGAGACCGCATCATCGTCGTCATACCGGAATTGCAGGCAGGGCTCCGCCGGATTGATCCGCGCTTCGTTCAGGATTTCCTTCATCACCTCGCGCTGGTTGCGCGGTGGTTCCTTGTGAATCAGGGCCTGCGGCAGGTCTTTGACAAGGGATTCGAGCCGTTTCTCATGATGTTTCGGAAACTGGTCGCCAATGACGATGATCAGGCTGAAATCAGGGTCGGTCTGTGCCCTCAGACAGGGCAGTGCGACGGTTTCGAGCAGTTGAAACCGCTCTTCCAGCCGCCTGTCTTCGTAAAGATAGGCGATCCTTTCCTCGATGTCCTCATGTTCGACCTGAAAGCCCCCCAGCGCGGGATAGGAAAAACGGCAAAGTCCGATCGCCTGCATACGGGTGGTTTCCTCTTGAGGCCTGCGGGTGACCCCGAATATGCAGGTGCGGCAGGCGCCGTTGCAAGCGCCTTTGCTCCTGGTCCGCTGCGATCCTGACGGGCCGGGGGCTGTTGACACCCTGTGCCCAACGGCCTATACGCGCGCTATCCGGGACGTGGGGCAACCCCTGCTGGCCCGAAATCATAAGCTACGTGGTCAAGACCCGGTCTAATGCTGATCCGGTCCTCTGTAACCCCACCGCCTCGTTTTCCTCGGTACGGGAACGTTGCGGTGTTTTTGCTTTGCCGAAGGTAAAGCATCGAATTTGAAACCGCATGGGGTGCTCCTCGTGCATCTGATGTGAGACAGAACGGGGATAAACCGGAATGCCAACGATCCAACAGCTGATCCGCAAGCCGCGGCAGCCGAAGCGTAAATACTCGAAATCCATGCACCTGCAGGAATGCCCGCAGAAGCGTGGCGTCTGTACCCGCGTGTACACCACCACACCGAAGAAACCGAACTCGGCCATGCGTAAGGTTGCCAAGGTGCGCCTGACCAACGGCTTTGAGGTCATCAGCTATATTCCGGGTGAAAGCCACAACCTTCAGGAACACTCCGTTGTCCTGATCCGCGGCGGCCGTGTCAAAGACCTTCCCGGTGTGCGTTACCACATCCTGCGCGGCGTTCTGGATACGCAAGGCGTCAAGGATCGTAAGCAGCGCCGTTCCAAGTACGGTGCCAAGCGTCCGAAGTAATTTGTGCAGCGGTGCGCAGTCAATGCGCACCCTACTCATCCATCCGTAGGGTGCGCATTGATGCGCACCACCCGAGCCCACGAAGGAAGACAACGACATGTCACGCCGCCACGCCGCTGAAAAACGCGAAGTTCTGCCGGACGCCAAGTATGGCGATCTGGTTCTGACCAAATTCATGAACAACCTCATGATCGACGGCAAGAAATCCGTCGCCGAAACAATCGTCTACAACGCGATGACCCGCGTTGAGGACAAGATCAAACGCGCGCCCATCGAAGTGTTCCACGAAGCACTTGAAAACATCCAGCCCTCCGTCGAAGTGCGCTCGCGCCGCGTCGGTGGTGCGACCTACCAGGTGCCCGTGGAAGTGCGTCCCGAGCGTCGTCAGGCGCTGGCGATCCGCTGGTTGATCAAGGCCGCGCGTTCGCGCAACGAGAACACCATGGAAGAACGTCTTGCCGGGGAACTGCTGGATGCCGTTCAATCCCGTGGCACAGCCGTGAAAAAGCGTGAAGACACGCACAAGATGGCCGATGCCAACAAGGCATTCAGCCACTACCGCTGGTAATTCACTTCAAAGATCGGGGCTGCGATACGCGTGGCCCCTGACCCTTTTTAACGCAAGACCTCTGAGGACACCTCCCAATGGCACGCGACTATCCGCTTCAACGCTATCGCAACTTTGGCATCATGGCGCACATCGATGCCGGCAAGACCACATGTTCGGAACGCATCCTGTTCTACACCGGCAAGAGCCACAACATCGGTGAGGTCCACGACGGTGCGGCCACGATGGACTGGATGGAGCAGGAGCAGGAGCGCGGCATCACCATCACTTCCGCTGCGACGACAACGTTCTGGCAGCGCCAGGAAGAGCCGACAGCAGATGCCACATCCGACACCAAGTACCGGATGAACATCATCGACACGCCCGGCCACGTGGACTTTACCATCGAGGTTGAGCGTTCATTGGCCGTTCTCGACGGCGCGGTTGCCGTGCTTGACGCCAATGCCGGTGTCGAGCCGCAGACAGAGACTGTCTGGCGCCAGGCCGACCGCTACAAGGTGCCGCGCATCGTCTTTGTCAACAAGATGGACAAGATCGGCGCCGACTTCTTCAACTGCGTGAAGATGATCAAGGACCGTACCGGTGCGACACCGGCACCGATCCAGATCCCGATCGGCGCCGAAAACGAGCTTGAGGGCATGGTCGACCTGGTGACCATGAAAGAATGGGTCTGGGCCGGTGAAGACCTCGGCGCGTCCTGGGAACAGCGCGAGATCCGCGACAGCCTCAAGGCACAGGCCGACGAATGGCGCGCCCACCTCATCGAGACTGCGGTCGAGATGGATGATGACGCCATGGAAAACTACCTGATGGACGGCGCGGAGCCGGACGTGGACACGCTGCGCAAGCTGATCCGCAAGGGTACGCTGGCGATCAAGTTCATTCCCGTCCTCTGTGGTTCCGCGTTCAAGAACAAGGGCGTGCAGCCCCTGCTGAACGCCGTGATCGACTATCTGCCCAGCCCGCTGGACGTTGTCGATTACATGGGCTTCAAACCCGGTGACGAAACGGAAACCCGCAACATCCCGCGCCGCGCGGACGACGACATGGCGTTCTCGGGCCTTGCGTTCAAAATCATGAACGACCCCTTCGTCGGCTCGCTGACCTTCACCCGCATCTATTCGGGCAAGATCAACAAGGGTGACAACATCCTGAACTCCACCAAGGGCAAGAAAGAGCGCATCGGCCGTATGATGATGATGCACTCGAACAACCGCGAGGAAATCGAAGAAGCCTTTGCGGGCGACATCATCGCGCTGGCGGGTCTGAAAGACACCACCACAGGTGACACGCTTTGTGCCCAGAACGATCCGGTGGTGCTGGAAACCATGACCTTCCCGGATCCGGTGATCGAGATCGCGGTCGAGCCCAAGACAAAAGCCGACCAGGAAAAGATGTCCGCAGGTCTGGCCCGTCTGGCTGCCGAGGACCCGTCCTTCCGCGTGGAGACCGACCTCGAATCCGGTCAGACCATCATGAAGGGCATGGGCGAACTTCACCTCGACATCTTGGTGGATCGCCTGAAGCGTGAATTCAAGGTCGAAGCGAACATCGGTGCACCGCAGGTGGCTTACCGCGAAACGATTACGCGCGAAGCCGAGATCACCTACACCCACAAGAAACAGTCCGGTGGTTCCGGTCAGTTCGCCGAGGTGAAGATGATCCTGATGCCGACGGAGCCGGGCGAAGGCTATTCCTTCGAAAGCCGCATCGTCGGTGGTGCCGTGCCCAAGGAATATATCCCGGGTGTGGAAAAGGGTATCAAGTCGGTTCTGGACTCCGGTCCACTGGCGGGCTTCCCTGTCATCGACTTCAAGGTGGCGCTGATCGACGGTAAGTTCCACGATGTTGACTCTTCGGTGCTGGCGTTCGAAATCGCGGCCCGGATGGGTATGCGCGAAGGCATGAAGAAGGCCGGTGCGAAACTGCTGGAACCGATCATGAAAGTCGAAGTGGTGACGCCCGAGGAATACACCGGCGGCATCATCGGCGACCTCACGTCGCGTCGCGGTCAGGTGCAGGGTCAGGACACACGCGGCAACGCGATTGCGATCGACTGCTTCGTGCCGCTGGCCAACATGTTCGGCTACATCAACACGCTGCGGTCGATGTCGTCGGGCCGTGCGAACTTCACCATGCAGTTCGACCATTACGAGGCCGTGCCGCAGAACATCTCGGACGAAATCCAGTCCAAATTCGCTTGATCCAGCGGTGCGTGGGAAACCACGCACCCTACACCAACCCGTAGGGTGTGTGCCGTGCACGCACCGTTTTGAATAAAAATGAAGGAGCCACACCATGGCAAAGGCAAAGTTTGAACGTAACAAGCCGCACGTTAACATCGGCACGATTGGTCACGTTGACCACGGCAAGACAACTCTGACAGCGGCGATCACGAAGTATTTCGGCGACTTCCGTGCGTATGACCAGATCGACGGCGCACCCGAAGAGAAAGCCCGCGGGATCACCATTTCGACCGCGCATGTGGAATACGAGACCGATGCGCGTCACTACGCCCACGTCGACTGCCCCGGCCACGCCGACTACGTCAAGAACATGATCACCGGTGCGGCGCAGATGGACGGCGCGATCCTGGTTGTGAACGCGGCTGACGGCCCGATGCCCCAGACCCGCGAGCACATCCTGCTGGGCCGCCAGGTGGGCATCCCCACCATGGTTGTCTACATGAACAAGGTCGACCAGGTGGACGACGCGGAACTGCTGGAACTGGTGGAAATGGAAATCCGCGAGCTGCTGTCTTCCTACGAATACCCCGGCGACGACATTCCGGTCATCCCCGGCTCCGCGCTGGCGGCGATGGAAGGCCGCGATCCCGAGATCGGCGAGAATTCGATCCGCGCGCTGATGGCTGCGGTTGACGAATGGATCCCGACCCCCGAGCGTGCGGTTGACCAGCCCTTCCTGATGCCGGTCGAGGACGTGTTCTCGTTCTCCGGCCGTGGTACGGTTGTGACCGGCCGTGTGGAACGTGGCGTGATCAACGTGGGCGACGAGATCGAGATCGTCGGCATCCGCGACACCAAGAAGACGACCTGCACAGGCGTTGAAATGTTCCGCAAGCTGCTGGACCGTGGTGAAGCGGGCGACAACATCGGCGCATTGCTGCGTGGTGTGGAGCGTGAAGGCGTCGAGCGTGGCCAGGTGCTGTGCAAGCCGGGTTCCGTGACCCCGCACACCAAGTTCGAAGCCGAAGCCTATATCCTGACCAAGGAAGAGGGTGGCCGTCACACGCCGTTCTTCGCGAACTACCGTCCGCAGTTCTACTTCCGGACCACCGACGTGACCGGCACGGTTCAGCTGAACGAAGGCACCGAGATGGTGATGCCGGGCGACAACGTGTCCTTTGGCGTTGAACTGATCGCGCCGATCGCGATGGAGCAGGGCCTGCGCTTTGCGATCCGCGAAGGCGGCCGCACCGTTGGTGCGGGCGTGGTGTCGAAGATCACCGACTGATCGGGCAGGCGCCCGCAAGGGCGCGCTCCTGAGCACACGAACAGGCAAGGCCGCTCCCACAGGGGGCGGCCTTTGTCGTTGGGGGGTGTGGGGGCAGTAGCGCGCAGACCGCGCCTGGCGGGGCTTATTGCAGGCCTGTGGGGGTCGGAGCGGGCAGGGCAGGGGCTCAGGCGCGGAAAGCGGGCTACCTTGCCTTCTTCGCCGCTTTTTCTTCCTTGGTCAGCTTGCTGCCCCATTGATTGTTGCTAAGCCCGAGGTCTTCGCGCATCGGCTTGGTCTTGCCCTTCTTCACCTCTCCGCCCTTGTCCAGGAAGGCCTTGATGAGGGCGGCATCGGTCGTCGGCTTGGGGACTTTCTTCATCGCGCTGGACCTTTTGTTATGGGATGCGACGAGCCTATCGCTGACATGATGCAAAATCCATAGCATGGGATATCGCGCAAACAGAAAGCCCCCGCTGATGTCTCAGCGGGGGCTTTCATATCTCTATATCTTGGTCAGCAGAGGTGCGCGCAGAGCGCACACCCTACGTAGGGTGCGCATTCATGCGCACCGCCTACCAATCTTCTCTGACGACAACCCGTGTCTTGATCAACAACTCCACCAGAATCCAGGCTGTGCGCTTGTTGCCGTCAGTAAACCCGTGGTTGCCAACCACGCTTTCCAAAAGCGCAGAAGCCTTTGCCGCGATCGAGCGGTGGTATCCAGAGTATGGCCTCGAAATTGCGGACTGGATGAGGTGAAGGCTGGAAACACCATCACGACCTCCATAGGTTAGCGCTTCATCGTGAGCGGCCAACGCGTCGGCGAGTGTTATCCTTTAATGGCGTTTACCGATCCGCAAGTCGCTGCAATGCAACGCCTCGCTTGCTGGAGACTTCTTTAATCGTCTTAACCGTCTTCGGGTTGCTTTTCGACGTACTCGCGTTCGTCCCGACTGCGACGAACTTACCGCTTTTTGCGTTACGGGCGATCCAGCCCCCGTTTATTACGGTTTTTTCGTGTTGTTCGCCATGCTCTCCACTCGCACACTAAAAAGCGCGTCATCGCTATATATCATATGCGAGGTATCGTTGCGCAAGAGTCTGTAAGAAGCGGCAGGCAAACAGAAAGCCCCCGCTGATGTCTCAGCGGGGGCTTTCATATCTCTACATCTTGGTGGGCAGAGGTGCGCGCAGAGCGCACACCCTACGTAGGGTGCGCATTCATGCGCACCGCCTACCAATCTTCTCTGACGACAACCCGTGTCTTGATCGGCAGCTTCATCGCGGCCAGGCGCAGCGCCTCGCGGGCAACGTCGTCACCGACACCGTCGATTTCGAACATGATGCGACCCGGCTTCACCTTGGCTGCCCAGAAGTCGACGGAACCTTTACCCTTACCCATACGCACTTCGACGGGCTTGGAGGTGACCGGGACATCCGGGAAGATACGGATCCAGACGCGGCCCTGACGCTTCATGTGGCGCGTCATGGCACGGCGTGCGGCTTCGATCTGGCGTGCTGTGACACGCTCAGGCTGCAGTGCCTTCAGGCCGTAGGTGCCAAAGTTCAGGTCAGACCCGCCCTTTGCCAGACCCTTGATCGAGCCTTTGAACTGCTTGCGGAATTTCGTCCGTTTTGGCTGTAGCATCTATCTGCTCCTTACCGGCGACCGCCGGCACCGCGAGGTGCTGGGCCGTCTTGAAGTTCCTGGTGCTTGCGATCGCGGGCACCCGGATCATGTTCCATGATCTCGCCTTTGAAGATCCAGGTCTTGATCCCGATGATGCCATAGGCCGTTTCGGCTTCCACGTGGGCATAGTCGATGTCTGCACGCAGTGTGTGCAGAGGCACGCGCCCCTCGCGGTACCATTCGGTCCGGGCGATCTCGGCACCGCCAAGGCGGCCTGCGAGGTTCACACGGATACCCAGGGCACCCATACGCATGGCGTTCTGAACCGCACGTTTCATGGCGCGGCGGAAGGAAACCCGGCGCTCCAGCTGCTGTGCGATGCTTTCACCGACCAATGCGGCATCCAGTTCGGGCTTGCGGACTTCAACGATGTTGAGGTGCAGTTCCGAGCTAGTCATCTTGGCGATCTTCTGACGCAGACCTTCGATGTCCGCACCTTTCTTGCCGATGATGACGCCGGGACGCGCGGTGTGGATCGTGACGCGGCACTTCTTGTGCGGA
Organism: Sulfitobacter sp. PR48; assembly: GCF_028807335.1. Classification (NCBI taxonomy): domain Bacteria; kingdom Pseudomonadati; phylum Pseudomonadota; class Alphaproteobacteria; order Rhodobacterales; family Roseobacteraceae; genus Sulfitobacter; species Sulfitobacter sp. PR48. Next base: position 88,196 of record NZ_JARAMM010000011.1, on the reverse strand, counting down.
CGTTCGATGATCACGCGGGCGATACCGGCCTGCTTGCACTCTTCCTTGATGAAGGCGCGGATGGCGAGGTCTTCCAGCAGAAGATCGCCGTAGTCCTTCGTATCGGCATACCAGCGGCTGTCCCAAGTGCGGTTGACCTGCAGGCGCATGCCGATCGGGTTTACTTTGTTACCCATTATGCTTGCTCCTCAACTTGACGCACGACGATGGTGACTTCGGCAAACGGCTTCATGATCTTGCCGAACCGGCCACGCGCACGCGGGCGACCGCGCTTCATGGTCAGGTTCTTGCCGACATAGGCTTCGGCCACGATCAGCTCGTCCACGTCAAGGTTGTGGTTGTTCTCGGCGTTGGCGATGGCGGACTGAAGGCATTTCTTCACGTCCTGCGCGATCCGCTTCTTGGAGAAGGTCAGGTCCGTGAGGGCACGTTCCACCTTCTTGCCGCGGATCAGGCCGGCAACGAGGTTCAGTTTCTGCGGCGACGTCTTCAGCATGCGCAGTTTTGCGCGGGCTTCGTTGTCTGCCACGCGGCGGGGATTTTTATCCTTGCTCATGGCTTATTTCCGCTTTGCTTTTTTGTCGGCGGCATGACCGTAGTAGGTCCGTGTCGGGGAATATTCACCGAACTTCTGACCAATCATGTCTTCGCTGACGTTGACGGGGATGTGCTTGTGACCGTTGTAGACGCCGAACGTCAGGCCAACAAACTGCGGGAGGATCGTGGAACGGCGCGACCAGATCTTGATCACTTCGTTCCGGCCGCTCTCACGCGACGCTTCGGCCTTCTTGAGGACATAAGAGTCGACAAAAGGGCCTTTCCATACTGAACGAGACATCTATTAACGCCCCTTCTTCTTGGCGTGCCGCGAGCGGATGATCAGCTTGCTGGACGCTTTGTTCTTGTTGCGGGTCTTGGCACCCTTTGTCGGCTTGCCCCATGGGGTCACCGGATGACGACCACCAGAGGTCCGGCCTTCACCACCACCATGCGGGTGGTCGATCGGGTTCATCACGACACCACGCACAGAGGGGCGGATGCCCTTGTGACGCATGCGGCCCGCTTTGCCGTAGTTCTGGTTGGAGTTGTCGGGGTTCGACACGGCACCGACGGTGGCCATGCATTCCTGACGGACCAGGCGCAGTTCGCCGCTGCTCAGACGGATCTGGGCATAGCCGCCATCGCGGCCCACGAATTGTGCGTAGGTGCCTGCAGCACGGGCGATCTGACCGCCTTTGCCGGGCTTCATTTCGATGTTGTGGACGATTGTGCCGATGGGCATGCCGGAGAAAGGCATTGCGTTGCCCGGCTTGATGTCCTGCTTTGCGCCCGCGATGACCTTGTCACCGACGGCCAGACGCTGAGGGGCCAGGATATAGGCCTGTTCGCCATCTTCGTACTGGATCAGGGCAATAAAGGCTGTCCGGTTCGGGTCATATTCGATCCGCGCGACAACAGCGGACATGTCCAGCTTGTTGCGTTTGAAATCAACGATACGGTAGAGGCGCTTTGCACCACCACCTGTACGACGCATTGTGATCCGTCCGGTGTTGTTCCGTCCGCCGGATTTGGTCAGACCCTGAGTAAGGGCTTTGACCGGGCGGCCTTTCCAAAGCTCCGAACGGTCGATCAGTACCAGCCCACGCTGGCCCGGCGTCGTCGGTTTGTACGACTTGAGTGCCATGTTGTCTGTCTTCCGTTTAGCTGTGTGCCAGCGCGAGGCTGGCTATGGTTTATAGGGCCCCGAAGGTCCCCGAGGGATTGGCGCACAAGTTGTGCACCGGATGTACACAGGGCGTGTACCGCCCGGCATACAAACAACGACAGAGCCCCGGACGAATCCGGGGCTTTGCCGATGGGGTCGTGTAGGGGAGGACGCGGGGAGGGTCAAGTGATTAGACCCCAAATCCCGCGAACTGTCCCCGGCAGCCACATGTCAGTATCCTGAGCCGCCCCTCAATGGGTGATCGGAGACAGCAGGTCAGGGTTAACCACCAGATTGCGGACGCCATGGGCGTGGTCTTCCTCAAACGGGTTGTCCTTGAGCCAGGTTTCGACGGACTGGATGCTCACATGCGCAACCTTGGGCCGGACGTTCCATGTGACCTCAAAAGGCGATGCCTTTTCATTGTACCCCGGTCCGGTTGTCGATCCGGCATAGGTCACGGGTTCCCCCAGCGTTTCCAGCAGATTGGGCGCCTGGTAGTAGCCGTTCACTTTATCAACCTGCGCCAGCTTGGTGAAATCCAGCGCCTGTTCATCGTTCACCAGGACCATGACTTCGGCCTCGACCCGCAGCTGCGGGTTGCCGATGGCATCGTTCAGGCAGGCCCCCAATGTCGGGCCCGGTTCAACCTGGGCAGTGGAATAGACAAAGTGAACCTCGATGGTGTCACCTGGCTCAAGATCGCCATGCTCGTTGACACCGACCTTGTGATCCAGCGGCGCAAGTTCGGCTGCGGTCAATTCACCATCATACTTGAAGCCGGTTCCGTTGCCGTGGCCATCGCCATTTCCGGCGTAGGTCGTGAACTCGCCGCCGCGGTGTTCCGCGTTTTCGTGGAAGTGGATGTTGCAAAGGTTCATCTGCGTATAGGCAGGTGCCGCACCAAAGACGCGCGGGTTGCTGCCCGTGGTCACGCTGATGTCACGCGGGGATTGCGGGCCAAAGCCAACGCCGTCGGCGCTGGAGGCAAGTGCCGCGCGCTGTTCGGCAATGGTGGAGTCGGAGGCATCAACGGGTTCATCGGCGAAGGCAGTGTTGAACAGCGCAATCGACGCGAATGCTGCCACAAGATATTGTCTCATTTTAGAGTCCATAATAGTTCCTGTAACGGACTGGACCATGGAAATGCGGACTGTACCTCGGCAGGTCCAAACTCCAATCCTGCGCTTGGCATACTCCTCATCAGCACAGGCTGTATAGGTTCTAAGGCTCAGAATTTGCTTACAAATATGTAAGGTAGATTGCCGCCGGCGGTGCAAATGCGCTAAACCTGCACCGCGAAACAGAAAAAGGCCCCCCGCTTGCGCGGAGGGCCTTTGCATCTTTTCGCGTCTCGGGCCTTACAGCCCGGTGGAGACGTCGATCGTGTTGCCTTCTTCCAGCGTCACATAGGCCTTCTTGACGTCCCGGCGTGTGCCGATCTGGCCACGGAAACGCTTGACCTTGCCCTTGGTGATGGTCGTGTTCACGGCCTTCACCTTGACACCAAAGAGCGCCTCTACGGCCTCCTTGATCTGGGGCTTGTTGCTGCCCATCGCCACTTCAAAGACGACGGCGTTGTTTTCCGACGCCATTGTCGCTTTCTCGGTGATGATCGGCTTGCGGATCACGTCGTAATGTTCGTGCTTGGCGGTCATTTCAAACGGGCCTCCAGTGCTTCGATCCCCGCCTTGGTGATCACCAGGGTGTCACGCTTGAGGATGTCGTAAACGTTTGCGCCCATTGTCGGCAGGATATCCAGACCTTCGATGTTGCGCGCGGCTTGCAGGAAGTTCTCATTCACGGTTGCACCGTCAATGATCAGCGCCCGCTTCCAGCCGAGGTTTTTCACCTGCTTGGCCAGAGCTGCTGTTTTGCCATCGGACATCGCGTCATCAATGATGACCAATGCACCGGCTTTCGCCTTGGCGGACAGCGCGTGGCGCAGGCCCAGCTTGCGGAACTTCTTGGTCAGTTCGTGACCGTGGCTGCGCGGGGTCGGGCCCTTGTAGATACCACCCTTGCGGAAGATCGGTGCAGAACGTGCGCCGTGGCGTGCGCCGCCGGTGCCTTTCTGGCGATAGATCTTCTTGGTCGAGTAGCTCACTTCGGACCGTGTCTTGACCTTGTGCGTGCCTTGCTGGGCGTTGTTACGCTGCCAGCGCACGACGCGGTGCAGGATGTCGGCGCGCGGCTCAAGGCCGAACAGGGCCTCGTCCAGGTCTACCGATCCGGCCTTGCCGCCGTCGAGTTTGATGACATCGAGTTTCATGCGTCACCTTCTTTCTTGTCTTCGTCAGCGGCCGGCTCATCGGAACCTTCGGCTGCGATTTCGGCTTCAGCGGCTTTCAGCGCTTCGGCTTCGGCTGCTGCTTGCTCTTCGGCCAGACGCTTGGCTTCGGCTTCTGCCTCGGCTGCGGCTGCGGCGGCTGCCTCTTCGGCGGCTTTCGCGGCTTCGTCGGCGGCGGACTTCAGCGCGGCGGGCAGGATCGCGTCATCGGGGAACGGTTTCTTGACCGCGTCCTTGACGGTGACCCAGCCACCCTTGGAGCCGGGGACGGCGCCCTTGACCATGATCAGACCACGTGCGCTGTCGGTTTTGACAACTTCGAGGTTCTGGGTGGTGACACGGGCAGCACCCATGTGACCGGCCATCTTCTTGCCCTTGAACACCTTGCCGGGGTCCTGACACTGGCCTGTGGAACCGTGCGAACGGTGCGAGATCGACACACCGTGCGAGGCCCGCAGACCGCCGAAGTTGTGGCGCTTCATCGCACCGGCAAAACCTTTACCGATGGAGGTGCCTGCAACGTCAACATACTGACCGGCAAAGTAATGGTCCGCGATGATTTCCTCACCAACGGGGATCAGGTTTTCCGCGTCCACGCGGAACTCGGCAACCTTGCGCTTGGGTTCAACCTTGGCGGCGGCAAAGTGGCCGCGCATCGCCTGGGAGGTCCGCTTGACCTTGGCTGTGCCCGCACCGAGCTGAACGGCGGTATAGCCGTCTTTTTCGGTGGTACGCTGTGCGACAACCTGAAGTTTGTCGAGTTGAAGAACGGTAACGGGGATCTGACGCCCGTCTTCCATGAACAGTCGGGTCATGCCGACTTTTTTCGCAATAACGCCTGAGCGCAACATGTTCTTGCCCTCCTTACGATTGCAGCTTGATCTCGACGTCCACACCAGCGGCCAGGTCGAGCTTCATCAGCGCGTCCACGGTCTGGGGAGTCGGATCAACGATGTCCAGCAGGCGCTTGTGCGTGCGGATCTCGAATTGGTCACGGGATTTCTTGTCAACGTGGGGACCACGCAGAACGGTGAATTTCTCGATCTTGTTCGGCAGCGGAATGGGGCCGCGAACGGAGGCGCCGGTGCGTTTGGCGGTGTTGACGATTTCCTGGGTGGAGGCATCAAGCACCCGGTAATCAAACGCCTTCAGGCGAATGCGGATGTTCTGGCTTTGAGCCATGTGCAAATCCCTTGTCTTTGGGATGTCAACGGATTGGAGGACAGGCGCTCATCGCTCGCCCTCGTCGCGTCTTGATGTGTAACTGAAACGGGGCGCGTGTGGACGCACCCCGACTCAATGGCCGTGCTATAGGGGATGCGGGGGGAGGTGGCAAGGGGCGAGTTCTGACTGCTGGCCGATCTGCAGGGACCTGCCCGAACGGCTGTCGGTTCAGTCCTTGCGGCGCAACAGGGTTCTGATCTCGCGCTCTATGGTGCCTTCGCGCACGCGGCGAAACAACAGGTCCAGCCCGCCAGGGGCCAGCGTGCGGTGGAATTCCTGCATCTCGTAATCCCCCGCCGGGTCGATGAACAGGGAGAAGACGGAGAAAGTGTCGCCCTCAATCCGGGCCCAGACAAAGGGTTCGCCCTGCAAGGGGTCCAGCGGCGTGGCCTTGCCGAAAAGGTTCGTCTTCATCGCGGATTGATAGATGTTGTCACGGGCGCTGGGGACGAATCCGATGGAATAGGACTTTTCCTTGATCCGGCCGTCCTCGCGGTGGGTGGCGGAGGTCCAGCTGAGTTTGAACCCCTCCTTGGTCGGCGCGATGGTGACGCTCATGTCCCGTTTCTGCGGGACGCCGTCCACCATCACCTCCGCTTCGCCTTCGTAGGAGCCGACAAAATCCTTGATGGTTGCGGCATGTGTGATCGCGGGGATCAGCGTCATGCAGAACGCGAGGATGAGCGCCAGCAGGAGGGCAGTCGGAAACCGGAGGGGGGAGAGGCGAACTGTCATTCTGGAACCTTACCGCGTTTGGCCTGGCAGTGTCAGGATTCTTTGCAGTGCAATGCGCGCGCTGTGCTGCGGCAGGCACCGGCACCGGTCATTGATATATATATCGTGGAACCTGTCGCGCCGCATGGGCGTTGATCACGAAATATTGACAACTTTACAGGGCCGCGCGGCCCGCAGGGGGAAACACATCATGGCTGACAGCAAGAAGACATCGTGGAACACGGAACTGTTGGCGGTCGGTGCGGTGGCCGTTCTTGGCTGGGGCACGGCGCTTTACTTTGTTACTGCGCAGTCGCAATCGGATCGGACGATCCAGCAGCTTGAAAGCGACATCAGTCAGCGCGCCGAGGCCAGCGGCACCGTGGAGGATCTGCAGGCACGGATCGCCAGCCTGCAACCCGAAGTCGCGACGTTGGAGGGGGAACGCGATGCGGTCCAGGGCGAGATCGACACGCTGCAACCGCAGCTGGACGGGTTGCGCAACCAGCAATCCGAAGCCGAGAGCACAATCGCGCAGCAGCAGCAAAAGATCGAGGAACTGGAAGCGCAGCTGGCGCCGATGCGGGAAGAGATCGCCGGATTCGAGCAACGCAAGAGCGGCCTGACCACGGAAATCGACGCGCAGTCGCAGGAGCTGAACGATGTGAACGCGCGCCTTGAAGAGGCGCGGTCCGAAGAAGCGACATTGCGCGAGACTCTGGCAACCCTGACCGACGACAGCGCGCGCCTGTCAGAGGATGCCGCCGCCGCCGAAAAGAAGATGCAGGAACTGACGCAGCAGGAGACGGATCTGCGCGCGCAGGTGACCACGATGGAAACCAACCTGACCGAGATGGAAGCGCGCAGGCAGTCGTTGCAATCCGACATCGAGCGGCTGACGGCAGAGCGCAGCGCATTGGCGACCGACGTGGAACAGGCGGAGGCGCAGCGGCAGGAGGTCCAGCAGATGGTGACCGATCTGACCGCGAACCTTGAGGAGCGGTCGAACGCGCTGCTTGAGGCGGAACGGCGGATGAGCGAATTGCAATCGGGTGATACAGCCCAGGGCAGCGAAGCGACAGCGCCCGGCGATGGCACTTCTGCAAAGGGGACAGAGGACAGCCCCCGGGATGGCGATAAAGCGGTTCAATCCGGCACGGATGAGGCGGCTGCGGAGGGCTCCGCCGCCGAAGGATCGGAAAACGCCGATGCGCCGGCTGGTGATGCCCAGTCAGATGCCGGTTCTGACAGCGAAAGCACGGAGGATGCCGGTGCTGCGGATCAACCGGCCGGTGACACGGAAGAAGCCCCCAAACCCACCGACAAGTGATCGCGCGCACATTATATAGTGCAGATATAGTAAAGCAGAGCCAGACCCCCGTCCGCGCAGCTACCGGCGGGGGCATTGCTGCGCTGACCTGCCAGCGTCAGCCCCAGCTGTAGTTGAAGCTGACGGAGATGCGGTCTTCCTCGGACATGTTCATCGGCACCTCGTGGCGCAGCCAGCTTTCCCACAGCAGGACATCACCCACCTTGGGCGCGACATAGGCAAATGTGCGCATCTCGGGCCGGGCCTCCTTCAGCCGGCCGGGGGCGGCCATCATCATCGGCAGGCGCGGGTCCTCGAACTTGATGGCGCTGGCCCCGTCGGGCATGGCGACATAGGTCGTGCCGGAAATCACCGAATGCGGATGCAGGTGGCCGGTGTGGATGCCGCCCTCGGGCAGGATGTTGATCCACAGGTCCTCAAGCTTCAGCTGCTTGCCATCCAGGTCGAATTGCAGATCCCTGGCAAAATCCGCCACATGTTTGTCCAGCGCCTTGACCAGATCCTTGAAGATCGGAAAGCGGTAGGGCAGGTCCGTCAGCGAGGCGTAGGAGGTATAGCCGGGGTATCCGTTGTCTTCCGACCATTGCTGCCCCGCCTCGTCATCCTCTGCGATGGAATAACAGGAGGCCTCCATCTCGTCCGGGTCGATGGCAGGGCCATGCGCAGACAGGGCGGCATGGTAAAGGCGGGTCACGAAAAGGGATCTGATATCGGTCATGGCGGTTGGATACCCCAGTGACGCGGGCAAGGCGAGTGGTAAGAAGGGGCGAAGTGACGGTCTTTGCCACGCAAAATGGCCCAATCCGACAACAGGGGTTGCGTTAAATCGGCTCCCGGCGTATTGGCACCCTTCATCATGAACTCCACCAGAATCATGGTCACCCTTTAGGGGCCTGCTGGTGATGTTGAAAGGAAAGCGTCAATGAACGCCAAGGAACTGCATGACAAGACGCCGGATCAGCTCCGGGACGAGCTTGTCAATCTGAAGAAAGAAGCCTTCAACCTGCGCTTCCAGCAAGCCACCGGCCAGCTGGAAAACCCCGCGCGTCTGCGTACCGTCAAACGTGACGTCGCCCGTGTGAAAACAGTGTTGAACCAAAAGGCCGCTCAAGCGGCTGCTGCGGAATAAGGAGAGCACCTATGCCCAAGCGTATCTTGTCCGGTGTCGTGACCTCCGACGCAAACGAACAGACAGTCACCGTTTCCGTGGAACGCCGTTTCACGCACCCGGTTCTGAAAAAGACCATCCGTAAGTCCAAGAAGTACCGGGCGCACGATGAGAACAACACATTCAAGGTGGGCGACAGTGTCCGCATCATCGAATGTGCACCAAAGTCGAAAACCAAACGTTGGGAAGTGCTGCAGACCGCTGAGGCCTGAAGCACCAACCGTTAATCGAAACCCTGGGGACAAGGCACGCATCGCCCCCCAAAGGTCGGGAGAAACCAAATGATCCAGATGCAGACCAACCTGGATGTTGCTGACAACAGCGGCGCACGCCGTGTTCAGTGCATCAAGGTCCTGGGTGGTTCCAAGCGTAAGTACGCGTCCGTCGGCGACATCATTGTCGTGTCGGTCAAGGAAGCCATCCCCCGCGGTCGTGTGAAAAAGGGCGACGTCCGCAAGGCCGTCGTTGTTCGCACCGCCAAGGAAGTACGTCGTGACGATGGCACCGCCATCCGCTTCGACCGTAACGCCGCCGTCATCCTGAACAACAACAACGAGCCGATCGGTACACGTATCTTTGGCCCGGTTGTGCGCGAGTTGCGCGGCAAGAACTTCATGAAGATCATCTCGCTTGCGCCGGAGGTGCTGTAATGGCTGCTAAACTTCGCAAAGGTGACAAGGTCATCGTTCTGGCAGGCAAGGACAAGGGCAAGACGGGTTCGATCACGTCTGTTGACCCGAAATCCGGCAAGGCCGTTGTGGACGGGATCAACATTTCCATCCGCGCCACACGCCAGTCCCAGGAAAGCCAGGGCGGCCGCATCCCCAAGGCGATGCCGATCGACCTGAGCAACCTCGCCATCGTCGATGCCAATGGCAAGGCGACACGCGTGGGCTTCAAAATCGAAGGCGACAAGAAAGTGCGCTTTGCAAAAACCACGGGGGACGTGATCGATGCTTGATACTGCAACCTACACACCCCGTCTTCTGAGCGTCTACCGCGACGAGATCCGCGCCAAGATGCGTGAAGAGTTCGGCTACAAGAACGACATGATGATTCCGCGCCTCGACAAGATCGTGCTGAACATCGGTTGTGGTGCCGAAGCCGTGCGTGACAGCAAGAAGGCCAAGAGCGCGCAGGAAGACCTGACCGCGATCGCAGGCCAGAAAGCCATGACCACCGTGGCCAAGAAATCCATCGCCGGTTTCCGTGTGCGTGAAGACATGCCGCTGGGCGCGAAAGTGACCCTGCGCGGTGAGCGCATGTATGAATTCCTGGATCGTCTGATCACGATCGCAATGCCCCGTATCCGCGACTTCCGCGGTATCTCGGGCAAGTCTTTCGACGGCCGCGGCAACTATGCCATGGGCCTGAAAGAGCACATCGTGTTCCCCGAAATCGATTTCGACAAGGTCGATGAGACCTGGGGTATGGACATCGTCATCGCCACAACGGCGAAAACCGACGCAGAAGCGAAAGCATTGTTGAAAGCCTTCAACATGCCTTTCAACTCCTGAGCGCGGGGAAGGATTAGATATGGCTAAGAAATCCATGATCGCACGCGAAAAGAAGCGTGAAGCACTGGTCAAGAAATACGCAGCAAAGCGTGCCGCGCTGAAAGAGATCATCAGCGATGAAAGCAAGCCGATGGAAGAGCGTTTCCGCGCCTCCCTGAAGCTGGCGAAACTGCCCCGCAACTCCAGCGCCGTGCGTCTGCACAACCGCTGCCAGCTGACGGGCCGTCCGCACGCCTATTACCGTAAACTCAAAATCTCGCGTATCGCGCTGCGTGATCTCGGCTCCTCGGGCCAGATCCCCGGCATGGTCAAGTCGAGCTGGTAAGGAGCGCATCAGATGAACGATCCTATCGCAGATATGCTGACACGCATCCGCAACAGCCAGATGCGCGGCAAGTCCACCGTCATGACACCGGCGTCCAAGCTGCGTGCCTGGGTGCTGGATGTGCTGGCCGACGAAGGCTACATTCGCGGCTATGAAAAGATGACGGGCGCCGACGGCCACCCCGCCATCGAAATCAGCCTGAAGTACTACGAGGGTGAACCTGTCATTCGCGAGCTGAAGCGGGTTTCCAAGCCCGGTCGCCGCGTCTACATGGGCGCCAATGACATCCCGCAGGTCCGTCAGGGTCTGGGTGTGTCGATTGTCTCCACCCCCAAGGGTGTGATGTCGGATGCTGCTGCACGGACTGCCAATGTTGGCGGCGAAGTGCTCTGCACCGTATTCTAAGGAGAATTCGATGTCTCGTATTGGTAAAAAACCGGTCGCACTGCCCAGCGGTGTTTCCGCGTCCGTTTCCGGCCAGACCGTCGAAGTGAAAGGCCCCAAGGGGACCCGCAGCTTCAAGGCGACCGACGATGTCACCATCACGGTCGAGGATAATGTGATCACCGTGACGCCGCGCGGCAAGTCCAAGCGCGCGCGCCAGCAGTGGGGCATGTCCCGCACCATGGTGGCGAACCTCGTCACCGGTGTGACCGACGGCTTCAAGAAAGAGCTGGAAATCCAGGGTGTTGGTTATCGTGCCGCGATGACCGGCAACACTCTGAAACTGAACCTCGGCCTGTCGCATGACGTGGACTATGTTGCGCCCGAAGGCGTGACCGTCTCTGCGCCCAAGCAGACCGAAATCGTTGTGGAAGGCATTGACGAACAGCTTGTTGGTCAGGTTGCTTCGAACATCCGCGCGTGGCGCAAGCCCGAGCCCTACAAGGGCAAGGGCATCCGCTACAAGGGCGAGTTCATCTTCCGCAAAGAAGGCAAGAAGAAGTAAGGAACGCAAAGATGGCAAACACGAAAAGACAGTTGTTTATCAAACGCCGCCTGCGCGTTCGGAACAAGCTTCGCCGCGTCAACGCCGGGCGCCTGCGCCTCAGCGTGCACCGGTCTTCCAAGAACATCAGCGTTCAGCTGATCGACGATGTGGCTGGCAAGACAATAGCTTCCGCCTCCTCCCTGGAAAAGGATCTGGGCGTGGTCGGCAAGAACAACATCGACGCGGCAACCAAGGTTGGTGCGGCGATTGCGGAGCGTGCCAAGAAGGCCGGCGTGGAAGAAGCATACTTTGACCGGGGCGGTTTCCTGTTCCACGGCAAGGTGAAGGCGCTTGCAGATGCGGCCCGCGAAGGCGGTCTGAAAATCTAAGTGGCGGTGCGCAGTGAATGCGCACCCTACGATCAAAAAAGCTGTAGGGTGCGCATTCACTGCGCACCTTCGATGATCCGGGGGCCACACGCCCACCTGGATTGACCAAACAGGGCACAGGCCCGCAGAACAAGGAGGCCGCAAATGGCCAGAGATGACAACCGTGGGGGCAACCGCCGCAACCAGCGCGAAGAGACCCCGGAATTTGCAGACCGCCTTGTGGCGATCAACCGCGTGTCCAAGACCGTCAAGGGTGGTAAGCGCTTTGGCTTTGCCGCACTTGTCGTTGTCGGCGACCAGAAAGGCCGCGTCGGCTTTGGCAAGGGTAAGGCCAAGGAAGTCCCCGAGGCGATCCGCAAGGCCACAGAGCAGGCCAAGCGCCAGATGATCCGCGTTCAACTGCGCGAAGGCCGCACTCTGCACCACGACATGGCCGGCCGTCACGGCGCGGGCAAGGTCGTGATGCGCAGCGCACCGGAAGGTACCGGGATCATCGCCGGTGGTCCGATGCGTGCCGTTTTCGAAATGCTGGGCGTGAAGGATGTTGTGTCCAAGTCCATCGGTTCGCAGAACCCCTACAACATGATCCGCGCCACCATGGACGGCCTGCGCAAAGAGCAGTCGCCCCGTTCCGTGGCGCAGCGTCGCGGCAAGAAGGTCGCGGACATTCTGCCCAAGCGTGAAGATGCCGTTGAAACATCTTCGCAAGTAGCCGAGGAGGCCTAAACCATGGCGAAAACCATTGTCGTAAAGCAAATCGGTTCGCCGATCCGCCGCCCCGCAAAACAGCGTGCCACGCTGATCGGTCTGGGTCTGAACAAGATGAACCGCACCCGCGAGCTGGAAGACACGCCTTCCGTGCGCGGCATGATCAATTCGATCCCCCATATGGTCGAGATCATCGAAGAAAAAGGGTAACCGGTTTTCTGAAAGACAGGACCGGGGTTTTCGAAAACCCCGGCACCAGTATCAGACGCCCCGCAGGTTGCTGCGGGGCGTTTTGTATTTCACTACCCGTGAAAGGCCGCCACGGTCTTGAGCGAGGTGAACCCGTAGAGCGCCTCGAACCCCTTTTCGCGGCCATGGCCCGACAGCCCGGTTCCGCCAAAAGGCAGTTCCACCCCGCCGCCGGCACCATAGTTGTTCAGGAACACCTGACCCGCGTGCAAGGCGCGTGCCAGCCGCATTTGCCGTGCGCCATCCCGCGTCCAGACCGAAGCGACAAGCCCGTAGTCGGTGCCATTGGCGATGGCCAGCGCCTCGGCCTCATCCTCGAAGGGGATGATGACCTGCACGGGGCCAAAAATCTCGTCCTGCGCCAGCGGGTGATCCGCCGCGACCCCGGCAAAGAGGGTGGGGGCAACATAGGCCCCGTTCTCTGGCAGATCGCAAAGGGTGGCCTGCGCCGCAATTTCCAGATCGCTGCCGCGTTCGAGGAACCCGCGCACGATATCGCGCTGCCGGGTCGAGATCAGCGGCCCCACGTCCAGATCACTCAGGGCAGGACCGACCCGCAGCGCGGCATAGCGTTCGGCCATGGCGCTGACAACGCGGTCATAGACACCGTGCTGCACCAGGATGCGCGAAGAGGCGGAACAGGTCTGGCCCGCGTTCTGGATGCCCGCGTTGACAAGGAAGGGCAGGGCGGCGTCAATATCGGCATCGTCAAAGACCAGCTGCGGCGATTTGCCCCCCAGTTCCAGCGTGACCGGCACCACATTGTCACCTGCCGCCTTCTGGATCAGCTTGCCGACCCCGACAGAGCCGGTGAAGGAGACGTGTTGCACGCCGGGATGCCCGGCCAGCGCCGCGCCTGCCTCGGCCCCCAGCCCCGGCACCACGTTCAGCGCGCCATCGGGCAGGCCCGCCCGCCGCGCCAGCTCGCCAAAGGCCAGTGCGGTCAGGCAGGCTTCTTCCGCCGGTTTCAGCACGGCGGCATTGCCGGTGGCCAGGGCGGCACCGACCGACCGGCCGATGATCTGCATCGGGTAGTTCCAGGGGATGATATGCCCGGTGACCCCATGCGCCTCGCGCAGGGTATAGACGGTATAGCCGTCGAGATAGGGGATGGTCGTGCCATGCAGCTTGTCCACGGCACCCGCATAGAACTCCATGTAGCGGGCCAGGGCGTTCACATCCGCGAGGGCCTGTTTCAGGGGTTTGCCCACGTCCAATGCCTCAAGCCGCGCCAGTTCGTCGGCGTTTTCCAGAACCAATGCGCCGATCCGCGACAGGATGCGCCCCCGTTCCAGCGCGGTTGCGCGGCCCCAGGCCCCGGCATGTGCCGCCGTTGCCGCTGCGACGGCCCGGTCAATATCCTCCGCCGTGCCGCGCGCGATCTCGCACAGCGCGCTGCCGTCCGACGGGTTGGTCAGCGGCAAGGTCGCGCCACCTGCGGGGGGCTGCCACTGGCCATTGATCAGGCACAGGGCAGGGTCGGTATCGAGCGGGCGTAGCGGCATCGGGAATACTCCGAGAGAATGAAGGCCGGGTCAGGATACCGCGCCGCCCCGCAGTGTCGAGAGCTGTCAGCGTGGCAGATGATCGGCGAGAAAGTCGAACACCAGCCGGATGCGCGGATTGCTGTGCAATTCCCGGTGCGCCACCAGCCAGGTGGGAAAGATGATTTCCGGAACCAGATCCGGCAGGACCGGCACAACCCCTGTCGTCCGGGCGCCAAGGGTTTCGGACATCAGGCCCATGCCCAGCCCATGGCGCACCATTTCCCAGCCGACGACGCCGCTTTCGGACCAATGGACAAAATTGGCGGTGGTCAGTGGCAGTTTCAGCGCGGCGATCTGCGGCAGCATCTGCGCCGGTTCGCCATAGCCGATCATGCGCGCCCGGGCGAAATCCGCGATGCTGCGGGGCAGGCCGTATTCTTCGGCATAGCTTTGCGCGGCATAGCAATGGGCGCGGGTCTGGAACAGCAGCTTGGCGGTCAGGTCGTGTTGCGTGGGGCGCACATGGCGGATGGCAATATCGGCCTCGCGACGCCTGAGGTCGCTCAGCGCGTTGGAGGCGACGACCTCTACCGTGATGCCGGGGGCCGTGTGGCGCAGCAGGGCCAGCGTTTCCGGCAGCAGAAGCGCGGCGGTCACGTCGCTGGCGCTGATCGACACATGCCCCTCGACCGAGGTCGACCGCCCGGAGGCGGTCAGGGATATCCGCTCGGCGGCAGCGCCCATGCGTTTGAAATGATCCAGCATGTCGCGCCCCGCGTCGGTCAGTTGCAGGGTCTTGCCGACACGGTCGAACAGCAGCACGCCCAGGTCCTGTTCCAGCCCCGCGACCTGCCGGCTGAGGGTCGGTTGGGTCAGGCCAAGCGCCCGGGCGGCGGCAGAGAGCGACCCATGTTCAGCCGTCGCCAGAAAGGCGCGGCCCCGGTTCCAGTCAAAGCTCATCTGGGCGTTATCCATGCAATATCGTATATCGAAACTGCATATTTCCACAATTACCTTGCATATGCGTATGAATTACCCAGTGACAACACAGAGAGTGGCAAGCTGAGGGAGACGAAGATGAAGCCAAGTGCGAAATTCTGGGATGGTGCCGCCAGGAAATACGCCCGCCAGCCCGTCAGGGATGAAGCGGCCTATGCCCAGACGCTGGACCGCATCCGGTCTTACCTGCGCCAGCAGGACAGGGTGCTGGAGGTCGGCTGCGGCACAGGGTCGACTGCGCTGACACTGGCCCCACAGGTTGATCAATTGCATGCGACGGATCTGTCGCAGGCGATGATCGACATCGCGAAAGGCAAGGCGCAGGCGCAAGAGGTTGGCAATGTGACCTTCAGCACGATGGCGGTCGGGCGCGGTGTCGACGCGGGCGGCCCCTTTGACGTGGTGATGGGGTTGAACCTGTTGCACCTGGTGGAGGACCTGCAGGGCGCGCTGGCGGGACTGGCGGACCAGACCGCCAAGGGCGGGTTGCTGATCACCAAGACCGTCTGTCTGGGTGAGAAGCCGGGCATCTGGCGCTTGGTCCTGCCGGTGATGCAGCTGATCGGCAAGGCCCCCTTTGTCCGCTTTCTCAGGATCGCCGATCTGGACCGCACCATCGAAGAAGCGGGGTTCGAGATTATCGAGACCGGGAATTACCCGGCCGCACCACCCAGTCATTTCGTCGTGGCCCGCAAGCTGTGACGTGCGGTCCGCGCGGGGCAATGTGCAACCCCGCTTGATCCTGCGCCGGTGCTCGTCTATACGCCCCCGGTGGACGCTTGACGCGTCCGCTATAGATTCGTAAACGCCGCGTTTGGCCGCTCCCGTCGCTGGGGGCCAATTCCGGCAAAAGGAGAAGCGACATGAAACTGAATGAACTTTCCGACAATCCGGGCGCATCCAAGAAACGCATGCGCGTTGCCCGTGGCCCCGGCTCTGGCAAGGGCAAGATGGGTGGCCGTGGTATCAAGGGTCAAAAATCCCGTTCCGGCGTGTCGATCAATGGCTACGAAGGCGGCCAGATGCCGCTCTACCAACGTCTGCCCAAGCGTGGCTTCAACAAGCCGAACCGCAAGAGCTTTGCCGTTGTGAACCTGGGCCTGATCCAGAAATTCATCGACGCCAAGAAACTGGACGCAGGCAAGGCGATCGACGCCGCCGCGCTGGTTGCATCCGGTCTGGTGCGTCGCGAACTGGACGGCATTCGCGTGCTGGCCAAGGGCGACATCACGTCCAAGGTCGACCTGCAGGTTGCAGGCGCGTCCAAATCTGCCGTTGAAGCGGTGGAAAAAGCGGGCGGCACCCTGACCGTCACAGCACCTGCGGCGGCAGCAGCCGAGTAATCGGACCTTAAGACTTGTGAGCGGGCCGCGACCCGCTTACATGTTCCTTCGAGTTTTCCCAGAACGCCGCCCGCCGGAAAACGGCCGGGGCGGCGTTTGCATAACAATAAAAGAGACCCCTCATGGTATCAGCCGTCGAAAACATGGCCGCCAACACCAGCTGGTCCGCATTGGGCAAGGCGACAGACCTGCGCAACCGGATCCTGTTCACGCTGGGTTTGCTGATCGTCTACCGGTTGGGCACCTTCATTCCGGTGCCGGGGATTGACGGTCAGGCGCTGCGCGATTTCATGGAAAGCGCGGGCCAGGGGATCGGCGGCATGGTGTCCATGTTCACCGGCGGGGCGCTGGGACGGATGGGTATCTTTGCCCTTGGGATCATGCCCTATATCTCGGCCTCGATCATCGTACAACTGATGACCTCGATGGTGCCCGCGCTTGAGCAGCTCAAGAAAGAGGGCGAACAGGGGCGCAAGAAGATCAACCAATACACACGTTACGGCACGGTGGCGCTGGCGACCCTGCAGGCCTATGGGCTGGCGGTCAGCCTGGAGGCGGGCGACATTGCCGCCGATCCGGGGCTTTATTTCCGCATTGCCTGCATGATCACGCTGGTCGGCGGCACCATGTTCCTGATGTGGCTGGGTGAACAGATCACCTCGCGCGGGATCGGCAACGGCATTTCGCTGATCATCTTTGTCGGCATCATCGCCGAGGTTCCTGCCGCGATTGCACAGTTCTTTGCCTCTGGCCGGTCCGGCGCGATCAGCCCGGCGGTGATCATCGGTGTGCTGGTCATGGTGGTGCTCACGATCATGTTCGTCGTGTTCATGGAACGTGCGCTGCGCAAGATCCACATCCAGTATCCCCGCCGCCAGGTCGGGATGAAAATGTATGACGGCGGGTCCAGCCACCTGCCGGTCAAGGTGAACCCGGCGGGCGTGATCCCGGCGATCTTTGCCTCTTCACTGCTGCTGCTGCCGGTCACGATCAGCACATTCTCGGGCAATTCCACCGGTCCGATCATGTCGATCCTGCTGGCGAACTTCGGCCCCGGTCAGCCGCTTTACCTGCTGTTCTTCATCTCGATGATCGTCTTCTTTGCGTATTTCTATACGTTCAACGTCAGCTTCAAACCTGACGAAGTTGCCGAAAACCTGAAAAGCCAGAACGGTTTTGTCCCCGGCATCCGTCCGGGCAAGAAGACAGCGGAATATCTTGAATACGTGGTGAACCGCATCCTGGTTCTGGGTTCTGCCTATCTGGCGCTGGTCTGTGTCCTGCCAGAGGTGCTGCGTGGTCAATTCGCGATCCCCTTCTATTTCGGCGGCACATCGGTGCTGATCGTTGTCTCTGTGACCATGGATACGATCCAGCAGGTTCAGAGCCACCTGCTCGCGCATCAGTACGAAGGTCTACTCGAAAAATCTCAGTTGCGCGGTAAAGGTGCCGGCAAAGGAAAACCACGCAAGAAACGGAGCCCCGTACGCCGATGAACATTATTCTCCTTGGACCGCCGGGCGCCGGCAAAGGCACGCAAGCACGCCATCTGGTTGAAACCCGCAACATGGTTCAGCTTTCCACCGGTGACATGCTGCGCGAGGCCAAGGATTCAGGCACCGAGATGGGCAAGATGGTCGCCGATGTCATGGCGCGTGGCGATCTGGTCACCGATGAGATCGTGATCGGCCTGATCCGCGAAAAGCTGGAAGGCGACAACAAGGGCGGTTTCATCTTTGACGGATTCCCCCGGACGCTGGCGCAGGCCGATGCGCTGTCGCTCCTGATGGAAGAGGTGGGCCAAACCATCGAACATGCCGTGGAACTGCAGGTCGATGATGATGTTCTGGTAGACCGCATCGTCGGCCGCGCCGAAGAGGCCCGCAAGGCAGGCCAGCCGGTGCGCGCGGATGACAATGCCGAAAGCCTGAAGGTGCGCCTGATGGCCTATTACAAACAGACCTCGCCGCTGATCGGCTATTACCACGCCAAGGGACTGCTGCGCGGTGTGGATGGCCTGGGTGCCATCGAGGATGTGCAGCGCAGCATTTCCGCGACTCTGGATTCCTGACGGGACTGTCTCCCGCATCTGATCCGTGGACCGGCGCGCGGGATTATTCCGTCTGCGCGCCGTGGCACCGTCTGTTTCGCCATCAATTTGCCATGAATTTGACTGATCGTTGAATCGGATCCACGAAGAATCGTGGGCCGAACAGGGGCGTCAGACCCCTTCAAGGTGCGGGCAGAATGTCAGGCGAGCAGTTCCTCCTTTCCGGCAACCAGATTGCGAAGTTCTCGACCGCGCATGTCACCTTTCCCGGTGGCACCTCGACCATCAGGCTGAATGGCATCAAGACGCTGGGCGACGAGACCTCCCGCTTCTTCCTGATCCGCACTCAGGGGGAGGGTGAAACCATTGGCAATGGCCAGTTCTTTGCGATCCACGCCGCCGTTCCGAACGCTTCCGGCACGCTGGTGCCGTCGGCCACACCGCTTATCTCTGCCAATTTCTCGACGCCGGATGCCTATAACAATACAGGTGCCGGGGACGACTACATCATCTTCGGCCTTTTCGGCGGCTCCAGGTTCGTTATCGACCTTGGCGGCTTTGCCGATGCCGGGACCGCCACATTCGTGCAGGGGCGCGATGTGCTGCCGGGCGGCAACGGGGAACTGGAGCTGTCGGATATCGCATCCGCCAACCCGGACGAGATTGTCTGTTTCTGCCGTGGCACGCCGATCCGCACGCCGGACGGGGAAGTGGCGGTAGAGAACCTGCGTCCGGGCGACATGGTGACGACCCTGGACAATGGCGCCCAGGCGATTCGCTGGATCGCGACCACGCGCGTCGCCCTGACCCCCGAAAACGCGGCACTTGCCCCCATCCGCTTGCGCCCCGGTGCGCTGGGGCAGGGCCTGCCGCTCTGCGAAATCATGGTGTCGCCCGCCCATCGCTTCCTGTTCTCCGGATCCCGCTGCGAATTGCTGCTGGCAACAGATCAGGCGCTGGTGGCCGCCCGCCATCTTGTCGATGGCTCAGCGATCCAGGAGGTGCGCGACCTGGCGGAGGTCGAATACTGGCATTTCATGTGTGACCGGCACGAAATCGTCTTTGCGGCGGGCAGCGAAACCGAGAGCTTCAATCCAGGCGACCGGGCAGTCGGCACGGTGGACGAACCCACCCGGCGCGAGCTGTTCCGCCTGTTTCCCGAATTGCGCAGCAGTATCTTGCGTGGCATGTGGAAGACCGTTCGGCCCACTGTACGGGCCTATGAGGCGCGTTTGCTCTGCGCCGTGATCTGACCTGGCGGGAAACCCCGATCGGGTTCGCGAAACCCCGCTGTGTCCGGCAAAACCGCTTGCATGTGGCGGAAGCGGGC
Source organism: Sulfitobacter sp. PR48 (assembly GCF_028807335.1). NCBI lineage: Bacteria > Pseudomonadati > Pseudomonadota > Alphaproteobacteria > Rhodobacterales > Roseobacteraceae > Sulfitobacter > Sulfitobacter sp. PR48. Next base: position 68,437 of record NZ_JARAMM010000011.1, on the reverse strand, counting down.
CCATCGGGCAGTTCGTGCCTTGACCCTTGTCCGGATTGCCCGTAACCAGCCGTATCTTGACGACGAATCAATTTGCGGCAAGGGGGTTTCTCAGTTCCGCAAGATCACCTGATCAGCCAGGCCCGACGCGCCCAAATCGCATCGGGCTTATGTTGTGAAAAAAGGGTCCGGGATGACGGACCCGCAACGAAAAGGAATATGACACGTGGCACGTATTGCCGGCGTTAACATCCCGACTGCAAAGCGGGTTCCCATCGCCCTCACATATATCACCGGTATCGGCAACTCTTCGGCCCGCGCGATCTGCGAAGCCGTTGGCATCGATCTGTCCCGCCGGGTCAACGAACTCAGCGATGCTGAAGTCCTGAAAGTGCGCGAGCACATCGACGAAAACTACACCGTCGAAGGTGACCTGCGTCGTGACACGCAGATGAACATCAAGCGCCTGATGGACCTTGGTTGCTACCGTGGCCTGCGCCACCGCCGCAACCTGCCGGTTCGCGGTCAGCGCACCCATACCAACGCACGCACACGCAAGGGCCCCGCAAAGGCCATTGCCGGCAAGAAGAAATAAGGGAGGGCTGAGAACATGGCACGCGATGCAAAACGCACCAAACGCAAGGTCTCCAAGAACATCGCCGCAGGTGTGGCGCATGTGAATTCGAGCTTCAACAACACCAAGATCCTGATTTCCGACGTTCAGGGCAATGCGATCAGCTGGTCCTCTGCCGGAACATGCGGTTTCAAAGGCTCGCGGAAATCCACACCCTATGCGGCCCAGATGGCTGCAGAGGATGCGGGCCGCAAGGCGCAGGAACATGGCGTGAAGACTCTGGAAGTCGAAGTTCAGGGGCCGGGTTCCGGCCGTGAGAGCGCCCTGCGCGCCCTGGCGGCTGCCGGTTTCAACATCACCTCGATCCGTGATGTGACACCGATGGCCCACAACGGCTGCCGTCCGCCCAAGCGCCGCCGCGTCTAAGCGCGACTTTATTGACGGGGCCGCGTGTTTTCACGCGGCCCCATACCGCTTTTTTGAAACCTCGAGCGTATCCGCCGACCGGACATGCGGCAGATACTAGGATGGAGGGACACATGATCCATAAGAACTGGGCCGAACTGATCAAGCCACAGCAGCTTGACGTAAAGCCGGGCAACGACCCCGCGCGTCAGGCCACCGTGGTTGCCGAACCGCTGGAGCGCGGTTTCGGTCTGACCATGGGCAACGCGCTGCGCCGCGTTCTGATGTCCTCGCTTCAGGGTGCCGCGATCTCCTCCGTGCAGATCGACAACGTGCTGCATGAATTCTCTTCGGTTGCCGGTGTCCGCGAAGATGTCACCGACATCGTCCTGAACCTCAAGGGTGTCTCGATCCGCATGGAAGTCGAAGGGCCCAAGCGCCTGTCGATCTCCGCCAAGGGTCCGGGTGTTGTCACCGCAGGCGACATCAGCGAATCCGCCGGTATCGAGATCCTGAACCGCGATCACGTCATCTGTCACCTCGACGATGGCGCGGACGTCTACATGGAACTGACCGTCAACACCGGCAAAGGTTATGTCAGCGCTGACAAGAACAAGCCGGAAGATGCGCCCATCGGCCTGATCCCGATCGACGCGATCTATTCGCCGGTCAAGAAGGTCAGCTATGACGTGCAGCCCACCCGTGAGGGCCAGGTGCTGGACTATGACAAGCTGACCATGAAGGTGGAAACCGACGGGTCGATCACGCCGGATGACGCCGTGGCATTCGCCGCGCGCATCCTGCAGGATCAGCTGGGGATCTTCGTCAACTTCGACGAGCCGGAATCAGCCTCCCGTCAGGACGACGACGACGGTCTGGAATTCAACCCGCTGCTGCTCAAGAAAGTCGACGAGCTGGAGCTTTCGGTGCGTTCGGCAAACTGCCTGAAGAACGACAACATCGTCTACATCGGCGATCTGATCCAGAAGACCGAAGCAGAAATGCTGCGCACCCCGAACTTTGGCCGCAAATCCCTGAACGAGATCAAGGAAGTGCTGTCGGGCATGGGTCTGCACCTTGGCATGGACGTCGAGGACTGGCCGCCAGACAACATCGAAGATCTGGCCAAGAAGTTCGAAGACAACTTTTAAGAACCCGTAGGGTGCGCATTTATTGCGCACCTTGCACCCCGGGCATCCTGCCCTTTCATTGCCCGCCCGAGGGCGGACAACGACCGGGTTACGCGCCTCCCTCCGGGTGACGCTGACCCCAAGGAGAGTTGGCGCTACGCACGCCAGCCAGACAAAGCAAAATCGCCCGTAGAGGGCACATTAGGAGAAGAAATATGCGTCACGCACGTGGATACCGCCGCCTCAACCGCACACATGAGCACCGCAAGGCGCTCTGGGCAAACATGGCAGGCTCGCTCATTGAGCATGAACAGATCAAGACAACGCTGCCCAAGGCCAAGGAACTGCGCCCGATCATCGAAAAGATGATCACGCTGGCCAAGCGCGGCGATTTGCACGCCCGCCGTCAGGCGGCCGCGAAGCTCAAGCAGGACGCCTATGTGGCGAAACTGTTCGACGTTCTCGGCCCGCGCTACAAGGACCGCCAGGGCGGTTACGTGCGCGTTCTCAAGGCGGGTTTCCGCTATGGCGACATGGCGCCGATGGCGATCATCGAATTCGTCGACCGCGACCGCGATGCCAAGGGTGCAGGCGACAAGGCCCGCCTGTCAGCGGAAGAAGCCGCGGAATAAGAATTTGCGCATTTTGCGCGTTGAAAGCCCTGCCTTCTGGCGGGGCTTTTTTTGTTGCCGTGGTGCAGGGATATTTATTGCCAAAAAGAGCAGGGGAGTTGCGCATTCCGCCCTCGCCGCGCATATCTGGGGCATGAGATATCTGTTGATGATCCTTGCCCTCGTGGCGGCACCCGCGCTGGCCCAGCAGGTGCCGCAATCCGCCGCCCAGATGCAGCTGAGTTTCGTGCCCCTGGTCAAACAGGCGACACCTGCGGTGGTCAATATCTATGCCAAGATCATGGCCGCCCCGCGCCGCACACCGCTGCAAAGCGACCCGTTTTTCGAGCGTTTCTTCAGCGATCCGTTTTCCGAACGGCCCCGGGTCCAGAACTCGCTTGGTTCGGGTGTGATCCTCTCCGCCGACGGGATTGTCGTGTCGAATTATCATGTGGTCGGCATGGCAACGGAAATTCGCGTCGTGCTCAACGACCGTCGGGAGTATTCGGCGGAAGTCTTGCTGGGGGATCCGGAGGCCGATCTGGCCATATTGAAGATCAATGCGGAGGCGCCGCTGCCCTTTCTTGAACTGCGCGACAGCGAGACGGTGGAAGTGGGCGAACTGGCATTGGCCATCGGCAATCCCTTCGGTGTGGGCCAGACCGTGAGCAGCGGCATCGTTTCGGGGCTTGCGCGCTCCGGTGCGGGGGGCGGCAATTCGGGGCTGGGCTATTTCATCCAGACCGATGCGCCGATCAACCCGGGCAATTCCGGCGGGGCGCTGATTGACATGGCCGGGCAGCTGATCGGCATCAACACGTCGATCCTGACCCGGTCGGGCGGGTCCAATGGCATCGGCTTTGCCATCCCCGCCGACCTGGTCAAGGCCTTTGTCACGCAGGCCCGCGCGGGTGAGGTGGCCTTTGCCCGGCCCTGGGCCGGGATCAGCGGCCAGCCGGTGGACAGCGACATGGCGGGGCCCCTGGGGCTGGACCGGGCCGGGGGGATCATCATCTCGGGCCTGCATGCGGCCAGCCCCTTTCTGGAGGCCGGTTTGCAGGTGGGGGATGTGATCACCCATGTGGGCGGCGCGCCGGTGCATACGCCCAATGAGATGATCTACCGGATGAGCGTTGCGGGCCTTGGCAGCCAGGCTCCGGTGCGCTTCCTGCGGGGCGGGGAGGAGAAAGAGGCCGATGTCTCGCTCATCGCCGCACCGGATGTGCCCGCGCGGGACGAGGAGGTGCTGCCCGCCCGCAGCATCCTGCCGGACATGCGGATCGCACGGGTGAATCCGGCGGTGATATCAGAGCTGAACCTGCCGCTGGAGGCAACGGGCGTTGTTGTCATGGACGCGGGCCGGTTCGGCCCCCGGGTCGGGCTGCGCAACGGCGATATCATCCTGTCGGTCAATGGCGTGGAGATCGAACACCCCGGGGATCTGCAGGCCCTGTTCGGTGGCCAGGTGCGGCAGTTTGAACTGCTGATCCAGCGCGGCGACCGTCGCAGCCTTCTGCGGTTTCGGGTCTGAGCGGTGGCAGATCTCTTCGATACCGGGGATGCAGAGGAAGGCGGCGGGCATCGCCCGCTGGCCGACCGGCTGCGGCCGCGCGCCATTTCCGAAGTCATCGGCCAGCGCAAGATTCTGGGGCCGGATGCGCCGCTGACGGTGATGCTGGGGTCGGGGGCGCTGTCCTCGCTGATTTTCTGGGGGCCTCCGGGGGTGGGCAAGACCACCATCGCGCGTCTGCTGGCGGATGAGACGGAGCTGCATTTTGTGCAGATCAGCGCTATTTTCAGCGGCGTGCCGGAGCTGCGCAAGGTCTTTGACGCGGCCAAGCTGCGGCGGCGGCAGGGGCAGGGGACCTTGCTGTTTGTCGACGAGATCCATCGTTTCAACAAGGCGCAGCAGGACGGGTTCCTGCCGCATATGGAGGATGGCACGATTCTGTTGGTGGGGGCGACCACCGAGAACCCCAGTTTCGAGCTGAACGCGGCGGTGCTGTCCCGCGCGCAGGTGCTGGTGCTGGAGCGGCTGACGGTTGACGATCTGGAGCTGATGGCCCGGCGGGCCGAGCAGGAGCTGGGGGTGGATCTGCCCCTGCAGCCAGATGCCCGTATGGCGCTGCTGGAGATGGCGGATGGCGACGGGCGGGCGCTGCTGAACCTGATCGAGCAGCTGGTGGCCTGGAAGGTCGAGGGCAAGCTGGACAAGGCATCGCTGGCGGCGCGGCTGATGCGGCGGGCGGCGCAATACGACAAGAGCGGCGATTCCCATTACAACCTGATCTCGGCGCTGCATAAATCGGTGCGCGGGTCGGACCCGGATGCGGCGCTCTATTGGTTTGCGCGGATGCTGGAAGGCGGCGAGGACCCGCGTTACCTCGCACGGCGGATCACCCGCATGGCGGTGGAGGACATCGGGCTGGCCGATCCCCAGGCGCAGGCGGTCTGCCTGCAATCCTGGGAGACGTTCGAGCGTCTTGGCAGCCCGGAGGGCGAGCTGGCGCTGGCGCAGGCGGTGACCTATCTGGCGCTCGCGCCCAAGTCGAATGCGGCCTATGTGGCCTACAAGGGCGCACGGCGTGCGGCGAAGGAAACCGGATCGGCCCCGCCGCCCAAACATATCCTGAACGCGCCCACGAAGATGATGAAGGAACAGGGCTACGGCGATGGCTATGCCTATGACCATGATGCCGAAGACGGGTTTTCAGGGCAGGATTACTTTCCCGAAGGGGTGGCGCGACAGGCGCTTTATGCCCCGGTTGAGCGGGGCTTCGAGCGGGAGTTGAAAAAGCGGCTGGAGTATTTCGCGAAGCTGAGGAGCAAGCGGGGTGGCGCGGAGTAACCCGATGCCGGTGCCGTGGCAGCAGGGAAGACATGTCACTTTCGGAAATCCGTAGGATTCCGGTGCTGCAGGGCGCTGAGTGATCGCGACACAGTCTGGCGTTGGCTGACGCGGGCTGGCAAAGACCGGCGCGGATTGTCAGGAAAAAGGGTCTCAATTGCCTGCAAATGCCGGGCAGGGGCGTGAATTCTTGACAATCGCCACGCAAACCGTGACAGACGCCGCATGATTTCAACCTTGTCTCTTGTTGCGCTCGGCGGTGCCATCGGTGCCGCGCTGCGGTTCCTGTCCGGTGTCGCGATGCTGCGGCTGACCGGCCCGCAGGACTTTCCGCTCGCCATCATAACGGTGAACGTCGTCGGGTCCTTCCTGATGGGGGCCTTCGTGGTGTTTGCCGCGCACAAGGGGTTGACCCATTACAGCCCCTTCGTGATGACCGGGCTTCTGGGGGGATTTACCACCTTTTCCGCCTTTTCGCTGGAAACGGTCACCCTGATCGAACGCCAGGCCTATGGGCAGGCCGGGCTTTATGTATGCGCCTCCGTCGGATTGTCCGTGGCGGCATTGATGCTGGGGCTCTGGGCCTCGCGGGGGATCCTGGGATGAGCAAGGTACAGACATTGACCGTGCAGGAAGGCGACGGCGATCAGCGCCTGGATCGCTGGTTCAAACGGCAATTTCCGCAGATATCTCAGGGCCGCATCGACAAGATGTGCCGCAAGGGGGAGATCCGTGTCGATGGCGGCCGCGTCAAGGGGGCGACGCGCCTTGAAGTCGGCCAGCAGGTGCGCATCCCGCCCTTGCCGGACAGCGACGCCCCGCCGCCGCCCAAGCGGACCCGCGTGACGGATGCGGATGCCAAGTTCATCCGCTCCTGCGTGATCTACCGCGATGATCATGTGATCGCGCTGAACAAACCGCCGGGCCTGCCGGTGCAGGGCGGCTCTGGCCAGTCTGACAGGCATGTGGATGCGCTGGCCGAGGCGCTGATGTTCGATCTGGATGAAAAGCCGCGTCTGGTGCATCGGCTGGACAAGGACACATCCGGTGTTCTGATCATGGCGCGCACCCGGTCGGTGGCACAGGCGCTGACGGCAAATTTCCGGCACCGCGAGACGCGCAAGATCTATTGGGCGGCCATCGCGGGTGTGCCGCATCCCAAGAACGGACAGATCAAGTTCGGGCTGGTCAAGGCAGGCGGTCACGGGGCGCGCGGTGAAGGCGAAAAGATGATCGCGGTGCATCCCGCCGACATCGACAGCACCGAAGGGGCCAAGCGGGCCACCACCGATTACGCGGTTCTGGCGCAGGCGGGCAGCCGCACCTGCTGGGCCGCGCTGATCCCGGTGACGGGCCGCACCCATCAGCTGCGGGCACATATGGCCGAGATCGGGCATCCCATCGTGGGCGACGGCAAATACGGCGGCTCGGGCCAGGACAACCCCGGCGACGGCTGGGGCGCGCAACTGGGGGGCGATATCTCCAAGAAGCTGCACCTGCATGCGCGCAGCCTGACGGTGGAGCATCCGGTGACCAGGGCGGTCCTGAAACTGGTGGCCCCCTTGCCCGATCATATGGCCCGCACCTGGGAGACGTTCCAGTGGTCCCCCGCCGATGTGCCGGACGATCCGTTCGAGGAAGGCTGGGGATGAGCGACGCGCCCCTCAGCCTGGTGATTTTCGACGTGGACGGCACTTTGGTCGACAGTCAGGGCGATATCCTGGCGGCCATGGCGGCGGCATTCGAGGCTGTAGGCCAGCCCTTGCCGCAACGGGCAGAGCTTCTGGGGATCGTCGGGCTTTCGCTGGATGTGGCGATGGCCCGGCTTGTACCGGCATTGGAAGCCGTTGATCATGAGCGCATGGTCGGGGCCTACAAGGCCGCTTACATGGATTTGCGGGCGACAGCAGGCGTGGCGCAGTCTTCGCCGCTTTACCCCGGTGCTCTGGCGGCCCTGCAATTGCTGCACGACAGGGATGATGTGCTGCTGGGCATTGCCACCGGCAAATCCAAGCGGGGGCTGGACAAGCTGATCGAGGGGCACGGGCTGGAGGGCATGTTCCAGACCCTGCAATGCGCCGATTTCCACCCCTCCAAACCGCATCCTTCCATGCTGCTGGCCGCCCTGTCCGAGACGGGGATCGCCGCGGAGCGGGCTGTGATGGTGGGCGATACGAGTTTTGACATGGACATGGCCCATGCCGCAGGGATTGCGGGGGTCGGCGTTGGCTGGGGTTACCATGACCGCCAGCGCCTGACCCGCGCGGGTCAGGTGATCGACAGTTTCGATGCCCTGCCCGCTGCGCTGGACCTGATCTGGGGGGTAGCCGCGTGAGCGACTGGAAAGCCAAGAGATTCTGGAAACAGGCGGCAGTTGTGCCCGCCGCAAGCGGATTTGCGGTCGAACTGGACGGCAGGCCGGTCAAGACACCGGCGAAGCAGCCGCTGTTCCTGCCCACCGAAGAGATGGCCAGGGCTGTCGCCGCCGAATGGGACGCGCAAGAGGGGGTGATCAACCCGAACCTGATGCCGGTCACCAAGACCGCGAATTCGGCGATCGACAAGGTTGCGGCGCAGCACGCCGAAGTGGCGGACATGCTGGCCGACTATGGCGATGCCGATCTTCTGTGCTACCGTGCCGAAGCGCCGGAGGAACTGGTGGCGCGGCAGGCGGCACATTGGGACCCGATGCTGGATTGGGCTGCCGAAGTGCTGGGTGCGCGGCTGGAGCCCCGCACCGGCATCATGCACAAGCCGCAGGACCCCGCCACCCTGGACACCCTGCGCGCCCGCACCCATGCCTTGAACAATTTCGAACTGGCCGCCTTTCACGATCTGGTCAGCCTTTCTGGGTCCCTTGTCCTGGGCTTCGCCGCAACCCTGGGCGCGCGTGATACAGAGGTCCTGTGGGACATTTCACGGCTTGACGAGGCATGGCAGGCAGAACAATGGGGCCGCGACGATGCCGCCGAAGCGCTGGCGGAAGTCAAGAAAGCGGCCTTTTTGCATGCCAGCCGGATGTTTGCCCTGAGTCAGGCCGATTAGCGTCAATGCAGAGCGTTCTGAGACCGCATTCGTGTCAATCGGTCGAAAACCCGGGGGCTAACCCTTGACCTTTTTGCGGGAATCCGAGCACATTAGCCTACACTGAGCATGGGAACTCCTGCACAGTATCGCCTCCGGCATCGAATTGTCGGATCAACCGTCCAAAACGTGGCGGATTATCAGGAAGAGGTAAAAATGAACAAATCTATGATTTTTGGTGCGTTGACCGTTGCGGGTCTGGCTGCCGGCGCTGCCGGCGCAGCTACGCTTGACGATGTCAAGGCACGCGGCAAACTCAACTGTGGCGTGACAACCGGTCTGATCGGTTTCGCGGCACCGGACGCCAACGGTGAATGGAAAGGCTTTGACGTTGCGGTATGCCGCGCTGTCGCCGCTGCCGTTCTGGGGGATGCGACAGCTGTCGAATTCGTCCCGACAACCGGCAAGACACGCTTTACCGCGCTGGCATCCGGCGAAATCGACGTGCTGGCCCGTAACACCACATGGACCTTCTCGCGCGATGTCGACCTGAAATTCGACTTTATCGGCGTCAACTACTACGACGGTCAGGGCTTCATGGTGCCCAAGGCGCTGGGCGTATCCTCGGCCAAGGATCTGGACGGCGCGACCGTCTGCATCCAGACTGGTACAACCACCGAGCTGAACCTCGCGGACTTCTTCCGCGTGAACAACATCAGCTATGAGCCGGTGCCGATCGAAACCAACGCCGAAGCGCAGCAGCAGTACCTCGCCGGTGCCTGCGACGTCTACACAACAGACGCCTCCGGCCTCGCGGCGACACGTGCCGCCTTCGAAAACCCGGGCGATCACGTCCTGCTGCCTGAAATCGTCTCGAAAGAGCCGCTGGGCCCGCTGGTCCGTCACGGCGACAGCGAATGGGGCGATGTGGTCCGCTGGACCCTGAACGCGCTGATCGCAGCCGAAGAACTGGGCGTCTCCTCTGCAAACGTCGGTGAAATGGCTTCCTCGACCAACAACCCCGAAATCGCGCGCCTGCTGGGCACCGAAGGGGAACTGGGCGCCATGCTGGGCCTGGACGCAGATTGGGCCAAGCGCGCCATCGAAACCCAGGGCAACTACGGCGAGATCTTTGCCAAGAACATCGGCGAAGACACACCCATCGGCCTGGCACGCGGGCTGAACGCCCAGTGGACAGACGGTGGCCTGCTCTACAGCCCGCCGTTCCGCTAAACAGAACTGCCGGAGGGCGCGGAACATTCCGCGCCCTTCGCACCTGATGGCACCAAATCAGCGCGATGCGGTGCCTGCGACCAATAATGACCCTGCCGCATGTGCCACAAAGGCACAGTGAAAAAAATCAAGGCATGGGACACAGGGAAAAATCTGATGACAACACTCACCGACCCTCCGAAGGAGTCGTTCCGGCTCTCTATGCTGTTGAACGATACACGCTATCGGTCGCTGACAATGCAGGCCATCGCGGCCCTGCTGCTGGCGCTTGCGATTGTTTATCTCGGCAACAACCTGATCCAGAACCTGCGGGCTGCAGGGCTGAACATCTCCTACGGGTTTCTCGGCAGCGCCTCGAACTATGATATCAACCAGACGCTGATCGAATACAGCAGCCGGTCCACGCACCTCAGAGCGGCTGTCGTCGGCATTCTCAACACGCTGCTGGTTGCATTCCTGGCCTGTGTGACCGCGACGGTCTTTGGCGTGCTGGCCGGCGTCCTGCGCCTGTCGCCGAACTGGCTGGTGCGCAAGCTGATGGCAGTCTACGTGGAGATCTTCCGCAACATTCCCGTGCTGATCTGGATCATCATCATCTTTACCGTGATGACCGCCTCGATGCCTGCACCCAGCGCCTTCCGGGGCGAGGATCCGGCGTCTTCGATGTTGTTGGGCGCCTTCGCCTTTACCAACCGCGGTGTCTATGTGCCCGCGCCGGTCTGGGGGGCAGGGTCCCTGGTGGTTGTCGTTGTCTTTATCCTGTCCATCATCGGGGTCTTTGCCTATCGTCGCTATGCGACGAAGCTGCTGTACGACACGGGCAAACTGTTGCCGATGTTCTGGCCTTCGGTCGGGATATTGCTGCTGCCCGCAATCCTTGCCTATTTCATCATGGGGTCCCCCATCAGCCTGGACTATCCGGAACTGCGGGGCTTCAACTTTGGCGGCGGGATCAAGATCGGTGCACCGCTGATCGCGCTCTGGTTCGCCCTGTCGATCTATACCGGTGCCTTCATCGCGGAAAACGTGCGCGCGGGCATCCAGGCCGTGTCCAAGGGCCAGACAGAGGCCGCCGCGGCCCTGGGCCTGCGCCCCGGACGGGTGATGAACCTGGTGGTCCTGCCACAGGCGCTGCGGGTGATCATCCCGCCGCTGATTTCGCAATATCTCAACATCACCAAGAACTCATCGCTGGCGATTGCCGTGGGCTATGCCGATGTGACGGCGACGCTGGGCGGCATCACGCTGAACCAGACGGGCCGGGCCATCGAATGTGTCCTGTTGCTGATGCTGTTCTATCTCACGATCTCGCTTCTGATCTCGGCGTTCATGAACGTCTACAACAATGCCAACAAGCTGAAGGAGCGCTGAGATGTCGGACACACATGCACAATCCGTCGCTTTCGTCCGCGAAACAGCCATTCCGCCCTCAGCACCGCCCTCGACTGCGGCAGGGCCGATCAAATGGGTGCGGGACAACCTGTTTCCCACCTGGGCCAATGCGCTGCTCACGGTCGCTGCACTTTACGTGATCTGGCTGGTCCTGTCCTCGACCCTGCCCTGGATCCTGGGTGGTGTCTGGAACACCAACAGCCTGGCCGCCTGCCGCGAGGTTCTCGATGGCCGGTCCGCTGCCTGTTTCTCCGTGCTGACGGAGCGGTGGCACCAGTTGCTTTATGGCTTCAAGTATCCGTCCGAGCTCTATTGGCGGCCCAACCTGGCGCTGCTGATGCTGTTCTTTGCCGCGGCACCTGTGTTGTTCTTTGACCTGCCGCGCAAGCTGCTGATCTTTACCGGGCTCTATCCCTTCATCGCCTATTGGCTGATCTGGGGCGGCACCATCCTTGCGCCGCTGGTGGCGCTGCTGGGCTTCATCGTGGGCTACCTCGTCTATGCACGGTTCGTCAAAACCAGCTTTGCCCAGGGATTTCTGGGCGGGATCGCCGCGGCGGTTCTGGTCTGGGCAATCGGTGGCTACCTGATCCCGGCAGGCGCATCGGCCAGTGCCATGCTGGAACCGATCCCCAGCAGGGACCTCGGCGGCTTCATGCTGAACCTGATGCTGGGCGTGACCTGCGTGTCGCTGTCCCTGCCCATCGGCATCGCGCTGGCGCTGGGGCGTCAGTCGAACCTGCCGCTGATCAAGGGCATCTGCGTTGTCTTCATCGAGTTCATCCGCGGCGTGCCGCTGATCACCTTGCTGTTCGTGGCAAGCGTGATGCTGGCCTATTTCTTTCCGCCGGAATCCACCGTGGACCTGTTCCTGCGGGTGGTGATCATGATCACCATGTTCTCCTCGGCCTATATCGCCGAGGTGATCCGGGGCGGTCTGGCTGCCCTGCCCAAGGGGCAGAACGAGGCGGCGGATTCGCTGGGGCTGGATTATGCGCAGGCCATTCGCCTGATCATCCTGCCGCAGGCGCTCAAGATATCCATCCCCGGCATCGTGAACATCGCGGTGGGCCTGTTCAAGGACACCACGCTGGTCTCGGTCATCTCGCTGTTTGACATCGTGGGCATGATCCGGGGGCCGATCCTGGCCTCGACGGACTGGAACGGGGTCTATTGGGAACTTCTGATGTTCGCCTCGATCCTCTTCTTTGTCGTTTGCTACGGCATTTCACAATATTCGCAGTGGCTGGAACGCCGCCTTGCGACAGATCATCGTTAAGAAAGGGCTGACACATGGCCACTGCAACACAAATGAAAGTATCGGACGAGATCGCGATCTCGATCCAGAACATGAACAAATGGTACGGCACCTTCCATGTGCTGCGCGACATCGACCTGACGGTCTATCGCGGTGAGCGGATCGTGATCTGCGGCCCATCGGGGTCCGGCAAATCGACGTTGATCCGCTGCATCAACGCGCTGGAGGAGCATCAGAAGGGCCGGATCGAAGTGGACGGCACCGTGCTGTCCTCGGACCTCAAGAACATCGACAAGATCCGGTCCGAGGTTGGCATGTGCTTTCAGCACTTCAACCTGTTCCCGCATCTGACCATCCTGGAAAACTGCACGCTGGCCCCGATCTGGGTACGCAAGACGCCCAAGAAGGAAGCCGAAGAGACGGCGATGCATTTCCTGGAAAAGGTGAAGATCCCCGATCAGGCCGACAAATACCCCGGCCAGCTTTCGGGTGGTCAGCAACAGCGTGTGGCCATCGCCCGCAGCCTGTGCATGCGTCCGCGCATCATGCTGTTTGATGAGCCCACATCGGCGCTGGACCCCGAGATGATCAAGGAGGTTCTCGACACGATGATCGAGCTTGCCGAAGAAGGCATGACCATGCTCTGCGTGACACATGAGATGGGCTTTGCCCGTCAGGTGGCGAACCGGGTGATCTTCATGGATCAGGGCCAGATCGTCGAACAGAACGAACCGGAAGAGTTCTTCAACAACCCGCAATCGCCGCGGACCCAGTTGTTCCTGAGCCAGATCCTCGGTCATTGACCACGGGAAGGGCAGCCGCCCGACCTGCATGATGCTTCAAAGGGCGTCTGCGATCAGCAGGCGCCCTTACAGCGTCCCGCCTTTAACCTGATACTCTCAGTATCGCCGATGTCCCGAGAGCGCGAAGCGCGGCAGGGTATCGGCGGTTCAAGTGTAAGGCGGTGCGCCCTTAGTGCGAAAGGTCGCGTGGCACGACAAAGGCGGCGGGATGGCCCTTGCCCCAGCCCACGAGCGACCACATGTCCTGATCGAAATCCGCGACCAGCGTCGCACCGGTTGGAAAGCCGATGAACTGCGGATGATCCGGCGCGGTGGCAAGGATTTCATCGGCACACATGCCGACTCCGGGATTATGCCCCAGCACCAGTACCGAATTGCCTGTTGCCCGCTGCAACAGGCTCAGGATCTGGTCCAGCGATGCGAGGTAGAGCTTGCGGGTGATCGTGGTCTTGATCCCGCCGGGCAGGTTCAATCCCGCCAGAGTCTCCTGTGTCCGCACCGCCGATGAACATAACACCTCGTCCGGCACAAAGGCCTGATCCCGCAACCAATTGCCAAGCGCGGGCGCATTCGCCCGGCCCCGGTCGTTCAGGGTGCGGTCGTGGTCGATCAGGGCTTCCCCCGACCAGTCGGATTTTGCGTGGCGCATCAGGATCAGGCGTTTCATGTCAGGCCCCTTTGAATTGGCGCATGTGATATTCGGATTGCGCAGGCAGGCGGCCAAAACGCTGAGAGACCGGGCAGGCCCTGCGCACCCGGCAGCCCCCGGTGAGACAGTCCTGTCCGGCCGCCGTATCCAGATATGCCTTGCACGCCGGTACGTCGTAGCCCGCCGGCGTCAGCGCGGCAACGGGGCAGGCGGTGACGCAGGGCGTTGCGGCGCAAGTCTGGCAGGGCGAGGGCGGGCTGTCGGGCAGGTCTATATGCGCCTGCAGGGCCAGCGCACCCCGGAAAGAGACCATCAGCCCCGCCGTGTCATGGACCAGGAATTGCACCGGCGCGGCATGGACCCGCCCGCTGCGCAGGGCCCAGCTGTAGAACGGCAGAAAGGGCGGTCCGCCAAAAGGGTAAAGCGCCTGCGCCCCAAGCGTTTCCGCCCAGGCGCCGATCACCCGGCGCGACCAGCGGTCCATCGGGTCGGGGGCGCCGTCCAGGGCCTCGGGGCTGTCTTGGTACGCGGGCCAGAATGCAGGCTCATCGGGGCCAAGCAACAGGATGGTTCGGCAGGCTTGCGGGACATCGTCACCGGCGTCGGGGTGAAAGCCGCCAAGGATGCTCAGGTGACGCGCGCGGGCGCTTTTCTGAAGCGCCGCGAAAGTCATCCCTGCCGGATGATGCTGCCCGCACCGTGTTCGGTAAAAAGCTCCAGCAGGCAGGCGTTGGGTGCGCGTCCGTCCAGGATGACGGCGGCACGCACGCCACCCTCCAGCGCATCCAGGGCGGTAACGGTCTTTGGGATCATGCCCCCGGCGATGGTGCCATCGGCGACCATTTCGCGGATCTGCGCCGCGGTCAGCTCGGTCAGCACTTCACCCTCGGCATTCTTGACACCGGCCACATCGGTCAGCAGCAAAAGCCGGTCGGCCTTGAGCGCGGCGGCAATGGCCCCGGCGGCGGTATCGCCGTTGATGTTGAAGGTCTCGCCCCCGTCGCCCATGCCCAGGGGCGCGATCACCGGGATGATCCCCTTGTCCGCCATGTCGCGCAGGATGCGCGGGTTCACGCGGGTCGGCCTGCCCACCAGACCCAGACGCGGGTCCTCGTGTTCGCAGACGATCAGGCCGGAATCCTTGCCCGACAGGCCCACGGCGCGGCCGCCCTGTTCGGAAATCGCCTGCACGATGCGCGCATTCACCAGGCCGGAGAGAACCATTTCGACAACTTCCATCGTCGCCTCGTCGGTGACCCTTTGGCCGTCGACGAATTCGGACTGGATGTTCAGCCGCTTGAGCATGGCGTTGATCATCGGCCCGCCACCATGCACGATCACCGGGTTGACCCCGACCTGCCGCATCAGGGTGACATCGCGGGCGAATTCATCCATCGCCTCGTCACTGCCCATGGCGTGGCCGCCCAGCTTGATCACGACGGTGGCATCGGCATAGCGCTGCATATAGGGCAGGGCCTGGCTGAGGGTTTTGGCGGTGGCGATCCAGTCGCGGTTCATGTCTTGTTTTCTCATGCCTTGGGTTCCGGGAACGGCGGCGGGATTATTCCAGCGTCGCGATGATGGCACGAAGCGTGGGGATGCCCCAGCCCTTTTCCGACGATGTGACGATGATTTCGGGATAGGCAGCGGGATGTTTCGCCAGCGCGCCGCGGACCTGATCCAGCACCTTTTCGCGTTCCTTTTCCTTGACCTTGTCGGCCTTGGTCAGAACCGCCTGAAAGGTGACGGCGGCACTGTCGAGCAGGGAGAGGATTTCCTCATCCACCTTTTTCACCCCATGGCGTGCGTCGATCAGCACAAAGGCGCGGCGCAGGGTCTGGCGGCCGCTGAGGTATTGTTTCAGCAGACGTTGCCATTTTTCGACCACCGGAAGCGGCGCATTGGCATAGCCATAGCCCGGCAGATCGACGAGGTAATGCGAGTCACCGGCTGTGAAATAGTTGATTTCCTGCGTCCGGCCCGGCGTGTTGGAGGCGCGAGCCAGCGCCTTGGTCCCGGTCAGCGCGTTGATCAGGGTCGATTTGCCGACGTTGGAGCGCCCGGCAAAGCAGACCTCCATCCGGTCGGCGGGCGGCAGGCCATCCATCGCCACCACGCCTTTGACAAACAGTGTTTCCCCGGCAAAGAGCAGGCGGCCCGTTTCCAGGGTCTGCGGTTCGGGTTCTGCTGCGATGG
Organism: Sulfitobacter sp. PR48; assembly: GCF_028807335.1. NCBI lineage: Bacteria > Pseudomonadati > Pseudomonadota > Alphaproteobacteria > Rhodobacterales > Roseobacteraceae > Sulfitobacter > Sulfitobacter sp. PR48. Next base: position 52,335 of record NZ_JARAMM010000011.1, on the reverse strand, counting down.
GGAAGGGAAGCTGCATCATTTCACCTCGATCGCATCGCCGATTGCCACCTGGCCCGACTGGATCACCTCGGCGTAGACGCCGAAATCCTGGTGGTCCCAGGCATTGAGGATGCCCAGCGTGTCCACGTCGCGTTCTCCGGTTTCGGGGTTGGCGGCGGTATGCAGGCAGCGGCGGATCGGTTCACGCACCCGCAAAAGCGCGCCGCCAATGGCCACGTCCTTGCCGATCCAGTCGAATTCGTCCCATGCGGTGCCCGTGTCGAACCAGATGTTGCCACGCCAGCGCAGATTGGAAAGCGCCACGCCTGCCTTGTCCGCGACGGCCCGGTGAGACGCCAGGTTGCACAGGCTGACCGAGGGGAACGGGGTGTCGGTGAAACCACGCTCCGCCAGGCGCAGAATCCGGTCGGGCAGGGCGCGGTCCTGCGGGACCAGCGGCAGCACCCATTCGATCAGCCGCGCAGCTTCGCTGTCGGGCTGGAAGGTCAGATCGGGCCGTTCCGGATGCGACAGGGTCAGCGTCTTGCCATCCTCCGCCAGCACGGCATTGATCGCGGCCAGTTTCGGGGCCTTGGTGCCGATGCTGAAATTCACGCATCGCGCCCATTCCGACCCATCCGCCCTGGAGTGGTCATGCGCCACGGCCCAGAGCCGGTCGAAGGGCATCGCCTGCCCGGCGGTCAGGGTCACGCTCTGCAACTCTTCGCGGCCGTGGCTCTTGAGAGGATGGCGGAAAAGTTGAACCAGCGTTGTCATTTCTTGGCGTCCGGCTTTGGCTTGCGCCGGAACGACCCCAGGATGTTCCCCATGAGGTCAGGCTTGTAGCCCTGACTGCGCATGATCAGGTATTGCTGGGTAAAGGTGATGGTGTTGTTCGCGATCCAGTAGACCACCAGCCCGCTTGCAAAACTGCCCAGCATGAACATGAAGACCCAGGGCATCCAGGCAAAGATCATCTGTTGCGTGGGGTCGGTGGGCGCCGGGTTCAGCTTTTGTTGCAGGAACATCGAGATGCCCAGCAGCAGCGGCAGGATACCGATAAAGATCAGCGCCATGATCGTGCCTGCCTCGGGTGCGCCCCAGGGCAGCAGGCCGAAGAAGTTGAACAGCGAGGTCGGGTCAGGCGCGCTGAGGTCCTGGAAGGGGCCGAAGAACGCCGCATGGCGCAGCTCGATGGTGACAAAGATCACCTTGTAGAGCGAAAAGAAGATCGGAATCTGCAACAGGATCGGCAGGCAGCCCGCGGCCGGATTCACCTTTTCCTTGCGGTAAAGCTCCATCATGCCCTGCTGCATTTTCTGGCGGTCGTCGCCCGCGTCTTTTTTCAGCTTCTCCATCTGCGGCTGAAGCTCTTTCATCTTGGCCATGGAGACGTAGGATTTATAGGCCAGCGGGAACAGGATCGCCTTGATCAGCAGGGTCAGCCCGATGATCGCGATGCCCATGTTGCCGATCAGCTTGTTCAGCTCGTGCAGCAGCCAGAAGATCGGTTTGGTCAGGAAAAAGAACCAGCCCCAATCAATGCTGTCGATGAATTTCGGCACGCCGGCGGCTTCGTAGTCGCGCAGGATCGCCCATTCCTTTGCACCGGCAAACAACTGGGTTTTCATGCTGGCCGAGGCACCCGCTGCCACGGTCTGGGTGGGCTGGCGGGTGACGGCGCGATAGACGTCGGAACGCGCGTCATAGGTCAGCGCCTCGTCAAAGGGCTGGCCCTGATCGGGGATCAGGATCGCCTGCCAGAAGTGGTCGGTAAAGCCGATCCAGCCCGTGGTCACATCTTCCTTGACGATGGCCTGGCGGCCCCATTTCGCGTTTGCATCCGCTTCCGAGATGTCGTCCCAGTCGGTTTCGATCAATTCACCATCGGCGATGGATACGGCACCTTCATGCAGGATGAAGAATTTCTGCAGATCATCGGGCTGGGTGTGCTGGACGATCATGCCGTAGGGGGCGAGGGAAATCGGGGCCTCGCCATTGTTGGTGACCCCCTGGCCCAGTGTGAACATGTAGTTGTCATCCACCGCGATGGTGCGGGTAAAGACCTGGCCCGCGCCGTTGTCCCAGGTCAGGGTCACCGGGGAATCGACGCCAAGCGTGTCGCCTTCGGCAAGCGACCATTCCGTGTCGGGGCCGGGGACCGATGTCGGGTCGATGCCGGTGCCGGCAGCCCAGCCTTGCAGGGCATAATAGGCGTCTGTCGTGCCCTGGGGGGACAGCAATGTGACGATGGGCGCATCGGCGTCCAGCGTGGTGCGGTAATCCTTGAGTTTCAGATCGTCGATCCGGCCGCCAACCAGCGAGATGGAGCCGGTCAGGCGCGGTGTCTCGATGTTGACGCGTGGCGCATCGGCAAGCGAAACGGTCGATGTGGTGTCGTCCCCGCCCGAAATTGGTGCGGTTGCGGGATCGGCGGGTGCCACGGGCACGGTTCCGTCAGCGGTCTGCTGGGTCGCCGGTGTCGTGCTGTCGAGCGCGGGGTCCGGTTCAGGTGGTGGAAACAGGACGAACCACGCAAGGATCACGATGAAACTGAGTGCCGTCGCGAGAATGAGATTCTTGTTCTGTTCGTCCATGGGGACCGCCACCTTCGGGATGCTTTTGATCTGGGTGGGTTGAACAGAGTTGAGGCCCAGAGGTCAAGCGGATTCGGGCAAAACCTCCGGTCTGCGCGATGATCCGACGCAGGCCCCACAGGCTGGTTTGACAGGGCGGCAGGGCCCCGTGCCGCCCGAGGCGGTCAGCCGCTCTTGCCATCCATGAAACGGGGGGTGTCGGCCAGTTTGGCGGTATGGCGGCTGATCCAGTCCAGGGTCTGGTCGAATGGCATGGGCCGCCCGATGCCATAGCCCTGCACATGGTCGCAACCCAGTTGCGCCAGCAGAACGTGTTCGCCCACGGTTTCGACGCCCTCCGCCAGGGTCTCCACCTCCAGCCTTTCGGCCATGGTCAGGATCGCGCTGATCATGCGTTGCTGTTCCGGGTCGCGGTCGGCCTTCATCACGAAGGAGCGGTCGATCTTGATCCGGCTGACCGAAAACCGCCGGATCGAGGTGATCGCCGCATGGCCGGTGCCGAAATCATCCAGATCAATGCGGCACCCCATCGCGCCCAGCGCGTTGATATTGCGGGTAATCAGGTCATCCGGCGTGCAGGCGACCACTGTCTCAAGCACTTCGACGGCAAGCCGGTCCGGGGTCAGATCGAACCGGTCGAGCTCCCATCTCACCTTGTCGGTCAGACGGGGATTGCGCAGTTCCGAACTTGTGAAATTCACGCCGACCTGGGGCACATGCGCATCCGCACCGTCCCATGCCTTGAGCGCGGCAAAGGTGTGGTACATCATGACCTCGGTCAGCCGTTCCAGCAGACCGGCGCTTTCGATGGCGGGCAGGAAATCCTTGGGCAGCAGGATGCCCCGCTGCGGATGATGCCAGCGGGCCAGCGCCTCGAACCCGGTGATCTCTCCGGTGTCGGTGGAGATCTGGGGTTGAAACCAGGGCTGGATCTGGCCGGAATCCAGTGCCTTGACCACGTCATCGCGGATCTCTTCGCGGGTTTCGATGGCGATGCGCATCTGATCGGAAAATGCCCGGATCGCGGAAGGCCCCCGGTGTTGCGCTTCGCGCAGGGCGGTGAGGGCGGCGTGCATCCAGGCGTCGCCACCGCTGTCGGGCGCGCGCGTATGCTGGCAGAATCCGACACTGGCAGAGACGTAGATATTGACGCCGTTGATGGCCACGGGTTCTTCCAGTGCGGTCTGCAGGCGGGACGCCATTTGAATGCAGGTTTCCAGATCAAGATGGCGCAGCGGGGCCGTGCAGATGCCGAACCGGGCGTCGCCCAGCTGCGCAACACTGTCCACATCGCGCAATGTGGCGATCAGCCGTTCACAGGTGCGCAGGACAACCGTGTCGGCGGCGGCCTGACCGTATCGGTCTGCAAGCGCGTCGAATTCACTTAATGCGATGGCATAGATGACGGCAAATCTGTCTTCGGCATTGGCCTGTTTCAGGGTCTGGCTGACGATCTCGGAAAAGGCCTGACGGGTCAGAATGCCCGGCACCGCGGGATCAGAGGCCCGAAACCGCAAGGCACCCTGTCCGAAAATCAGATAAAGCCCCGGCATGGAAAGCGAAAACCAGATCAGCCCGGTTTCGCCGGCAGCCATGTAGACGGCCAGGGTCAGGGTCGGCAACAGGACCAGAGCGCCGGGCCAGTTCAGCGCGGAAGTGAGATGATTTTGCCATCTTGCCAGTGTCCTGGCCCGCCGTCGCGCCATAGGTACTTCCCCGCTCGTCGTAAGATGCGTCCGCTGCATCTGCAGGAGCTTAGCCTGCGCGGAATGAGCCGGGGGTTAATGTTGCCGGAAAATGTGGCGTTCTTTTAGCTAAAAGTCTGCGGATCAAGCGACAGGCCGGCAAAATCGAACAATTTGGGGTCCAGCAGATGCGAGGGGCGCGCGTTCATCAGCGCCCGGAACATGACCTGGCGCCGACCGGGGCTGTTTTTTTCCCAGCCGTCGAGGATCTGCTTGACCTGCTGGCGTTGCAACCCGTCCTGCGAGCCGCAAAGGTCGCAGGGGATGATCGGGTATTGCATCGCGGCGCTGAATTTCTCGCAATCGGCCTCGGCCACATGGGCGAGGGGGCGGTAGAGGAAAAGATCGCCCTGTTCGTTCACCAGCTTGGGCGGCATCGTGGCCAGGCGCCCGCCGTGAAACAGGTTCATGAAGAAGGTTTCCAGGATGTCGTCGCGGTGATGTCCCAGCACCACGGCGGAACAGCCTTCCTCGCGCGCGATCCGGTAGAGGTGGCCGCGGCGCAGCCGCGAACACAGCGCGCAGAAGGTGCGGTTTGCCGGAACCTTGTCCATCACGATGGAATAGGTGTCCTGGTATTCGATCCTATGCGGGACGCCCATCTTTTCCAGAAAGGCGGGCAGGACCGTTGCGGGAAAGCCGGGCTGGCCCTGATCGAGGTTGCAGGCCAGCAGGTCGACGGGCAACAGCCCGCGCCACTGCAGCTCGTGCAGAACCGCCAGCAGGGTATAGCTGTCCTTGCCGCCCGACAGGCAGACCAGCCAGCGGGCGCGGGGGGCGTCGGGTTCCTGCGCGCCGGGGGCGATCATGCCATATTGCTCTATCGCCTCGCGCGTGGCGCGCACGATCCGCTTGCGGAGTTTCCTGAACTCCGTCGTCTGGGGCGCACCCTGAAACAGCGCGTGGATTTCTTCGGGTTGGTCGAGCATGTGATCGCAGTAATCCATTGCCCAAAGGCGATCAAGGACGCGATGCGCGGCGGAGGAAGGTTTCGCGCTAAAGGCGAAAACATGCTAGGCTACCACTTATTGCCGACCCTATTGATAAAGGAATTTGAGACATGACGCTTTTTGCAAGCCGGCGGACCTATAACGCCCAGACGAACAGATTCACCAATAATGCTGCGGCACTGACCCGTTATGTACAGATCACCAGCTCTGCGGGGGCGGTGAGCAAGGGGGGCATCATTTCGCGCGCGGATTGGCACCGGGAGGTCCTGCGCGCGTCGCAGAGCCGCGAGATCCTGTTTTTCGTCCACGGGTTCAATACCTCGCAGACAACCATGTTGCAGCGGCTGGCGGCACTTGAGCAGGGGTTGCGCAAACATGGCTATCGCGGTGCGGTGGTCGGCTTTGACTGGCCCAGCGACGGGAATGTGCTGGCGTATGATTCCGACCGCAATGACGCCAAAAAGGTTGCGCCCTACCTGGTGACGGAGACGATCGGTCTTTTCCTGAATGAAAACCCCCGGTTCAAGCTGCATGTGCTGGCCCATTCGATGGGCGCCTACCTGACCTTGCGCGGGTTCTCCGGTGTCGGTGATGCGCCGGGCGCGCGCAAATGGGATGTGGATCAGGCGATTTTTGCGGCGGCGGATGTGGATGTGGAATGGATGCGCAAGGGCGCATGGGGCAGTCTGGTGATGGACCGTCGGTCGAACCGCCTGACGAATTACTACAACGGCAATGATGCGGTGCTGCAGTTGTCGGGGGATTTCATCAACGGGGGCCAGAGGCGCGCGGGGCGCAAAGGGCTGCCTGATCTGGTGGAAAAGGATCAGGTCGATGTCGATGCCACACAGCGTTATGCGGCCTTTCCCCAGAAGGGCGCGCAGATTTCGCATCGTTTCTATTTCGGCGATGATGGATTTTTCAAGGATGTGGCGCTGACGATTGCGGGAACGGCGGCGGCGGATATGCCGACCCGGCTGATCACCAACGGGGACGCGGTGTTGAAGGCATGAGGGGCGTGTGAGGCTGCGTAGGGCTGCAGTCCTGGAACGGCTTTTTGGTGAATTTGAGCCAGCCGGAGGCCATTTAGGGCGCCCCGCCTTAACCTTGAATCGCCGATACCCTGCCGCGCTTCGCGCTCTCGGGACATTGGCGATATTGGGTGTATCAGGTTAAAAGCGGGACGCTTTAAACAATATATTCCAGCGTGTTGAGCGGATGGGGCAGGCGCGGGGGTACTGCGGCGCGCTACAGATGCCGTTTGCCCCCGTGCGTCAGCGTCAGTTCATACCGACAGTCCTGCAAATGATGACATGTCATTTTTGACATGTCTCCACCGGAGGGTGTCACGGGGGGCCGCACGGCTCAGCAGGTGGGGCAGGCCGCATGTCGTCGGCAGTAAGCGGCGAACCTCTCCCGATCCCGTTGGCATGGCGGCAGGTGGCAGGCTCAGACCTCAGTGCGGCCCGTGGTCCTGCGACATGGGCGGCACGGGATCATAGCCGCTGCGCCCCCAGGGGTGACAGCGCAAGATCCGGCGCAGTGCCAGCCAGCTGCCCTTCAGCCCCCCATGGGTTTCGAGCGCTTCCAATGCATAGGCGCTGCAGGTTGGCTGATAGCGGCAGTTGAACCCGACCCAGGGGCTGAAAACCAGCCGATAGGCGCGCACCGGCAGCGCCAGGATGCGGGCAAGGGCGGTCACGCGGGCGGCCGGTGCAGCTTGCCCAGGGCGCGGGCGAAGTCGGACTGCATTTGCGCAAAGGGCAGGGTGGCGGTGGCCCCGCGCCGGCCGATCAGCACATAATCATGTCCCCGCTGCCCCATCGCTGGCAGGGACAGACGCGCGATTTCCCGCAGGCGTCGTTTTGCCCGGTTGCGGGCCACGGCATTGCCGACCTTCTTGGAGCAGGTAAACCCCACGCGAATGACATCCGGATCGGCTGTTTCATCCGGCTTGCGCCGTCGCATCTGCACAACGAAACCGGGCATCGCGACATGGCTGGCGCGGGAGGCGCGCAGAAAATCGGCGCGGTTCTTCAGCACCTGCAGACGCAAAGAAACCGCCGGAGGATTGTTCCCCGGATTGGCAGTGCTGCCATCCACGGGGGCCTCCGGCGGTGTCATGCTTTGCAAGGCGCTGCGCGGTTTACGCGCTCAGCGACTTCCGGCCCTGGGCGCGGCGTGCGTTGATGATCTTGCGGCCCGCTTTGGTGGCCATGCGCGCACGAAACCCGTGACGACGCTTGCGGACAAGGTTCGAAGGTTGATAGGTGCGTTTCATCGCGTCGATCTCCAATAGGTCATTCGGGGCGCAGATTCGGCCCGTCACGTCAATTCAGACCCGCTCTCTAGTCAGGATGCGCGGGCAAGTCAAACCCTGCAAGCGGGTTTTCCCCCCTCTCTTGCAACAATTTATCCGTCGCGGCTGGTATATATTTCATTTCAGGCCGATCTTTCACGAAAGACCCCCGAAAAGCACACCTTGGTTCAAGGGGCCGTGATAGGGCTAGGCGCGGGCCGGGTTCCGGATCATCTGTGAGGCAGGCAGATAGGCCGGTTGCGGCGGAGAGACGGAAATGGCGGACAGGGCCGACGGAAAACACACCGGATCGCAGCGGGCGCGCATTGTGCCCCTGATCGCGATTGCCGTCGCGGCGGTGATCGGTGCCTTCACGCTGCGCGATTACCTGAGCTTCGACACGCTGCGCGACAACCGCGAGGCGCTGATCGCCTTCCGGGACAGCAATTACCTGGTAACCGCGCTGCTGTTCATGGCCGCCTATGTGGCGATTGTCGCCTTTTCCCTGCCGGGGGCCACGATCGCCACCCTGACCGGGGGCTTCCTGTTCGGCACCGTCCTGGGGACCGGGTTCAACGTGACAGCCGCCACCATCGGCGCGACCCTGATCTTCCTTGCCGCGCGCATGGGGCTGGGGCAGGTGCTCAAGGCGCGGCTGGAGGCTTCCGAGGGGCTGGTGTCCAGGATCGGCAAGGGCCTGGACGAAAACCAATGGTCGATGCTGTTCTTCATCCGCCTTGTGCCTGCGGTGCCCTTCTTTGTCGCCAATCTGATCCCGGCCCTGCTGGCGGTGCCGCTGTATCGCTTTGTGGTCTCCACCTTCTTCGGGATCATGCCGGGGGCTGTTGTCTATACCTCCGTCGGCGCAGGGCTCGGCGCGGTTTTCGCGCGCGGGGAAACGCCGGACCTTGGCATCATCTTCGAGCCGCATATCTTGTTCCCCATCCTCGGGCTCTGCGCATTGTCCCTGCTGCCCGCCGCACTCAAATGGGCCACGGGCCGGAAGGATGTATTGAAATGAACCGGATCAAGACGGACATTCTGATTATCGGCGCAGGCTCCGGCGGCCTGTCCGTCGCGGCGGGTGCGGTCCAGATGGGGGCAGATGTGGTCCTGCTGGAAGGCCATGAAATGGGCGGCGATTGCCTGAATTACGGCTGCGTGCCCTCCAAGGCGCTGATCGCCAGCGGCAAGGCGGCCCATGCGCAGCGTCACGCGGCGCCATATGGTGTGGCCAACGCCCCCGGCACCGTGGACTACGCCGCCGCCAAGGATCACGTCGCCGATGTGATCGCGCAGATCGCCCCGGTGGACAGCCAGGAACGCTTCGAAGGCCTGGGCGTCAAGGTGATCCGCGCCTATGGGCGCTTCATTTCCCGCGACGAGGTGCAGGCAGGCGATACGGTGATCAAGGCCCGGCGCATCGTGATCGCCACCGGATCATCGCCGCTGGTGCCGCCGATTCCGGGTCTCGATACGGTCCCCTATGAGACCAATGAAACCCTGTTCAAGCTGCGCGAGAAACCGGACCATCTGCTGATCATCGGCGGGGGCCCCATCGGGATGGAAATGGCTCAGGCCCATCTGCGTCTGGGCTGCAAGGTCACCGTGATCGAAGGGATGAAGGCGCTGGGCAAGGACGACCCGGAAACCGCCCGCGTCGTGCTGGACAGCCTGCGCGACGAGGGCGTGGTGATCGAGGAAAACGCCACCGCCGCCGAAGTGCGCGGCACGGCGGGCAAGATCGAGGTCGAGGCCAAGGATGGCCGGATCTTCAGGGGCTCTCACCTGCTGATCGCGGTGGGGCGCAAGGCCAATACCGACAAGCTGGATCTCGACAAGGCCGGGATCGAGCCGGCCAAAAACGGGATCAAGGTGGATGCATCGCTGCGCACCACCAACCGCAAGGTCTATGCCATCGGGGATGTGGCCGGCGGGCTGCAATTCACCCATGTGGCAGGCTATCATGCCGGGGTGATCATCAGATCCATGCTGTTTGGCCTGCCGTCCCGGGCAAAGACTTCCCATATTCCCTGGGCGACCTATACCGACCCGGAACTGGCACAGGTCGGGTTGACCGAGGCCGAGGCGCGGGAAAAACACGGCGACAGGCTGGAGGTGGTCCGGTTCCACTATGAACACAACGACCGCGCCCTGGCGGAGCGCAAGACCAAAGGGTTCATCAAGGTCATGGTGGTCAAGGGCAGGCCCCTGGGCGCCTCCATTGTCGGCCATCAGGCGGGAGAACTGATCGGCCTTTGGGCGCTGGCTCTGGCAAACGGCATGAAAATGGGCCAGATTGCAGCCATGGTGGCTCCTTATCCGACAATCGGTGAAGTCAACAAACGTGCGGCGGGGGCCTATTTCAGCCCGCGCCTGTTCGAAAGCGATCTTGTAAAGCGGGTGGTGCGGTTTGTTCAGCGATGTGTGCCGTGACAACGGGGGCCTGCGCGCCGGGGCGCGACAGCCCGCCCGCCGTCCCATGGGGGTGACGCAGGCATGCTGAATTCCCTGTCCGGCCGCCTGCTGATCCTGACAAGTGTTTTTGTCATGGTGGCCGAAGTGCTGATCTTCGTGCCCTCCATCGCGCGGTTCCGCGAGGATTACATGCTGCAGCGGCTGGAGCGGGCGCAGATCGCCTCGCTGGCGCTTCTGGCGGACGATATGCTGGACCCCGCGCTTGAGGCGGAACTGCTGGAAACGGCAGAGGTGTTCAACGTAGTCCTGCGCCGTGACGCGGTGCGCCAGCTCATGTTGTCTTCCGAGATGCCGCAGGCGATCTCGCAGACCTTCGATCTGCGCAATGCCACCGCGATGACATTGATCCGGGATGCGGTGATGCGCCTTTTCCGACGTGAAAACGAAGTGATCCGTGTCATCGGGGCACCGGTCCGGGATGCGGGGCTGCTGATCGAGATCACGATGGAAACCGCACCGCTGCGCATGGCGATGATCGACTATGGCCTGCGCATCCTGATTCTCTCGGCAGTGATTTCGGCAATCACCGCGACCCTGCTCTTCCTGACCATCCGGGCGATGTTCCTCAAACCCGTGAAACGCGTGGTGGGTCATATCCAGCGCTATGCCGAAGCCCCCGAGGACGCCCGCCGCATCATCGAACCCAAGGCGGGCGTGACCGAGTTACGCGAAGCCGAAGTCGCCCTGCGCACCCTGCAGACGGAGCTGACCCAGGCGCTGAAGCAGAAGGACAGGCTGGCGCAGCTCGGCGCGGCGGTGAGCAAGATCAGCCACGACCTGCGCAATATCCTGACCACCGCGCAGCTCTTTACCGATCGCATCGAAACCTCGGAGGATCCGGCGGTCAAACGGCTGGCGCCCAAGCTGGTGGGGTCGATCACCCGCGCGGTCCATCTGTGCGAAAGCACCCTGGCCTTCGGCAAGGCGGAAGAACCGGGGCCGACCCTGACCATGGTGCCGCTTGCCGAACTGGTCGAAGAGGTGATCGAGAACGAACGCCTGGCGACCCAGAGCACGCAGATCAGCTTTGTTGCCGATGTCGCCCCCGGCCTGAAGGTGCGCGCAGACCCCGAACATCTCTACCGTGTGCTCAGCAACCTGACCCGCAATGCCCGGCAGGCGCTGATGTCGGCCGGGACGGGGGGCGAAATCACCCTGCGGGCATCCGAAAACGAGACCAGCTGGAACATTGAGGTGGCCGATACCGGCCCCGGCCTGCCGCCCAAGGCGCGCACATTTCTGTACAAGCCGTTCCAGGGCGGCACCCGCAAGGACGGCACCGGACTGGGCCTGGCCATCGCGGCGGAACTGGTGCGCGGCCACGGCGGGCAATTGTCCCTGTTGAGCAGCGATGAAACCGGCACATGTTTTGCGGTCTGCCTGCCCAAGGGCGACGCCGCCGTCTGACACCGCCAGGAAATCCGCCACAGGTCAAAACTGGGGCTTGCAAACCCCCGCGCGGGCCACTAAACCGCCCGACAGTGGACCGATAGCTCAGCTGGATAGAGTACTTGACTACGAATCAAGGGGTCGGGGGTTCGAATCCTCCTCGGTCCGCCACTACCCCCCTGTAAGACGTCAGACGAAATTGGCTTCTACGTCATAAACTGACCCAATCACCGCGAACCGGATGATTGTGGATGAACCGCGAGTATCCGGTTCGTTCCACTTTTTACGTGATGCTTCGCTAGATCTTCAGAACAGCGATGCGCAAAAAGCATCTATACCTGCTGGGACCGCAGCGGGACCGGCTAAGGCGCGAACGCCCGAGCCTGTCATTGATCGCCTCCCTCTGATGCTGCAACGCGGTCCGTAGAAAAAGACATCTGTTGAAACTGCCGTATAGGCAGTGCTCAGATGGCGGACGCTGGTAGAACGGAAATTCGAACGGCTTCGCAGAAGGACTGGAGAAGGTTAGCATCGGCCACCAACTGGCTACGCAAGCGCCGTGAAATCTCGAGCTGCACACCCTCTCCCGCGCGCGTTCGGTTGCAGATATTTGTTCCTTCCAAACCTGGTAGCCTTTCGTTGAGCTCAGCCTTGAATCCTGCAGCGCGCAGAGAGTCTCCGACAGCGTCACGTAGTTTAGTGGCGCGACCACCCAACCAAACCGCGTCAGCCCCTTCGTTGCGCCTTCCATGGATAGCAACGGCCGTCCAACATCTGCCGACAAGTGAGACGGCTTCAGGTTCGTCGAAACGATGGGAAGTTATGTGGAAATGGCCGTGTGGCCCATTCCGTAGAGCCTCGAAGGCGTAGAACGAGATATCCGAGCCAGCAATTGCCTTGGCGATCTCAGATGTATCAGGCTCTATCCATCCGCCATGCGGTGCCAGAATGACTGTCTCTGAGCCACGATCCAACACCCGGATGTGAGGTGCCCCTAGATTTGTAGACGCTTTGCCGCCTAACTTTGAGGCGAGGAGATCAACATGGGGACAAGCAACTATAGCGACGAGTTCAAGCGCGATGCGGTGCATCAGATCACGGTGCGCGGGTATCCGGTGCGGGAGGTATCCCGGCGATTGGGCGCCAGCACGTACTCTCTCTACAAATGGCTGAAGCTGTTCGGGGAACCGACGCAGAAGGCGGTCGTGGACCACGAGGCGGAGAACCGGCGTCTGAAGCGCGAACTCGCTCGGGTCACCGAGGAGCGCGATATCCTAAAAAACCGTTCCGGGCCGCTGCCCGCCTGTGCGCGGTATAAACAGCCTGTGCTATGCTGCGCCCGAAGGGCAGTTGCCGATGGCTTATTGGTGGGCTGGACCCCGTTAAAAAACGTGGCACATGGGCCGATGCGCACTTGAGAGTGGTGACGCCGCCATCGCGGCGATCCCGGTTAGGAAGATGACGAACTTGCATGGCCCACGCCCTTCGCCCTGAACGGAGGAGATGTCATGACGAAGCGCAAATCCGGTGACCACCCGGACCTGAAGATGGTCAATGCCAATGCAGCCGCGATCGACATCGGCTCGACGATGCACATGGCGGCTGTGAACCCTGACACCGACATCATGCCAGTGCGAGCCTTCGGGACATTTACCCAGGATCTGCACGATCTCGCTGCCTGGCTCCAATCGTGCGGTGTCACCAGCGTGGCCATGGAGTCGACCGGCGTTTACTGGATACCGGCCTTCGAGATCCTGGAGGCACATGGCTTCGAGGTCATTCTGGTGAATGCCCGCTATGCCAAGAATGTGCCGGTTCGCAAAACCGATGTCAGTGATGCCGGATGGCTGCGCCAGCTGCATTCCTATGGCTTGCTACGTGGGAGCTTCCGCCCCGAAGCTGAGATCGCCACTCTGCGCGCCTATGTTCGCCAACGGGAACGGCTCACTGAGTATGCCGCCGCCCATATCCAGCACATGCAGAAGGCACTGATGGAGATGAACCTGCAACTGCATCATGTCGTCTCCGACATCACTGGTGCGACCGGCTTGCGGATCATCCGTGCCATTATCGGTGGCGAGCGTGATCCGGAGGCCCTCGCCGCGTTCCGGGATGTCCGCTGCAAATCCTCTGTGGACACGATCAAGGCTTCGCTGGTCGGCAACGACCGCGAGGAGCATGTTTTTGCCCTCACACAGTCGCTGGAGCTTTACGACTTCTACAAGGCACAGATCGAGACGTGCGACCGTAGGCTGGAAGCAGCGGTTGCAGCCCTGACGGTCCGGGCGGACGATGATCTGGCCCCACTGCCAAAGGCGCGGATCAAGGGCAAGCAGCACAATGCGCCGTCTTTCGATGTTCGGGCCGCACTCTACGGTGTGTTGGGCACAGACCTAACGCAGATCCATGGCCTTGGACCATCGTTGGCCCTGAAGCTGGTGGCCGAATGCGGCACAGACCTGCGCGCCTGGAAGAGTGCCAAGCACTTCACGTCCTGGCTCTGTCTGGCCCCGGGCAATAAAATCTCCGGGGGCAAGTTGCTATCCTCGCGGACACGACGGTCCTCCAGTCGTGCGGCCGCGCTCTTGCGCTTGGCTGCCGTAACGATTGGCAAAAGCGACACGGCCTTGGGTGCGTTTTACCGGCGACTGTCATCGCGCATAGGCAAGCAAAAGGCGGTGACGGCCACGGCGCGCAAGATCGCAGTCTTGTTCTACAACGCCATCCGCCATGGCATGACATATCAGGATCAGGGTGCCGCGGCCTATGACGAACGACATCGGCAACGCGTGCTCTCAAACCTCCAGCGGCGCGCCAAAATAATGGGTTACGCATTGGCGCCCATCCCAGAGACCGCAGGTGTTTCTTAGGAAGGCAACGGCGTACTTCGCGCGCGAGTCCCAATGAAGTACGCCTTCATCCGGGCGCATCGCGAAGAGTTTGGCGTCCGGGCCATGTGCCGGGTGCTGCGGGTCCATTTCAGCGGCTTCTATGCATGGCTTAAGGAACCGTTAAGTCACCATGCGCAGGAGGATGCGCGTCAGACGGAGTTGATCCGAAAGGCCTGGGCCGATAGCGGCAAGGTCTATGGCTATCGCAAGCTGACCGACGATCTGCGCGACCAAGGTGAACTCATCTCGGAGAACCGTGTTGCCCGACTGGCGTCGCTGGCCGGGATAGCCGCTCAGGTGGGCTACAAGCGTCGACCCGGCCGATATGGCGGCAGGCCTGCCGTGGTCGCCGAGAACAGGCTGGAGCAGCGCTTCGATGTACCCCAACCCGATCAGGTCTGGGTGACCGACATCACCTACATCAAGACCCATGAAGGCTGGCTGTACCTGTGCGTCGTCATCGATCTGTTCTCGCGTCGGGTTGTCGGCTGGTCCGCCCAGTCCCGCCTGACAACGGACCTGGCCTTGCAGGCCCTGCTTATGGCCGTGTGGAGGCGCAAGCCGACGCACCGGGTCACGGTGCACTCCGACCAAGGTTCGCAGTTCACCAGCCGGGAGTGGCAGACATTCCTGCGCCAGCATAACCTGGAACCTAGCATGAGCCGACGCGGAAACTGCCACGACAACGCCGTCGCCGAGAGCTTCTTCCAGCTGCTGAAGCGGGAGCGTATCCGCCGCCGCACCTACCCGACCCGCGATGCTGCCAGACAGGACGTGTTCGAGTACATTGAGATGTTCTATAACCCGAAGCGGAAGCACACGAACAACGGCATACTGTCGCCCGTTGATTTCGAGATCAGACAGCTGAAACTGAACGAGGCAAGTGTCTAGGAAACTAGGGGCACCTCAAGTTGGGGAGCCACCGCGCCGCCTTCTGGCAGACATGCAGTGGGATCCGCCTAATCCAGTCCCGCTCTCAAATGTCGCGCAACTCATAATAAATGGTGTCTGTCGCGCGAGAAATAGTTACTTCCATGGCGAAAAGTTCACTGGTGGACCGGCTGGGCAATGGGAGCGCGATGCCAAGCTCATAGAAGAAGTTCATGCCGTACTTAAAGAGGCTCAAAAATTCGCATTCAATTAGCCCGGAGACGTTGTTGGTCCCGTTTAGATAGCCCGAGCTCGTAGCCCGACAGTTTCTATCTTTACTGTGCCTCTGCCAATTCGAATGTCTGAAATGAATATGTTGTGCTGCAGAACTTGGACACTCGGGGAAGGTCGGGTCAGGGCCGAACAGGTCGATACGGTGACGCTGGCCGCAATACAGGCTCTCCGCGCTGCCGCAAGGCGGCTTTGAGTCCGTCACGACGCTTTCTGCATGGTGTTCAGGCAGCGGCTTTCAGTTCCGGTACGTTGCGCCAGTCTCACCGGTCGGCTGCGCATTGGCCGGAACAACAGCCCTTGACACATCCGCGAAGCGGAGGTCAGCCATCGCTCATCCGGTCTTCCGGCAGACCCGCCAGATAGGAAGCGATCTGTGCGCGCGACTGCGCGATATCCGCGAGCTTGCGATCAAGCTTGGCGACTTCGCCCTGCAGCCTGGCCCGCAGACGGTCGCAGGGATGAAAGGTCGGCTCAGGGCTTATTATGCAGGGCAAGAGGTCGTGCATCGCTTCGACAGTCAACCCGGCATCGGCCAGCTGCCGGATATGACTTGCCTGATCAAGATCGGCATCGGAATAATCCCGATAGCCGCTGACGGTCCGGTTCGGGCGCAAGAGCCCCTCGGCCTCGTAGAACCGCAACATCCTGACACTGATGCCGCTGCGGTCTGAAATCTCGCCAATCTGCACCTTGCTTTCCTTTTTTCGCTTGACCCTGACAGCGCTGTCATAGTGCATCACCCTTCCCGACACATCAAGTCGGAGAGTAAAACGATGTCGAAAATAGAAAAATTCAACCATGACGGCGCAGTGATCGGATATCGCGAGGATGGATCCGGCAGGCCGATTCTGCTCATCCATGGCACCGGCGGCGATGGTGCCGCGAATTTCAATGGGCTGATGCCCTGTCTCGCGGACAGGCGGGTTCTACGACCCGATTATGCCGGCTCCGGGCTTACCCAGGATCCGACCGGGGTGCTGACACTTGATCGCCTTGTCGCGCAGGTCATCGGCGCGGCGGATCACGCCGGGTTTGGTACCTTCGATCTGGTCGGTTTTTCGCTGGGCGCGGCGGTTGCGACACGACTGGCCGCTCTTCATCCGGAGCGGGTGGAGAGGCTCGTTCTTATCGGCGGCTTTGTCACGGGCGCCGACCCGCGGTCGCAGTTGCAGTTCCAACACTGGGCGCATTTGGCGCGCACTGACCCGGATGCGCTGGCCCGGCTCATGCTGCTGACCGGGTTCAGTCGGGATTTTCTGTCAGGAATAGGCGATCTTGAGGCGGTCGTCAGTGATATGGTCGCGGGTAGCAACTGGGACGGGATCGCAAGACAGTCCGAACTGGACCTGCGGGTGGATGTTTCGGGCGACCTCGGCGCGGTGAAGGCCCGCACCCTTGTCATCGGCAATCGCTTTGACCAGATGGTCGATCCGGCCGCGTCGGAGGCACTCGCGAATGGTATCGAGGGCGCAGTTTTGGCCTGGGTTGAAGGGCCACATCTTGCGCTGATGGAAACGCCAGAGGCGGTCGGGAACCTCATACAAGGCCATTTGGCAGTCTAGATGTCACCGCCAAAGCTGCCGTTACATGCTTTTTCGATGAGAATGGCAGCGGCAGCTTTGTCCCGCATCAGCGACATTCGTCCCCGGATTTTGCTGCGCAGCCCACGAACGTTCGCTTCGGGGAAGCCGCACTGCAGCGTATGTTGGCTCTCGACCGGCGGCTCAGGGCCGAAAGCGACGGTGTCACAGTTGCCGTCAGCCGTCTGGCGCGCCGCGTTGCCGCATGTCCGCTTCGAGCCTAGAGTGACGCGAAGCGCAAGCCGGGCCAGCGCCTGCCCGGGGTGGGCGATACTGACCTAGGCTCATGCCACTTTATTTCTCAACCTTGATGAATCTCATCGGGGACACAGACAGCCTCACCAAATCGCCTACCCGAGGGGCGGGCAGGCGATGGCCCGGCGCCTTCGGCTTGTTCCGGGCCTGGGTGCTCATGTTTGATGGCAGCAATGTCCGCTCTGCCGACCTTGGCGCCCTGGACTATGCTGCGCGGCGCCATGAAGGTCCGGTATGGGGAAGCCGCGCTGCAGCGGAGCCAGCTTGGCGAATGTCCGGAGAGGGCCGGAAGCGTCAGGAGACGTGAGGGCAGCCTTTCCGGGAACCATTCCCGATTCCCGCGCATAGCGAACCTTCGCGCGCTTGGTGCAGAAGGTCCTGTCTGGGTCGGAAGTGCTTGGCATTTGGGTCGGAATTGCTTGGCACGGCTCACTGACAAGATTCGGAAAATTCGCCGGAAAGAGTCGGAAATGCGCGGCATTCGACACCCCCTGTAAGACGTCAGACGAAATTGGCTTTTACGTCACATCGCTGACCCGGATCGCGGCGTGACCGCCGAAGGATGGGGCAGGGGCAGCGGTCATTCGTGAAAACTGCAGTGAAGGTCTGCTTTGAGGGGCGGTTTCAACGGATCAACACTTAAGTGGACACTTGACTTTTGTCAGGCGCGCTATAACTTAAGCGTATGGTTGAGCATTCCAAACAACTTGATATGGCGTTCCACGCACTTTCTGACGCAACGCGGCGCGGGATCCTTGATCATCTTTCACGCGGATCGGCCTCCGTAAGTGACCTGGCCAAGCCCTACGACACATCCCTTTCCGCGATCCATCAGCACGTTCAGGTGCTGGAGGCAAGTGGACTGGTTGTAACGGAAAAACGCGGCCGGGTCCGCGAATGCCGGATTTCCAGCGAAGCTGTCTTGCGCGTCGAAATCTGGTTGAGCGAACGTCGCCAGCTTTGGGAAGGGCATTTTGACCGGCTCGGAGAATTGCTCGAAAGCAACGAAACAACAGACATGGCTGCCGGTTCAGGCCAATCCGCCAAGGGAAATGAGACATGACCGAAAATCGCTTATTCCATGGGACATTTACACTGAAACGACTGTGGGCGGCACCGCCAGACCGCGTGTTCAGCGCATGGTCCGATCCGCAGATCAAGGCGCAGTGGTTCACCGGCCCGGCCGAAAAATGGACCCTGATGCGCCGTTCGATGGATTTTCGCGCCGGTGGTCAGGAAGTCCTGCAGGGGCGTTTCAACGAAAGCGGTCTGGAAACACTGTTCGAGGCACGTTTCCATGTCATCGAACCGGCCAAACGGCTTGTGTATGACTACGACCTTCACCATTCCGGCAGCTTTCATTCCGTGACGCTGTCGAGCCTGGAACTTGACGCAGACGGCGACAAGACCCGCGTCTCCTACACCGAACAGATTGTGTTCCTGGATGGAAAGGACGGCACCGCAGACCGCCGTCACGGCACCGGAATCCAGTTCGACATGATCGAGGCCACGCTTCAATCGCTGGAGATTCTTCAATGACCCTTGCGCTCTATGGGCATCCCTTTGCCTCCTTTGTCTGGAAACCGCTGATCGCTCTATACGAGCGCGGCGTCGCCTTCGACTTCCGAATGGTCGACCCCGATCACCCGGAGAACGCCGCTCGCATGGCCGCCCTTTCCCCCACCGGGCAGTTTCCGGCGCTGGTCGATGGCGACCGGGAAGTCACTCAAAGCAACGCTGTGGTCGAATATCTCGACCTGTTTCACGGCGACGCGCCGCCGATGGTTCCCGAGGATGTCCGCGAAGCGCTGGAGGCTCGCATGATCGCGGATGTGTTCGATGACTATATCCATGCGCAGACGCAACGGATCGTCGGTGACGCCCTGCGTGGCGAAGATGAGCGTGATCCCCGTGGCGTTGCCGATGCGCATGTGCTTATAGACCGCTGCTATGATTGGATGGAACCACGTCTGCAAGACACGGAATGGGCGACCTGTGGTCGTTTCACGATTGCCGATTGCGCAGCTGCTCCGGCGCTTTTCTATGGTGACTGGGTTCATCCGATTCCAGAGCGTTGCTCCGCGCTCGCCGCCTACCGGGCACGGCTTCTGTCCCGCCCCTCGGTGGCCCGCGTCGTCGACGAGGCGCGTCCCTTTCGATCCTTCTTCCCATTAGGAGCACCTGACCGAGATTAGGGCTCGAATGTCCGCTCCGTCCGCTCACCCGTCCTTGACCCATACCACGCCCAAAGTCTGGTTTGGGCCAGAGATGCCTGGCATTTGGGTCGGAATTGCCTGGCGCGGTCCACTGGCATGATTCAGCAAATTCGCCACCCTCGCGTCGCGGTTGCGTGGCGCCGGTGTTGAGCGCGGGCTGATGACGTTTCTCAGCCCGCGCTCGTGGCGTTTAGCTACCAAACCGCTCAATGACCTCGGTGAGATTGATGTGGCCCAGACAGGCGCCGCTCCCCGGGTTCATATCCCCGTTCTCAAGAGCGGTCGCGTAGATGACAGCCGGATGCGCTTCAATTCGCGCGCGAACAGCCGCAAGTTTTGGCCAGCGGCCTTTGTCAGCCAGTTCGTGGAAATCGAGCCAACGTGCGACACCGACCAAGAGGGCGTCAGCCAGCGTAGGGTGATCCGCGATCAGGAACCTGCTGCCCCCGATCATCTCTTCGAGCTTGTCGTGACGTTCGAAAACACCGTCCCGACCCCACTCGCTGAGTGCAGATCGTACCGCCTGATTCATGTCAGCCATTTCCATGGCCGCCCAAAGCGGTCCGAAAGATCCTGTAAAGCCGGTGTTGATGAAAGCCATCAACTGATGCATCCGGTCGGCTTCTCGCGACAGCGGGTCAAAACTGATGCTGCGCCTGGAATCCCTGGCTTCCAGCCATGATGCAATCGCCAGCGTTTCAGTCAGTACGTCGCCGTTGTCGGTGATGAGGACCGGCGTCTCAACCCGAGGATTGATGCGCAGATAGGATGGGTCGCGCATCTCACCGAACATATCGACACGGCAAAGACGGTAGGGTTTCGCCAGCCATTCAAGAGCTGCGACAAGCCCCATGGAGCTTCCAGACGGGAAGCCATAAAGTAGAATCGGTTCCATGATTTATACTCCGTAATCTCATGTCATCACGCTGCGCAGCGAACCCGAAACATACCGCCATGTACTCCGGGGTAAATTACGCACCTTTTTGTAACCATGAGGTCCCAATGAAAAATCTTGTGTCGCGATGCCCGATCGAAGAGGTCATGCAAATCCTGAGCGGCCGGTGGCCAACGCTGCTCATCTATTACTTGAAGACGGGCACCAGGAGGTTCAGCGATCTGCGCCGCGACAACCCGACGATTTCCCATAAGATGCTGGCACTGGAGCTGAGGAAGTTGGAGGATGCGGGGATCGTTCAGCGCAGGGAATTCAGCGGCTACCCGCTGCGGGTGGAATATGATCTGACTGCCGACGGACATGATCTGGTGCCGCTGATCGACGCGTTGGGAAGTTGGTGGGAAGACCTCGAAAATCGAGACGCACCTCGGAACATGACTGATGCGAACAACGCGGCGCGAACCGCCCGGTGAGCAACGATCAGGCACTCCCGCGCTGTCGTTCATCGGTGCTGCATGTGGCCCGTACCATGCCGGGGCCGCAGTGCGACCGGTTCAGTCGCGCATGGCCGATATCGGAGCTTGAGCCCGGGTGCCCCTCCATTCAGCGCAGCTTGCCAAGGCCGAAGCTGCCATAGCACCAGTGTCACGGTGCAATTTCTCCACCACCCGCTGTCGAAGGCGTTTTTGGGGTGATCGGGACTTTGTAAGTTCTTCATGCCCTCAGGGGCCCTTGCGGCAGGGGCTGCCACAAAGGGGATGGACGGGGCGGGAAGGATAGGTTCAGGTCGCGGCGGCATTGATCACGGGGGGAGAGAACATGATGCGCGGTGCAGATCTATTGGTAAGAACGCTGGCATCCGCCGGCATCACCCGCATCTTCGCGCTGTCGGGGAACCAGATCATGCCGATCTTCGACGCCTGTTTCGATGCCGGGATAGAGATTGTCCATACCCGTCACGAGGCAGCGGCGGTGTTCATGGCGGAGGCCTATGCGCAGCTGACCGGAACCGTGGGCGTGGTCCTGGTGACCGCGGGGGCAGGGGCGGCAAATGCGCTGGGGCCGCTGTTCACCTGCTCTGAATCAGAGACGCCGGTGCTGCTGCTGACCGGCGATTCTCCCATCGGTCAGGATGGCAAAGGCGCTTTCCAGGAGCTTGACCAGGTGCCGATGACAGCGCCGGTGACCAAGCTGTCGTTCCGTCCGACCCGCGCGGCGGACTTCGGCGTTGAGACGGCGCGTGCCTTGCGGGTCGCGCTTTCGGGGCGGTCGGGACCGGTGCATATGGCGCTGCCCTTTGACCTGATCGAGGCGGATGTGGGCGATGTCGATGTGCCCCGCGCGGTCACGAAAGAACCGATGGGTTTGTCGGCCTCCGATGCGGCGGCGATTGCGGCGGCCGTCGCCGGAGCGGCGCGGCCCCTGATCATCTGCGGCCCGGCGATGAATGCCACACGCAATCCGGGCAGGCTGGAGGCGCTGGAAGCGGCCCTTGGCGCGCCCGTTGTGGTGATGGAAAGCCCGCGCGGCCTGAAGGACCCGGCGCTTGGCGACATCGGCAAGGCGCTGGGGCAGGCCGACCTTGTCGTTGCCCTGGGCAAGCGGATCGACTTTACCCTCGGGTTTGGCGGCGCGGCGGCGTTCCATGCCGATTGCCGCTGGATGGTTGTTCAGGCCGGCACGGAAGAGCGGGACCGGGCGCATCGCAATCTTGGCAATCGGCTGGCCGCCTGTTTCGCCGCTGATCCCCGGGACAGTCTCGGTGTTCTGATCGAGGCCGGGCAGGGAGGGCACGACCAGTGGCGGGCCGATGTGGCGGCGCATCTGGGACGGCGCGGGTTCAGCACCGCCGACATGGTGCCTTCGGCGCGGATCACCCCTGCGCAATTATGCGCCGCCGTGCAGCGGCAGATCGACAGGGCGGCGCAGGCCGTGCTGATCTGTGATGGTGGTGAGTTCGGCCAGTGGGCGCAGGCCGCCACGCGGGCGGAGCGCCGGGTGATCAACGGGATTTCCGGGGCGATCGGGGGCGGGCTGTGCTATGCTCTGGGCGCCCGCGCTGCGGCGCCGGATGCCGCGATCTTTGCGCTGATGGGGGACGGCACGGTTGGTTTCCATTTTGCCGAGTTCGAGACGGCAGCGCGCGCTGGGCTGCCGTTTGTCGCGGTGATCGGCAATGACGAACGCTGGAACGCCGAACATCAGATCCAGCTGCGCGAATACGGCCCCGAACGGCTGATCGGCTGCGGGCTCAGCAGGGCGCGCTATGATCTGGCCGCCAGGGGGCTTGGCGCGCACGGGGAATATGTGACAGAGCTTGCCGGGCTTGACGAGGCATTGGCGCGCGCGGTGCAAAGCGGCAAACCCGCTTGTGTCAACGTGCTGATCGAAGGCCTGCCCGCCCCGAGCGGCGCTGCGCATTAATCAAGGCGGAAACCCTTGCCGCGGATGAACTGCGCGAAGCCTTTCCGTTCCGGCAGGCTGTATTGACGGGCCTTGTCCATTGACCATGTGTAGCTGTCGCTGGTGCCGTAAAGGTCGGTGCGGCGCTGATTTGCATAGGGTTGCCCGGCGGCGCGCTCCGCGTCGTAGGCCGCGATGTCTGCGGTTGTCGTCTCGCTGAAACGGTCCAGGTGAAGCGTCGCCCGCAGGGGCAGGCGGGGGCTGATCCGGGGGGCAGCAGCGGGTTGGCCGATGGCCAGCGCGGCAACGGGAAACACATGGTCCGGCAGCCCCAGAATATCGCTTGCCTCTGCCGCGCGGTTGCGGATCGTGCTGATCGGGCAGCAGCCGAGGCCCGCCGCCTCCGCTGCGATGACGAAACTTGCCAGCGCGATGCCCGCATCCACACTGGCGTTGAAGAACGCGTCGAGATGATCGTTGGCAAAGTCGAGCCCCTGCATCTCATGCAGGTGACGCTGGCGGCGGTTGTTGGCACAGAAGACCACAAGGGAGGGCACCTGCGCCGTCCACGCCTGGTCAGAGACAAGATCCAGCAGCCGTGACTTCTGTTCCGCATCATCGACGATCACGATGTCGCGCTGTTGCAGGTCGCTTTTCGACGGCGAGGCGAGGGCGATTGCGCCGAGCGTTCTGAGCGTTTCGAGAGGGAGAGGATCAGGTTCGAATGACCGGCAAGAGCCCCGTCCGGCAATGGCCTGCAGGGATGAAACCTGCGCCAGGTCCGCAGCGACCTGCGGCGCATCGGAAAAGCGCGCGGCGAGGAGGGCAGAGAGGTGGTCACTCATGAGACGTCAGCACCGGTTGCACAGCAGGGTGCGCCGCCATCAGCGCGCGCTGCGCCATTATGCCCGGAAAGGCCGCCGCCGACCGCAGCCATATGGACGGGCGATGCGGCCGTTTCCCCGGTGTCGTACAGCGTCAGCATGCGGTTCCTCCCTGGACTTCCGGGGCGATCATAGCGGCCGGCAAGCAATTGAAAAGGCTGCGTTAATGTAATCAAATCTTAAGAAACGGGTAAGTCTTTATTCCTTTTTGTTAGAAAAACAATCATCTATATTGCCGCGGAACCACCCTGGAACCGATGGAGAGACGCTTGGCCAATGAAACCCATATGTCTGTCTCGGTCTGGCGCGGCGACGCCGTGGGGTCCTTTCAGCCCTTTGAAGTGAAGGTCGAGGACAACCAGACCGTGCTCGATGTGGTTGCCTGGATCCAGCAATACGCCGACCCGACCCTGAGCTATCGCTACGCCTGTCGTGTCGGCATGTGCGGATCCTGCGCAATGATGGTGAACGGCACGCCGCGCTGGACCTGCCGGACCCATGTCAAGAAGGTGCTGGTGGACGGCCACATGGAAATCGCGCCGCTGCGCAACCTGCCGGTGATCAAGGATCTGGCCACCGATATGGACCCTTTCTTCGACAAATGGGTCGCGGCGGAAGGGGTCCACCACCCGACCCTGACCCGCAACGACCCGATCGAGGCACTCGACCCTGCGGAGGCCGCGCGGGTCGAGAGTGCGGCGGGCATCGAATGCATCAATTGTTCGGTCTGCTATGCCGCCTGCGACACGGTGGCGAACAATCCCGATTTCCTCGGCCCCGCCGCATTGCAACGGGCCTGGAGCGTCTACAACGACAGCAAGAACGCGGACAAACAGGCGGTGCTGGACGCGGTGTCGGGTGTTGGCGGTTGCCACAATTGCCACAGCCAGGGCAGCTGCGCGGTGCATTGCCCGAACGCGTTGAACCCGATGAACGCCATCGCCGGCCTGAAGCGCGAAACCGCACGCAATTTCTTCAAGAGGCGCTCCTGATGACGCTTGGTCTTTATATGGCGCAGCGGATTTCGGCGCTGATCATGGCACCGCTGGTGCTGCTGCATATCGGTGTGATGATCTATGCCATCCAGGGGGGGCTGTCCGCCGCCGAAATCCTTGGCCGCACAAAGGGCAGCATCCTTTGGTTCGCGGTCTATGGCACATTTGTCGCCGCCGTGTCCGTGCATGGGGCGATTGGCCTGCGCACGGTATTGTCGGAATGGATGGGCCTGCGGGGCGGCACCCTGAATGCGGCGGCCTGGGCCATTTTCGCCCTGCTGCTGGTCCTTGGCATGCTGGCTGTTCACGGGGTGACGGCGAGATGAGGCGCGGCTACCGGAACCATACCCTTTGGGCCGCCTACCTGTTGCACCGCCTGTCCGGTGTGGCGCTGGCATTGTTCCTGCCGGTGCATTTCTGGGTGCTGTCCTATGCGCTGAACCAGCCGGAACACCTCGACGGGTTCCTGCGCTGGAGCGAGATGGGCATCGTCAAATTCGCCGAATTCGGCCTGGTCTTCCTGCTGGCCGCGCATCTGTTCGGCGGCCTGCGCCTGATGGCGCTGGAATGGCTGCCCTGGACATCGGGCCAGAAGACCGCCGCCGCCGGTGCGGTTGCCGCGTCGACGCTGATTGCGGGCGTTTTCCTGATGAGGGCCATCTGATGCAGATCGAGAGACATGATACCGATATCCTCATCCTGGGCACGGGCGGCGCGGGCATGTTCGCCGCCCTGCACGCCCAGCAAAGCGCCCCGCCGGGGACGAAGATCACAATCGCGGTGAAGGGCCTGATCGGGAAATGCGGATGCACCCGCATGGTGCAGGGCGGCTACAACGTGGCGCTGGGCGGTGGCGATACCGTTGAGCGGCACTTCATGGACACGATCAACGGCGGCAAATGGCTGCCCAATCAGGATATGGCCTGGAAGCTCTGCGAACAGGCGGTGGTGCGGATCCGCGAACTGGAGAACGAGATCGGTTGTTTTTTCGACCGCAACCCGGACGGGTCGCTGCACCAGAAGGCCTTTGCCGGGCAGACGGCGGACCGCACCGTGCACAAGGGCGACCTCACGGGGATCGAGATCATCAACCGGCTGATGGAGCAGGTCCTGTCGCGCCCGGTGGAGAAGTTGCAGGAACATCGGGCAATTGGTCTTGTCCCGACAGCGGACGGCAGCGCGCTGGCCGGGGTTCTGATGATCGACATGCGCAGCGGCAGGTTCCGCTTCGTGCGGGCCAAGACCGTGATGATGGGCACCGGCGGCGGGCCGACCATGTACAAGTACCACACCCCCAGCGGCGACAAGACGATGGACGGTCTTGCCATGGCCCTGCGCCTGGGCCTGCCCCTGCGGGACATGGAGATGGTGCAATTCCACCCCACCGGCCTGCTGGCCGGGGACCACACCAAGATGACTGGCACGGTGCTGGAAGAAGGGCTGCGCGGGGCGGGGGGGCAATTGCTCAACGGGGCCGAGAACCGCTTCATGTTCGACTACGACCCAAAGGGCGAGCGGGCCACGCGCGATGTGGTCAGCCGTGGCATCTTTGCCGAGATGCGCAAGTCGAACACCAGCGAACACGGCGGCGTCTATATCTCCATGTCGCACCTTGGCCCGGACAACGTGCGCGCGAAATTTCCCGGTATGGTCAAGCGCTGCGCCGACAGCGGTTTCGATCTGGCCGCCGGCAAGGTGGAGGTGGTGCCGACCGCGCATTACTTCATGGGCGGCGTCGTGGTCGACCCCGACACGCGCACGGCGATGGAGGGGCTTTACGTCGCGGGCGAGGACGCGGGGGGCGCGCATGGTTCCAACCGCCTCGGTGGCAACGGCGTGGCAAATTCCACGGTCTACGGTGGCGTTGCGGGTGATGTGATGGGGGCGGACATCCGGCGCATGGGCGCGCTCCGTGACCCGGACGAGACGGTGCTGGAGGCAGAAATCGCCCGCGCGCTGCGGCCCCTGTCGAACAAGGTCGCCCCGATCCAGCCCTTGCGCGACAAGTTGCAGGACGCAATGTGGGAGGACGTGGGCGTCATGCGCACGCAAACCGGCCTGGCGCGCGGATTGACCCGGATCGCGGATATCCACGACGAACTGTTGCAGGCCGGCGTGGCCGGTGACAACCTGGCCTTCAACCTGACCTGGCATGACTGGCTGAACATGGCCTCGCTCTGCGAAGTGTCGGAGGTCATCGCGAAAGCAGGTCTGGCGCGGGAAAACTCGCGCGGCGCACATTTCCGCGAGGACTTTCCCGACAGCGGCGCGATGGAAAGCAGCTATTTCACCGTGGCGCGGCAGACAGGCGGCACGCTCGATGTCAGCCGCGAGGACGTTCAGTTCACGATTGTCAGACCGGGCGAGACGATACTGCCCGAAAACGAACCCGTATCGCTGGTGGAGGCTGCCGAATAATGGACATCCTGCTTCTGATCTTAAGCGTTCTGGGCAGCGCCGCCGTCGCCTTTCTAACCGCGAAATGGTCGGCGTATAACAGTATGACGAAGCTGCGCGAAGAGATGAAACTGGACTACTCGATCGAAACCGCAATCCGTCACCTTTTGGAAAACCCAAACTACAAGAAACGAAGCCTCAAGAAAATCAAACATCACCTCCGCGGTTTTCGCGACGACAATGAGCTGCGCATGGCATTGATGCGCGCCGGTGCAGTGGCATTTTCAGGGACGGGTGACGAAGAACAATGGGGCCTATTGTCCCGAAATCCGGAGGACGTGAAGTGATCCCCATCGATATCATCCAGAAGACCGCGGAAACCCTGATGGACAAGGCCGCCATCGAAATCCCGCAGGATTACCTCGACGGTCTCAAGGCCGCCGCCGAGGTGGAGGACGGCGATCTGTCCTCTTTCGTGCTGCAGGCGATGCTGGAGAATTACGAAGCCGCCAAGGAGGACCGCCGCGCGATGTGCGGCGATACCGGTACGCCGCGCTGGTACGTCAAGATGGGCAACGACACCCGGATCGAGGGCGGACCCATCGCGCTGGAGGCGGCACTGCGGCGCGCCACGGCGAATGCGACCAACGGCGTGCCGTTGCGGCCCAACCGGGTCCATCCGCTGTGGCGGACGGACCACAACAACAACGTCGGCATCGGCGCGCCCGAGATCGAATATGGCTATGAACCGGGCGGCGAATGGATCGACCTGATCACCGTCCACAAGGGCGGGCTGTTCGGCACCGATTACCGGATGCTTTTCCCCTCCGACGGGATCGAGGGGATCAGGCGGTTCTACCTCGACAGCCTCATTGCCTTTGGCAAACGGGGGCTGGCCTGCCAGCCTGCCATCATCGGCATCGGGCTGGGCGGCTGCAAGGATACCTGCATGGTGCTGGGCAAGCGCGCCGCCTGCCTGCGCACGGTCGGCAGCGAAAACTCCGATCCGAAAATCGCCCGGCTGGAGCGGGAATTCAAGGAGCTGGGCAATTCCATCGGCATGGGGGCGATGGGTTTCGTCGGCAAATCCATGGTCGTCGATTGCAATATCGAGGTGGGCTATTGCCACACCGGC
Source organism: Sulfitobacter sp. PR48 (assembly GCF_028807335.1). Classification (NCBI taxonomy): domain Bacteria; kingdom Pseudomonadati; phylum Pseudomonadota; class Alphaproteobacteria; order Rhodobacterales; family Roseobacteraceae; genus Sulfitobacter; species Sulfitobacter sp. PR48. Next base: position 24,083 of record NZ_JARAMM010000011.1, on the reverse strand, counting down.
GGGATGCAGATGTCGGTTCACGCCTTCTGCCTGTCGTCACGCCGGGCCGTTGCCCGCGTGTTCCCCGACGGGCGGGTGGAATACCGCACCGACCCCGACTGGTTCACCGACTATCAGCGCCGCGAAACGGTGGAATGGGACGCCCCGGCGATGGAGGCTGCGGAATGACCGAAATCCTGACATCGGAGGCCCGTCATGAGCCCACGTAAGATCCGCCTGAGCACCACGCCCACGCAAGAAGAACTCGATGACCTGCAACTGGGCGACATCGTCTATCTGGACGGGCTGATGTATACCGCCCGCGAAGGCGTCTACAAACGCGCGCTGGAGGAAAAGGCCAACATCCCGATGGAACTGCCGCGCGATTCGGCGGCGAATTTTCACTGTTCGCCCGCCGCCCGGATCAACGCCGACGGCAGTTTCGAGATGGGGGCGGTAACCGCCACCGCGTCCTTCCGCTTTTCCAAGTGGTTGCCGGAATGGATGGAAAAATCGGGTGCCAAGCTGATCATCGGCAAGGGCGGGATGTCGTCGAAGGACTACAAGTCCTACTTCGTTCCCAATGGTGCGATTTACCTGTCCACGGTCGGCTACGGCACCGGTGCCCTGCTGGGTCGCGGGGTCGAGAACGTCGAGGCCGTCCACTGGAACGAGGAACTGGGCCTTGCCCAGGCCATGTGGGTCATCAGGTGCAAGGAGATGGGGCCCTTCATCGTCGCCTCGGACAAGAACGGCGATTGCCTGTTCGAGCGGGAGAATGCGAAGATCTCGCAGAATTTCGACAAGATCTACGAGGGCACCCGCCCGGCCACGCTGAAACGCTATGGTGAGACGGATGATCGGTCGGACGAGGTGATCTAAGCCCGCCGCTCAAGCGATAAGGTTTGGTATTGCGACAGGTCCGCTGGCAAGGCGTCAATGCCTAGCCCCGGTGCCGTGCCGATGGTGAAATTGCCGTCATCGCGCAGCCGCGCGCCCTCAAAGGCATCGCGGAGGGGGTTGGGGTTCACATCCACCTCCAGCAAGCCGTCGCCTCCGACAGCCGCCAGAAGATGGGCCGAAGCGATCAGGCCGATCCCGCCGCCCAGGAAATGCGGACAATAGCGCAGCCCGGCATCCCTTGTCCGCTGCGCAGCCGCGCCGCAGCCGCTGATCCCGCCCCATTTCACGATGTCCGGCTGCACCACAGAGATATGACCGGCAGCGATGGCGGTCTCGAACCCGCTGTTTCCAGTGATGTTCTCGCCCGCGGCCAGGGGCGTGGCAAAGCCGTCTGCCAGGGCTTGCCAATCACCGGCGGGCAGATCGGCGCGGATCGGTTCTTCGAGCCATTGCAGCCCCAGCGCATCTATTGCAGCCGCATGTGACAGCGCCTCCGTGACGGTCCAGGCCTGGTTGACATCCGCCATCAGACGCTCGCCATCATCCAGCCCGTCCGCAAGGGCGCGCAAGGCGTCGATATCGCGCGCGCCGTCAAAGCCGATCTTCACCTTGAAGGCGCTGTGACCCACCGCGCGGGAACTGGCGATCAGCTCCGCCGCCGCGCCGATGGCGATGCCGCTGGCATAGGTCGGCACCTCTGCGGCAGCGCGACCATCGAGGAATTGCGCCAGTGGCAGGCCGCGATGGCGTGCAAAGATGTCATGCAGGGCGATGTCCAGCCCGGCGATCACCTGCCGGAACGGCCCCCATTCCCCCGACTGCAACGCGCGGATGTGGGTTTGCGCGGTCAGGCTTTCGAACAGCGCGCCGGCGGTGGCGACATTCGCGCCGACCACCAGATCGCAGATGTCCTGCACAAGCAGCTGCGCGCGGTGTTCCGCAGCGGCGGCAGGCCAGTTCGCAAAGATTTCGCCCCAGCCATGGCACCCGGTGCTGTCTGTCAGTTTGACAAAGACGGCGGGTCGGTCCCGCATCACGCCAAAGGAGGTTGCGACGGGCACTTTCACGGGAACCCGGTAACAGAAAACTTCGACGCGTTCGATACGGCAGGTCATCCCATCACCACTCTTGCCATCAGGATCAGCCCGGACACCAGCATCATCGCAATCAGCAGGCGGCGGAACTGGTTGTCGGTAAGGCGTTTGAAAACCGCGATGCCGATCTGAGCGAAGATCATCGTCGTCGGCAGGGCCACCGCGCCATAGATGATCGTCTGGGTCGTGTAGGTCCCCTTGAGGGCAAACACGATTGCCGCGAGCGCCAGCACGCAGACGTTGAAGGGCTGCAGGACCGCGCGGGTCTCGGCCTTTGGCCAGGGGCGCATGGCGCACCACATGGTCGGCAGGGCACCGGAAAGGGATGCGGCACCGCCCAGGATGCCGCCGAAAAAGCCCACCAGCACGTCGACCACCGGGGTCGGGCGCTCCAGCCGGGGCAGGGAAGAGCGCAGCGTGAAGAACCCGCCATAAAGGATCAGAAAACCCGCAATGATCAGGCGAAGCATGTCGGGTTCGAGCATCGACAGCATCGCCACCCCGAGCGGCACGCCGATCAGCGCAGGCAGCAGGAAACGCGCCAGCCGGCGCGGGTGATCCGTGATCGACCTGCGGACCAGCCAGACGCCCTGCAATCCCGCCACCACCGACATGACCACGACGATGGCCACCGCCTGGGCCGGTGGCATGATCTGCAGCCAGAACCCCAGCGCAAAAAGCGCGGTACCAAACCCGGCCAGCCCGTTCATGAACCCGCCCGCTGCGGCGCCAAGGGCGAGGATGACAAAGAAATACAGGCTCATGGTGCTGCAACACCGGACGGAAAGGGATCGAAGACACCAACGCGGACAGCATTCAGAAGCTCGGCCTCGACTTCCTGAAGGACCCGCAGCTTGACCGTGTTCGCCAGCGACAACAGCCCCAGTTCGCGCACCGGCGCGTCGCTGCCAAGGGGGATGTACCTGAGCGGCAGCGGATTGGGCGGCTGAACGCACCGGCGCGGCACGATGGATACGCCAAGATCGGCATGGACCATGCTTGAAATGTTTTCGAGGTTTTCCAGCTCCATCGTGTCTTTCACCACGATGCGGTTCATCTGCAGCCAATTGTCGATGATGTCGCTCAGCAGCGCCTTGCGGGTGAAGCGGATGTAGGGATGTGTGGCCAGAATTTCGAAGGGGTCTTCGGAGGTGACATTCAGGGAGGTCACAAGCTGCATCGGTTCTTCGGCGATCGGGGCCCAGACCATGTTGCGCGGGATCACATGCGGCTTGGTCACGACAGCGGCGTCCAATATGCCGCGTTCCAGTTCCACGACCAGTTCCTTGGTCTGGCCGGGCGTGACGCCGATGTGCAGTTCGGGAAAACGGGCCTTGATGGATGTAATGGCGAAGGGGATCAAACTGGTCAGCCCCGTCGGCACACTGCCAAGCGACAGGTTTCCCCGCAGCCCGTCATCGCCCAGGACAGAGGGCAGCAGGTTGTCATAGGCCGCCACGATCTCCCGGACACGGGCAACGATGGAGCGACCGACAGGGGTCAGTTCCGGCGTGCGCCGGGTGCGGTCGAACAGGGCAATGTCCCATTGCGCCTCCAGCGCCTTCATCTGCTGACTGACTGCGGCATGGGTGATGAACACGGCCTCACCCGCCGCACTGAACGTGCCGTGATCGGCCACGGCGATCAGGGTGCGAAACATTCTGATGGACATCTGAGTTACGCTTTTCGTTAGCAATACTTTCGGAAATTGTAATGAGTTTCCGCTTTATACAAAATTGACTTACCAATAGAGTTTGTCAAGGATCGTCAGGTCGCCAGGATTGTCGGCCCAGCGAGCTGAGTGAAATCAGCCATTTGTTTTTGGGAGGAAACGATGAAATTTGCAAAATTCGGTGCGGTCGGCGCCCTCGTCTTCGGGCTCGCGACGGCAGCAGCGGCGGAATATCCTGAGCGTCCTGTCAACATGATCATCCCCTTCGGCGCGGGCGGTGCGACAGACATTTCTGCGCGCACGATAGCAGAGCCGCTGGGCAAGGTTGTCGGCAAGCCGCTGATCATGGCGAATGTGACCGGGGCCGGTGGTGCCACCGGTTCGGTCGCCGCGATGAACGCAAAGCCGGACGGCTACACGATGCTGTTCACCCGCGTCGGCTCGCATTCGGTCAACCCGGCGATGAAGGCGACACTCCCCTATACGCTGGACGATTTCCGCTATGTGACCGTCTACGAGATCAACCCCTTTGCCTGTGCGGTTGCCGCCGATTCAGACATCAATTCGATGGATGATCTTGTCGCCAGGGCGCGTGAGGGCGGGGTCAGCTTTTCCTCCTCCGGCGTTGGCTCCGGCCTGCACCTGGGCGGGGTCATGGTGATGGACGCTTTCGGCGTCGAGGACCCGCTCAACCAGGTGACGCATATCCCGATGGACGGTGGCGGTGCCGCGGCGACAGCCGTGCTGGCGGGAACGGCGACCTTCCTGTGCACAAACTCCTCCGCCTTGGCGAGCTTTGTCTCCAACGGCCAGCTCAAGCCGCTGATGGTCACCACATCGGAGCCGGTCGTGGGCTTTGACGCCCCGACAGCGGCCGACCTTGGCAAGCCGGAACTGGAACAGCTTGTGGGTTGGACAGGCATTGCCGGTCCCAAGGACCTGCCGGATGAAGTCGCGGCGAAGTGGGGCGAATGGATGCAGGCCGCAGCGGGGGACGAAGAATTCGTTTCGCGCATGGAAGCGGTCGGTTCGATCATCGACGTGATGAGCCCGGAAGAAGCCAATGAATTCATCCGCACCCAGTACAACACGTTCAAAGATCTGGTGGATCGCCTCGGCATGCGGATCGAAGGGTAAACCTGAACCGAACCGGCGCACGAAGCCATTCGTGCGCCCTTTTCTTTGCACGGGGCTCGGTTGGACATGCAGGGCATCAAGCGACAATCCCTGATCGGTATCGCAAGCATCATCGTGGCCGCGATCCTGATGTTCGCGGTCATACCGACATGGGTTTCCTCGCCCAGCAACGTGCGCAATATCGTGCTTTCGCCGCTGTTCTGGCCCTATATCCTCAGCGGGCTGACCGTGCTGATCGGGCTGGGTCTGGTTGTCACGGGCTTTTTCACCACCGACCCTGATGAGCCGGAACAGCCGGCCATATCCGGCGGTTACAGGCGGCTGGGCATCCTGGCGGCAATCATGGCGCTGACCATGTTCGCCCTGCCGCGCCTCGGCATGGTCTGGACCTCGATGCTGATTTTCGCAGCAACGGCATTCCTGATCCGGACCTCCCACCCCCGGACCGCGATCATCTGCGCCATCACCGTGCCACTGGTGCTTTACGGATTCTTCGCCCATGTCGCGAGCGTTGCGATCCCGCAGGGCAATTACGTGAGATTGCCATGAGTTTTCTCGACAGTATCGCCGCGGGCCTGTCGCTGGTCGGCAATTTCGAAGCCTTCGCAGCGCTGTTTGTCGGTGTGTTGATCGGCACCATCGCCGGGGCGATTCCGGGCATGTCGGCCACGATGGCGGTTGCGCTGACGCTGCCCTTCACCTTCGCGATGGAGGCGGTTCCGGCGATCCTTCTGCTGCTGGGTGTCTACAAGGGCGGCATCTTTGGCGGCTGCATTCCCGCGATCCTGATCAAGACGCCCGGTACGCCCGCCTCCAGCGCCACTGTGCTGGACGGCTATCCGATGGCCGAAAAGGGGCAGGCGGGAAAGGCGCTCGGCATGGCGCTCTGGGCATCCTGCACGGCGGATCTGATCTCCAATCTCTCGCTGATCCTCTTTGCGGGCTGGCTCGCCTCCTTCGCGCTCAACTTCGGCCCGCCGGAATTCTTCACGCTGATCCTGTTCTCGCTGACGATCATCGCGGGGGTGTCGGGCAACAGCCTGCTCAAGGGGGCGCTGTCGGCGATGCTGGGGCTGCTGCTGGCGACTGTCGGTCTTGACCTGGTCTATGGTACGAACCGGCTCACTTTCGGCGATCCGAACCTGATGGGCGGGTTGAATTTCATCGCCGTCCTGATCGGGCTTTTCGCGATGCCCGAGGTGATGTCGATGGTATGGGATCCCAAGCCGCACGAAGGCAAGGCGCGCGGCCTGGGCAATGATTCCGTCACCTTCGGTGAATACAAACGCTGCTTCCGGACCATCGTGCGCGGCAGTTTCATCGGTGTCTTCCTGGGGTCTATTCCGGGGATCGGCGCGGCCCCGGCTGCCTTCCTCTCCTACAGCGAGGCGCGCCGGAAATCGCCGAACAAGGCGAACTTCGGCAAAGGCGAGGTGGAAGGCGTGGCCGCATCCGAATCCGGCAACAACGGTGTGGCGGGGGCCACGCTGATCCCCTTGCTGGCACTTGGGGTGCCGGGCGATGTCATCACCGCGATCATCATCGGTGCATTCATGATCCACGGGTTGCAGCCCGGTCCCATGATGTTCGTGCTGAACAAGGATCTGATCTACGGCCTGTTCATCGGGCTGATCGTCAGTTCGGTCTTTCTGTTCTTCATCGGCTCGCTGGCAATCAGGCTATTCAAATACGTGGCCGACATTCCGCGCGGTGTGCTGTTTCCCGGTGTGCTGGTGCTGTGCATCTACGGGGTCTTTGCGGTGAACAACAACATCTTTGATGTCGGGGTGATGTTCGTCATGGGGTGGGTCGGATACGTGATGCTGCGCAACGACATTCCCGCAGCCCCCTTCCTGATCGCCTTTATCCTCGGCCCGCTGCTGGAGAACAATTTCCGCCAGGCGATGCTGATGTCCGGCAATTCCCCTGAAATCCTGTTCCGGGGTCCGATCACCTGGTTTTTCTGGTTCCTGACCCTGCTCACCGTTGCCGCGATCATCCGTGCCGGCATTCGGGCGACGCGGAACATGCGCAGCAAGCCCGGCGCCGGGTAAGCCACTTGTCGCGGCGGTCTATGAAATCCGGTCCAGGAATTGTTCCACCAGGGACGGGACCGCACTCGCAAACTGCGGGTTGGAGCGCATGATCGCGATCGAGCGCTGCGCGGTCTCAAGCGCCGCCACGTCCCGGCGGATCTCATCCGGCGACAACTGCCCGGCCTGATCGCTGTCCAGATGCGCGGCACCCTTTGCGATGCGCCCCATCCCCAGCGCGGGGGCGATGCGGTTCTCGCAGCGGCAGGGGGCCTTCGCGGATTGAATGCCGCAATTCGATTTCATGAAACCGCTGACCGCAGACCGGGCGCGCCGCAATCTCTGGCGGTAGGTTCCGGCCGGAACATCAAGCACGTCGCTGGCTTCGGTATCGGTCATCTCGAAGATGTCGCCCAGAATATAGGCCATGCGCAACGGCCGCGACAGGCACACCAACAGGGCCAGGGTGCAGCCCACCTTCACTTCCTTCAATGCAAGCTGATGTTCCATCTCCGTCAGACCCAGATGCGCGGAGTCCCCCTGGGCCAGGTGCAGGTCTTCGGCGAAATCGTCAAAGGTCAGGCGCATCCTCTCGACCCGTCCCAGCCGCGCGGATTGGGCAAGATGGCGGGTCGCCACGCGAAAGGCCCAGGCCCCGGCAAGCTCGGTGTCACGCAGATCGCCCAGATGCGTGATGATCTTGATCAGAATTTCCTGTGTTGCATCCTCTGCGTCCTCCCGATGGGCAAGCATGCGCATGGCCAGATTGAAAACCGGGGCTTTCGCCGCGTTCACAAGTGTTTCAAGGGCCGCGCGACTTCCCTTTCGCGCGGCCTCCACGTCAACCGGATCAAAGCGGATCATGCGGCAAGAATCCCTTTCAGTTTTTCCAACTCGGTTGCCAGAATGCCCTTTTGCGCTTCCAGCGCGCCTTCCAAAGCCTCAAGCGGCACAGGCGGTGCCATCAATACAAAGGTATATATGGAATTATCTGCGCCATTTGCAGTGATCCGCGAATAGGCCGAGGCGACGGAACCGTCGGGAAAGGTCATCAGCCAGTCGACATTGCCCGCCTCGCGCGAGGTCACGGTCTGCAAGGTGATCGGAACCTCGCCGTTCGGGGTCACCAGAACGGCTGTCGTGGCATCGGCGCGGGAAAACGCGTTGGTCCATTTCGGCAGGTTCGCGGGCTGAGAGATATAGTCGAATGCCGCTTGGGCGGAAACGGTAAGGCCGATGGATTGTACGTCGAAATTTTTCATTTTGATCTCCATGTTTGCCGCCGCGAAACTGCGGCGGATACATATGAAGAGGGCGCGAAGCAGCGATGTGTTACATGCGGATTCAGGTTTTTTCAGGATCACCTGCCCGGCCTGGCACCCGGGCGAGGCATTTGGGGTCTGGGCATCGCACTAACGGAACGACCGCTGCGTCCGCGTGGTAGACATCGACACCTCAGCGGGTTTCGCAACATCGACGGTGGTTTACCCGACGTTTCACAATCAGGGGGCGGCAGGCGGTATGATCGGCAATTTGCTGGAGGCTTTCATCTCTTTCAAGGACAGGTTCGAACGAATGCTCGTCACCCCCGGCAGCCGGCGCAGGGTGCTGTCGACAAAGCTGCTGTAATCATCCAGGTCCCGCGCCACGACGATCAGCAGGAAATCATCCGCCCCGGTGGTGTTGTGACAGGCAAGGATGTTTGGCGTCGTTTCCACGATCCGCTGAAATTCCGCCGTTGCGGCCTGATCGTGTTCGGAACAGCGCAGCTGCACAAAGGCCATCACACCCAGCCCCAGCTTGCGACGGTTCAGGTTGGCCTGATAGCCTTCTATGATCCCGTTTTCCTCCAGCCGTTTCAGCCGCCGCCAGCAGGGCGTTTCGCTCATCCCCAGCTTTTCGGACAGCTTCGCATTGGTCATCCGCCCGTCGCTTTGCAGCAGGGACAGCAAATGGGCGTTCACGGCGTCAATCTCGGGCAAGGGCAGAAACCTTTCGAAACTTGTAGGATAAGAGGGGTTCTCACTCAAGAATACCAGAAATCCTGCAAGATTGGCAAAGTTGTTTCCCTGCTGAACGCTATGATCACCCCGATTCACACATCAAAACGAAAGCCCCGCCATGAAAGCCGTCCTGTTCGAAAAGTTCCAAGAAGCGCCCAGGCTGGTCACGGTGGCTGATCCCAGCCCTCAGACGCATGGCGTGGTGCTGAAGGTCGCGGCCACAGGTGTCTGCCGCAGCGACTGGCACGGGTGGATGGGCCATGACAGCGACGTCGATCTGCCGCATGTGCCGGGCCACGAACTGGCCGGCGTGGTCGAAGCGGTGGGCAAGGATGTGACCAACTGGAAAGTGGGGGACAAGGTGACCGTGCCCTTCATCTGCGGCTGCGGCAGCTGTCCGGAATGCCACGCAGGCCATCAGCAGGTGTGCCTGCATCAGGAACAGCCGGGTTTCACCCACTGGGGCTCTTTCGCGGAATATGTCGGCATTCATCAGGCCGATCTGAATCTCGTGGCGCTGCCCGAAACGATGGATTTCGCCACGGCGGCCAGCCTTGGCTGCCGCTTCGCCACCTCCTTCCGCGCCGTGATTGATCAGGGCAAGGTCAGGGCGGGCCAATGGGTGGCCGTGCATGGCTGCGGCGGCGTGGGGCTCTCTGCGGTGATGATCGCCACCGCCGCCGGGGCCAATGTGATCGGCGTGGACCTCGACCCGGCCAAGCTGGCCCTGGCGCAAAAGCTGGGTGCCGTGGCCGTGATCAACGGGGGCGAGGCCGATGTCCCCGAGGCAATCCGGGAGATCACCCGCGGCGGGGCGCATGTCTCCCTCGATGCGCTGGGCCATACCGTGACCATGACCAACTCCATCCTCTGCCTGCGGCCAAGGGGCAAACACATCCAGGTTGGCCTGATGCTGGGCGATCATGCGGCCCCCGCCATTCCCATGCCCAGGATCGTGGGGCAGGAGATCGAATTGCTGGGCTCGCACGGGATGCAGGCGCACCGCTACGGCGCGATGCTGGACATGGTGGCCAGCGGCAAGCTGGATCCCGCGCGGCTGGTGGGCGACCGGATCAGCCTTGCCGAGGCACCGCAGGCCCTGATGAACATGGACAAGTTTCAATCCGTGGGTGCCACGGTCATCACCCGGTTCTGAACCATGGGTGGCATTGGTTTCACCGGCGGCGGCAATATGCCCGCCGCGCCAGGGCAGCGCGAAAGGTCTGGGGCATGTTCGAGAAACTAGAGGAGTACCCGGTCGATCCCATCATGATCGGCGCGGATTACTTTGCCCAGGACCCGCGCCGCGACAAGCTCAACCTGACGGTTGGGATCTATCAGGACCAGGACGGCCAAACACCGGTTCTGCGCGCCGTGAAGGAGGCGGAGCGGCGGCTGGTCGAGACGCAGATGACAAAATCCTACCTCGCCCTGACCGGCGACGCCGAATATTGCGCGGTGCTGGGGCAGGAAATTCTGGGCGCGGCCTTTGGTGCGGATTGGGTTGCGGCGCAGACCTCGGGCGGGGCCGTGGCCCTGCGGGTCATGGCGGACCTGCTGGCGCAGATGCCTGAACCGCCCAACGTATGGTTGCAAACGCCGACCTACGGCAATTACGTCCCGATCCTGAGCGCAGCCGGTGCCCGCTTTGCCGCCGTGCCCTATTACGATCCGATTGCGCGGCAGATTACCTTTGATCAGATGCTGGCGGGGCTGAATGCCGCCCGGCCCGGCGATGTCTTCCTGATGCAGGGCGTATGCCACAACCCGACAGGCGCCGACATGACGCCAGAGCAGTTTGCCGCCCTGCTCGATCTGCTGGAGGCGCGCGGGATCATCCCATGGATCGATCTTGCCTACCTCGGATTCGCCCAGGGCTTTGACGCGGATTGCGCCATGGCCCGGCAGGTCGCCGCGCGCTTTGCCGAATGTATCGTCTGCGTCACGCTTTCCAAAACGTTCGGCATCTACCGCGACCGCGCCGGGGCGTTGTTCGTGAAAACCCGGCAAGCCGACCGCGCCCGCATGCACCGCGCCGTCTCTGCCATCGTGCGCGCCGGCGCGTCCCATGCCCCCGATCACGGCCCATCCGTGGTGCGTACCATCCTGCAGGATCAGGCGTTAAAGGCGCTCTGGCTGCAGGAACTGGACCAGATGCGCGCCCGCGTGGCACAGGTGCGTGCCGCTATCGCAGAGACCGAACTGAATGATTTCGGCACGCAGGAGCTGGCCTATTTCGCCCGGCAATCGGGGATGTTTTCCCTGCTGCCGCTGACAGAGGGTCAGGAAAAGGCGCTGACCGCGGAGCATGGCATTCACGTCGTCAAAGGCGGCCGGGTCAACGTCGCGCGCCTGGGCTCCGGTGATATCGGCGGGCTGATCCGTGCCGTACATGCGGTGAGGGCGCAGGCGTAGCCGGTGCATCCCCGGCGCGGGCCGCGACTGATCTGGTCTAAACCTTTTGCAGGTCACACCAGATCCGGGCAGCATGCCCCGGTGATACACCGTTCCGGCATCAGGAGGCGGCTTTGCCCTGAGACAAATCAAATCGCCAATGGCCCGAAAGCGCGCAGCGCGGCAGGGTATGGGCTACTCAAGCTTAAAGCGTCCGACCTTTACCCTGAAGCATCCAGCGACATGAATGTCCCGAGAGCGCCGCAGGCGCGGCAGGGTATTCATGTCTCGGGTTTAAGGTCGGGCGCTCTAAGGCGGGGGCGCTTTCATCGGCGCTGACCGGGGCGCGGGGCCGGTTACCCCTCCGGCGGCAGCATCTGCGGATTCCAGACGATTTCCCACAGGTGCCCGTCAGGGTCGCAGAAATAGCCCGCGTAGCCGCCATAGAATGTGTCCTGTGCGGGTTTGATTATCCTGGCACCGGCCTGTGCCGCGGCCGCAAGGTTCTGATCCACCTCTTCGCGCCGCGCCACATTATGCCCGATGGTGACGGCTGTCGGGCTGACCGGCTGCACCGCCAGCCCGGTGTCATGGGCAATGTCGACCTGCGCCCACAGGGCCAGCTTCATGCCGCCGGACAGGTCGAAAAACGCAACCGCGCCATGATCGTACTCCTGCCCGATGATGCCTTCTGTCGGCAGCCCGAGGCCGTCGCGGTAGAATGCCAGCGAACGTTCGAGATCGGCGACGCCAAGTGTGAGAACGGATATTCCGGGTTTCATGTCATGCCCTTTCCTATCGGCACCCGCACCATGCAGACGCCTCGATAGTCTTGGGCCGCTGACAATCAGCAGAAGGACCCGCTGGGCGCGGGGGCCGGGCCAACCTTCCCGGGCCTGACCTGTTTCAGACCCGTCAAGGATAGACAGCGCCCCGGCGCCGGTCAAGAAGGGCAGGTCAGCTTCCCGACAAACGGCAGGGCCTGTTTTCAACCCCGCTTCGCGATTACGGATGCGACAGCGTTCAGCAAATCGACCTGTCGCACGGGTTTCATCAGGCGGATGTCATCGGCGTGCAAGCCGTTGCCGTGGACCATGGCCTCATTGGCATAGCCCGACATGAAGATGAAGGCGGCGTCAGGGTCCATCGCCCGAATGGCTTTCGCCAGATGGGTGCCCTGCAACTTCCCCGGCATGACAATATCTGTCGCGATCAGGTCAAAACTCGGGTCCTTTTCCCAAAGGGCCATTGCATCGTCGCCGGAGGGCGCGGTCGTGACCTCGATGCCGGCCCGCACCAGAATATCCTCAAGCGCGATCAGAAGGTCGGCGTTGTCTTCGACCAGCAAGATCCGCTTGCCCGCGAGATGCGACATATCCCGGGGCAGGGCAGCGGCCGCCCTGGTCTTGCCACCCTCCAGGGCCGCTTTGAAATACAGTTTCAGCGTCGTGCCGGTGTTCCTCTCCGAATAGATGCGGACCGTCCCGTTCGACTGTTTCATGAAGCCCTGAACCATGGACAGCCCAAGCCCTGTCCCCTGGCCGGTCGGCTTGGTCGAGAAGAACGGCTCGAATACCCGTTTCAAATCTTCTTCCCCGATCCCGACGCCGGTATCGCTGACCGCTATCATCACATAGCGCCCCGGCACCAGATCTTCGCCACGGTCCTCGATGTATTCATTGTCGATGCGGACATTGGCGGTCTCAATCGTCAGCCGGCCACCGTCGGGCATGGCATCCCGCGCATTCAGCATCAGGTTCAAAAGCGCGTTCTTGGCCAGACTTTCATCGGCGGTAAACCGCCACAGGTTCGCCAGCAGCGAGGTCTCGATCTGAATGTTCGCGGGCAAAAGCCGGTTCGACCAGTTCAACACATCGCGGATCATGTCATTGGCCTGCAGCAGGGTCGGTTCCAGATGTGAACGGCGCGCAAAACCCAGCATGTTCCGGGTAAGGTCGGCACCGCGCTGCGTCGCATCAATCGCGTTTTCTATGTAATCCGCATGCCCGGCGTGATCGGGTTCAGTCTGCAGCAGTTCCAGATTCCCAAGGATGACGGCGAGGATATTGTTGAAATCATGCGCCATGCCACCCGCGAGATTGCCGATGGCCTCCATCTTTTGCGACTGGCGAAGTTCGTTTTCCATATCGACCAGCATGGAAACATCCTGCAGCGTGCCGGCCATGCCTATGATCTCTCCCCCGGCATCCAGAATGACCTCTCCGCTGTCGACGACATTCACGATCGACCCGTCAGGGCGCCGCATACGGTGCAGGTTTGAAAACTGCCCCTTTTCCGCCTGCGCCAGATCGACCGCTGCGCGCAGCTTGGCCCGGTCCTCCTCCAGGACAAAGGCCCAGCCCTCTTCGACCGTCGTCGGAAAATTTCCGGGTTCAAGCCCGCAGATCCGGCCCACGGCTTCGGACCAGTAGAGGTCGCCCTTGAGGTCGGATTTCCAGCGCCCGAGCCGGGCGATGCGTTCCGCCTGAAGAAGAAATGTTTCCTGCTCCTGCAGCTTCAGCTTGTCGGTTTCGGCCTGACGGCGCCGTCTTGATTGCACGACGGCAACCGCCAGGGCCCCCGCCACGACGGAAGATGCAAACAGAAGGGCCACGGCATAGAGGATGGCCCGTCGGCGTGCCATCACATCCAGAATCTTGCGTTCGAATTCTTTGATGCTCCGCGCGGCGTCCGTATCCGATACGCGAACGCGCGCATCGACCTCGGCAATTGTCAGCTGATCCCGTATGTCGCGGGTCCTATCCAGCATTTCGCGATAGGTCGCCAAAGTCGACCTCAGGTCGGTCATCTGTTCCTTAATGCCCAAATTCGCGGCCTGAACTTCAATCTCTGAGATCGCGACAACAGCAATGTTGTAGTCTTCCAGGGCCGCGTCCAGATACCCCGTCTCGTCGGGGCGCAGCACGTGATTCTTGAAATTATGGATGAACCCGGCATAGCCGATTGACCGTTCAAGCAGCAGAAACAGGCGCGGCAATGTATAGGATGCACGCTCATAATAGACAAAACGCTGGCCGAGCAACACCATCGCGAAAATGACACAGACAGCGGCCAGCAGCAGCAACGGCCTGTGCAAATTCGATAATTTCATGTTCTCAAGCCTCGTTTGAGGGCGCGGGGATTATGCATAGTCGAGATTTTTGTTTTCAACTTCAAGCCGACACATTCAAATGGATGCAATGACCACCCCGGCCATTGCCCCTTCGAGGCCCCGGTGGTTTGTCGTGAACCTCGCATGGGCGCATGCATAGACTCAACTTCTTGCATTCTCGTCAACAAGCCAGCCCTGCCTGAGTTCTTGGGTCTGGATGGACGTCGACCGCCACCAAAATGATCATCCAGTGCAGCGAATGTTGGTATGGGTCCCTTCCGGCGCCTTCGGCTTGCACCGGGCATGGGTGGCAGTGATCGGCGGCGTTCTGCCTAGTCGCCCCTTGCGGATGCGGCGCTTTCCAGGTTGCGGATCAGATCCTTCAGCGTGGCGATGAAGGTCGCATATCTTTCGCTGCCGATCGCATCATTCAGCGATTGCAGGTGCCCGATGGCTTTCGCTTCCATCATGGCCTGCTGCCTGATGCCCTTTTCGGTGGCGACGCTCAGATGAATCCGGCGGTCGCTGGCGGATCTGAGCCGCACGATCATCCCCTCGTCTTCCATCCACCGCAGCGCCTTGGTGACACTGGATTTGTCGCGCGCCGAGGCGGTGCCGATCTGGGTCTGGCTGATATGCGGGTTGCGCACGATCAGGGTCAGGATGGTGAAATAACCCGGATGCAGGGCATCATCGCCCAGACGCGCCCGGAAATCCTCATAGGCCGTCTCATGGGCGCGGCGCAGATACATACCGATGAATTCGTGCAAAATGCCATGGTCCAATGTGTCGGTGTCCGGGGCCTGTACCGACCCATAGGACAGCACGTCGCCGTCCTTGATCCCCGGAGCTGCATCGTATGTCTTCTTGTCCATATTCACCGCGCCATCAGAGGAAGGACCATCACGATCCATGGGAAAGCAATTATGATAATGATGCGGACAATATCAGCCAGAACAAATGGCAGGATCCCCCGGTACATCTGACCGACCGACAGGTCGCTGATGACGGATTTGATGACAAAAAGGTTCAGCCCCACCGGCGGCGTGATCAGCGAAAGTTCCGTCACCATCACCGCAAAGATCCCGAACCAGATCGGATCAAACCCCATCTGTGTCACGATGGGAAAGAATATCGGGATGGTCAGCAGGATCATGGAGAGGCTTTCCATGAACATGCCCAGAAACAGATAGATCACGAGGATGGCAAAGATCACCGCCATCGGGCCAAGGCCCAGCGAGGTGATCAGATCCGACAGGGCGGCAGGCAGGCCGATCAGGTTCATGAAGTTGGAAAAGACCAGGGCCCCGATCAGCACCAGGAACAGGCTGGCCGTGGTGGTCACGGTTTCCACCAGCGAGGCGATCAGCCCCTCCCAGGACAGGGCGCGCCGCCACAGGGCAAAGGCCAGCGCGCCGGTCGCGCCAACGCCCCCCGCCTCGGTCGGGGTAAAGACACCCTGGTAAAGCCCGCCGATGATGCCGATGAAAAGCAGCAGGATGGGCCCGACGCTGCGCAGGTATCGCAGCCGTTCGGCCCAGTCCGCGCGCGGGGCCGCAGGCGCGCAGGCAGGATCGATCTGCGCGGCAATCCGGATCGCCGCCAGGTAAAGCAGGATCGCCAGCACACCGGGCAGGATGCCCGCGATGAACAGCGAACCGATGTCCGTCCCGGTCGCGATCCCGTAAAGCACAAGGATGACCGAAGGCGGGATCAGGATGCCCAGGGTGCCGCCCGCCGCAACGGCAGAGGCCGCGAAACCATCGGCATAGCCATAGCGGCGCATCTCCGGCACGGCGACCTTTGCCATCGTCGCCGCCGTCGCCAGCGAAGAGCCGCTCAGCGCCGAGAAACCGCCGCAGGCCAGGATCGTCGCCGCCGCCAGACCGCCGCGCATATGCCCCACGAACCCGTGACACAGCCGGTAGAGATCCTCCGACATCCGTGCCCGTGTCACGAAGACCCCCATCAGGATGAACATCGGCAAAACCGACAGCTCATAGGACATCGTGGCGTTGATCGGCAGCTGGCCGATCATGCCCATGGCGGTGCGGTCCGAAATATTGATCCAGATGCCCGACAGGCCGACCAGCAGCATCGCCAGCGCAATGGGCATGCCGCCCATCATCATCACAAAGACCCCGGCAAAGGCCAGACCGGAGATTTCCCAGACCGCCATCAGAAACCACCGCCCGTCTCGGACACGGCGGGGCGCGCCCGCCTCAGCACATCAATGGCACAGATGAGAAAGGCGAGGGCGGCAACCGCCAGAAACACCGCCATGCCCTGGGCAATCAACCCCTTGGGCACCCGCAGTTCCATCGTGACCTCGTTATAGGTCAGCAGCCGCTCACCCTGCAGCCAGACCCGCCAGGACACAAAGGCCATCAGCGCCGCACCCACAAGATCCGACAGGAAGGTGGCAACCGCCAGCACCTTCGGGGGCAGCCGCTCCGTCAGGATCGTCACGGTGATGTTGCCCCGCCTGCGCACCATCAGCGGCACGGCGGTAAAGACAATCAGCCCCATGCCGATCTCGATCATCTCGAACCCGCCCATCAGCGGGCTGCGGAACCCATACCGCATCACGACACCGGTAAAGGTGACCGCCATCACGAAAAAGGCGATCAGCCCGGACAGCCAGGCAAGCGCCAGACACAATCTGTCAAAAAGGGTAATGGCGGCTGTCACGGTGATCTTCCCTCCGGGGCGCGCGGATGACGGAATGAAAAAGGCGGCATTTTCTGCAATGCCGCCTAGGCTCTGGACCCATTAATTCTATATACTCAGCGGTGATTTCACGAGATTTCAATGGTTTGGGGCGTGCAGCCAATAGTGGTTCTATTTGCAAGCGGCCCAAGACGTTGAAATGAAGTGAAATCGCCGCCCTTCGGGTTTGACGGATTTTCCCGCAGTCTGCGTCACATCTGCTTGGAATAGAACCACTATTCCTGCGCAGATGTTCCTGGTCTGCAAAAAAATCTGTCAAACTGAGCATATAGAATTAATGGGTCCAGAGCCTTACATTACTTTACCACATTCACCACTTTGTCCGTGCGGTAGTTCTCGACCATGTCCCGCGCATATTGCAGGATCGCATCCCCGTCGAAGCCCTTTTCCGAGGCCTGCGCCAGCCATTCGGCCTCCAGCGGCTTCAGCTTTTCGCGCGCGGCGGCGACATCTGCCTCGGGCAGGGTCACGAATTCCACATTGTTTTCGTTCAGCTTCGCTTCGCCATGCTTGTCGCCATTGGTCCAGGCAAAGCCAGAGAGCATGGCGATGGCCATGCCTGAATGTTTCTCGACCGCGGCGCGTTCCTCATCGCTCAGACTGTCCCAGCTGTCCTGGTTGAAGGCGACCCAGAAGGTATCGGTATAAAGCCCGCCGGGAATCCGCGTGATCGAGGAGATGACCGGGGTGATGCCGAAAAAGTCGATGGATTCAGACGGGAAGGTGATGCCATCGGCCACACCGCGCGACATGGCGGTCTGCGCTTCGGTCGGGGGCAATTGCACCGGCGATGCGCCCAGTTCGGACATGATGCGCCCGGTGACATTGCCGCCAACGCGGATCGTCTTGCCCTCCAGATCGGCAAGCGTGTCGACCCGGCCCTTTGCCATGTTGATGTTGGGGTTCGAATGGGTGAACAGCCCCACCACATGCGCGCCCTCATGCTCGCCATATTCGGCGCCGTACTTCTGGTAGGTCAGCCAGGAGGCCGCAGAGCCGGCCCAGGGATCGGGCGACATGAACGGCAGGTCCATGACCTGTGTCATGGTGAAACGGCCCGCGTTATGGCCGGACACGCCATAGCCGACGTCAAAGGCCTGATCCAGCAACAGGTCGAACTGCGCAGGCGGCGGGCCAAGCGGCGATGTCATGATCTCGAACTTCAGCGACCCGCCGGTTTCCTCTTCGATGGCCGTGGCCCAGGGCTGCAGGATACCCGAAACGATCAGGTGATGCGGCGGCAGCCAGGACCCGATCCGCATGGTCTTGGTGTCCTGCGCCAATGCGGGCAATGCCGCGACAGTCATGGCCGCCGCCAATGTCCAGGTCGTAAAGTGTTTCATCTTACTCTCCCTTGTGTGTTGCGGCCTTCGCCGCGCTTACGTCAAAATTGTCAAAGCTTGCTCGGCCCACTCAGTTTGAAGATTTCCAGGGCATCCGCCGTCTCGCCGCCGCGCACGGTCAGCAGGCGGAACTGTTCCGCAGCCATGGCGGTGAAGGGCACCGGCGAGGTGCAGGAGCGCGCCAGCGCACAGACCGAATCCAGATCCTTCAGCATGGTATAGACATGCCCCAGGGGCGGCTCATGCTGCGCATTGACCATGCGGGGCAGGAAGATCTGCAAGGGCTTGCTGTCCGCAAATCCGCCCGCCAGCGCCTCCGGCAGCCGCGTGGCATCCACGCCCGCATTGGTGGCAAGGCGCGCGGCCTCGGCCAGCACCGCCATGGTACAGCCGACAATGACCTGGTTGCACAGCTTGGTGGTCTGCCCGGCCCCCGAAGGCCCCATCAGCGTAAACCGCGCGGCCATGTCCAGCACGGTGCTCTCGACCCGGTCAAAGACCTCTTGCGCGCCACCGGCCATGATCGCCAGCGTGCCCGCCTCGGCCCCCGGCACACCGCCCGAAACCGGCGCGTCGATCCAGTCCATCCCGGTCTCGGATTTCAGCCGCTCCGCCATCCTGACCGATGCATCCGGCTGGATCGAGGAGAAATCGACCAGAACGCTGCCCTTGCGCGCGCCCCTGGCCACGCCGTTTTCGCCAAAAACGGCCTCTTCCACGGCATTTGTGTCGGTAAGGCACAGGAACACGATATCGGAGCGGCCGGCCACATCGGCGGGGCTTTCCCCCATCGCGGCACCCTTGTCCACAAGCCCCTGCGCCTTGGCCGCCGTGCGGTTCCAGACGGTCAGCGGATGGCCCGCCGCCAGCAGCCGTGCCGCCATGGGGGCCCCCATCAGACCGGTGCCGATATAGCCCAGTGTTGCCGTCTTGGTCATGTCGTCTTTCCTTTCCTGCGGGTTTCCGGCCATTGCGCGTTGCCCGCATGGGTCACGGCACCTTCATGGGCCTGTCCCACCGTCGCCGCATATTTCGACAGCAGACCGGCGCGATGCCGCGTTTCCGGTGCCGTCCAGCCTTCGCGGCGGCGGGCCAGTTCATCCTCTGACACGTGCAGCGTGATCGTCGCGGCCTTGCCGTCGATGGTGATGCTGTCGCCGTTCTGCACCAGCCCCATCGGGCCGCCGGTCGCAGCCTCGGGCGCGGCATGGCCGATGCACATGCCCCGCGTCGCGCCGGAGAAACGGCCATCGGTCAGCAGGGCAACCTTCTCTCCCATGCCCTGCCCATAGATCAGCGCCGTCAGGCCCAGCATCTCGCGCATGCCGGGGCCGCCCACGGGTCCTTCGTTCCGCACGATCAGAACCTCGCCTGCCTTGTAGTCGCGCGAATGGACCGCCTCCACTGCGTCATCCTCGCTCTCGAACACGCGCGCCGTGCCGGTAAAGGTCAGCGATTTCAGCCCCGCCACCTTGAGCAGCGCCCCATCCGGGCAAAGGTTCCCCTTCAGGACAACCACGCCGCCCGATTGCATGATGGCGTCGGACACGGGGCGGATGATCTCACCATCCGGTGCCGGCGCATGGGCGACCTCTTCGGCCAGGGTCCGGCCCGTGACGGTCAGCGTGTCGCCATGCATGAACCCATGGGCGATCAGCTCCTTGATCACCACATGCGCGCCGCCGATCTCATAGACGTCCTTGGCATGGTATTTCCCGCCCGGACGCAGGTTGCCGATGAAAGGTGTCCGCTGCAGCACCGCGGCAACGTCATCGGCGGTAAACTTGATGCCCGCCTCATGGGCAATCGCCGGAATGTGCAGCGCGGTATTGGTGGATCCGCCGGTCGCCGCCACAATGGCGCAGGCGTTTTCAAGCGCCTTGCGCGTGACGATCTCGCGCGGCAGCGGGCCGCCCCGTTCGATCAGTTCCATCACCAGCGCGCCCGCACGCTGGCCCACGCCCTTGCGTTCCGAATAGACGCCGGGGATCATCGAGGAATTGGGCACCGTCATGCCCAAAGCCTCTGACACCATGGCCATCGTATTGGCGGTGAACTGGCCCGCACAGGCACCGATGGTCGGCTTGCAGGCCTCTTCAAGCTGGGTCAGCTCATCTTCGGTCATCGTGCCGGCCTGCACCGCGCCCACCGCCTCGTAAGTGTCCAGAACGCTGACATCGCGGCCCTGGAACCGCCCGGGCAGGGCCGACCCGCCATAGACAAAGACAGCGGGCACATTGCAGCGCACCATGCCCATGATGACGCCGGGCAAAGTCTTGTCGCAGCCGCCATAGCCGACGATGCCGTCATAGGCATGGCCATGTATCACCGCCTCGATGCTGTCGGCGATGATCTCGCGGCTGACCAGGCTGAACTTCATGCCCTCATGGTTCATCCCCACCCCGTCCGAGACAGAGATCGTGGTGAATTCGCGCGGCGTGCCACCGGCCATCGCGATGCCTTCCTTGGCATATTCGACCTGCTGGTAATGGGTCATGTTGCAGGGCGTGGTTTCACCCTTCTGGCTGACGACCCCCACCATCGGCCTGGCAATCGCGGCGTCGTCCAGCCCCATGGCATGCATGAATGCGCGGTGCGGGCTGCGGTCGATGCCATCCGTCGTGATTCGCGAACGAAGTGGCTTTTTGTCAGACGATGCCATGGTTGCCGCCTCCAAAGAAAGTTTCATGAAAGAAGGTTTATGCTTGAACCAAACCACCGAATCCCGTTTTCTGTCAACAATGAATCCAGGGCGGTACACATGAAGCTGATATCCAACATCTCGATGATGTTCTGCGAAGTTCCACTGATCGAAAGGCTGCGCGCCGCGCGGGACGCCGGGTTTCAGGGCGTCGAAATCCAGTTCCCCGAACTGGCCGAAATTGAACCCCTGAAGGAGGCATCTCAGGCGCTGGCCATGCCCATCACCCTGATCAACGTGCCGCGCGGACCGGGTGACGCCGTCGGCCTTGCCGCATTGCCCGGTGAACAGGACGCCTTCCGCGCCGCCGTTGCCACCTGCGCCGGACAGGCCGCGGCACTGGGCGTGCGCAAGGTCAATGTGCTCTCCGGCAGGCCGCCCGAGGGCGCCTCCCATGCGGAATGTCTGGCGGTGTTAAAGGCCAATCTTGTCCATACCGCAGATGTCATGGCCGAAATCGGCGTGCAGGTCATGGTCGAACCGGTGAACCGCGATGATGTGCCGGGGTTCTTCCTCTCCGGGCTCGACCCTGCGCTGAACCTGCTGGAGGAGATTGACCACCCCAATCTGGCGCTGCAGTTCGACCTTTACCATATGGCCATCACCGAACCGGACCTGCCTGCCGCCATCCGCCGCGCAGGCGCGCGGATCGGCCATGTGCAATTCGCCGACACGCCGGGCCGCCACGAACCCGGCACCGGCATGATCGACTTTCCCGCCGCCTTTGCGGCCCTGCGCGACACCGGCTACGATGCAGAGGTCTCTGCCGAGTACCGGCCTCTGGAAAACACCGGCGACGCGCTTGAATGGATCACGGATTTCAAAAGGATGATGGCATGACGGACCTCCGGACGCTGACGCAGAAGATTTTCGACGATGTGCTGAAGGGCAATGCCTTTGACCCCTATGCCGAGGACCCGCCGCGCACATTGGCACAGGCCTATGCCATTCAGGACGCGCTGACCGCAGCCCTGTCCGACCCCACGGTGCGCGGCCCGGTTGCGGGCTGGAAGATCGCCGCGAATTCGCAGCAGCTGATGGCACGTTTCAAGCTGAGCGAACCTGCAACCGGCCGCATTTTCGCCAGCCAGCGTATTGATGGCGAGGCATCCCTGAAGGTGGCCGATTACACCGAATTCGCCATTGAGCCAGAGATCGTCGCCGTGATGAAGACGGGTCTCAGCCCGCAAGACACCCCCTTCACCCGCGCGCAGGTCATGGGTGCCATCGACCGTTTCGTGCCGGGGATCGAGCTTCTGGACCTGCGGCACACCGACATGCCCAACACCCATATCCCCGACGCCATTGCCCAGAACATCTCCAACGTCGGCGCGGTGGTCGGCGGACCGGGCCTCGCGCCCGAAGACCTGAACGTCGGTGACCTGCAAACCACCCTGCACATCGACGGGGAGATCGTGCATGACGTCACCGGCGCCGCCCCGCAGGACCCGCTGGATGCGGTGACCTGGATCGCCAACCACCTGGCCGCGCGCGGCTTTGCGCTTGAGGCGGGCCAGGTCGTGTTCTGCGGCACCCACAGCCCGATCTGGTATCACAAGGGCAAGGGCCGGATCGAAGTCCAGATGTCCCGGCTCGGCACCGCGGCGCTGACGCTCAGCTGATCGGGCGGGCCGGCCGGCCAACCTCACCGCGGCAATGCGCTGTAGGGGCAGACATCCTCCCCGAACGGCACCTGCCGCTGGCGAAACGTTGTCCCTTCGACCAGCACGGGCCCCGTGATGCGATCCATCCGGAAATGCCGGAAATCGCCCCGTGCGGGATCCCATGACACCAGATACCACAGCGGCGGCAGGATCAGCATCGCCTGCGGTTCGACCTCGCGGCGTGTCTCAATTCCCCTGGCATCGCGGTAGTCGAACCGCAGATGGCGGCGCTGCAGGAACGCGGTTTCAAAGGCGGGCAGCAATGCGGGGTCGATCGTGCCCATGTCCGACAGGTCCTGCAACGGGGACAGCTTGCCCACATGCAGGCAGTCCAGAAAACGGCGCAGGTCGCGCAGCTTGTCGCGGGGCAGGGTCCTTTCGATCTTTGCCAGCCCCGCATCGGCCAGATCGGAAAAGGGCAGGTGCCCCGCCGCCCGCATCGCCGCCACGCTGATCAGCAGCGCAAAAACCTCCGTCACCGCCAGCCGCGCGGTTGTCTGCATGGATTGCGGGTCAAGCTGCAGACCGCCGCCGCGCCCCGGTTCCGAATCTATGACAAACCCCTGATCGCGCAGGGCACCGATGTCGCGCAGCACCGTGCGGCGCGATACACCGGCCTCGCCGGCCAGCTGGTCAACCGTCGCGGTCCCCCTGCGGCGCAGGCTGCGGATGATGGCGTCATGACGGCTGCGAATATCCATTTCCGCAGCCTAGCACATTTGGTGACAAAATTTGGCACCATTTGAACATAGGGATTCTCCAATGACATCAAACCGGAGAAACCGACATGCAACGCACCGCCGTAAACCCCTGGGACTGGTCCCTGAAACTGGGCTATAACCAGGCCGAAATCATCGAAGGCGCATCGCGCCAGCTGATCTGCGCCGGCCAGACCGCCGTGGATGCAGAAGGCAATCCCCGGCATCCGGGCGACATGCGCGGCCAGATCGGTCTGGCGCTGGACAATCTCCAAGCGGTTCTGTCCGGCGCAGGCATGGAGCTTGGCCATGTCACGCGACTGGCCATCTACACCACCGATGTGGATGAGGCGCTGAAGCATTTCGATCTGCTGGGCACGCGCTTCGGCGCCGCCCGCTGCGCCCCGCCGATGACCCTGCTTGGCGTCACCCGTCTGGCCATCCCCGGTCTGCTGTTCGAGATCGAGGCAACCGCCTGTGCCTGAGGCAGTCTGAAGGCAGGGGCAGGCAGCCGACTCCGGTCGGCGTGCCTCAGGCTGCTGAAAAAGCACGTTCCTGCACCCGCTCCCCCCGAAACAACGAAATCGTTCTTCCACGACGCCAGCCACAAGCCTTGGCCC